>USQK01000007.1 GCA_900556785.1 uncultured Veillonella sp.
TTTACATATCCGCCATTGCCATTTAGTTTAGAAGCAACTATAGCACCTTGGCCTAGTAAGCTTTTAATTGTAACAAGCGTACTTGCCGGAGAGTCTTTCCAGTTAGCACTACCGAGGATTGCTTTAATTTGGTCTGTAATAGGAGGGTGAGATGAAATATCTGTGTTATGTTGTTTAACTGCTTCTGTTAACTGCTCACGTGTTATCAACGCACCTATATTAACAGTTAGCGATACATTCCCTGTATTACTAAATACCATTCCGATGGTTAATTCTTGAGATACAACTACTGAGCCACTTTCTGCCGGCATTCTGTCCGGTTCAGGGTCCGTAAGGTATGCATACAATATTTCGCCCTTATCAGGATCTTGTGCAAATAACCCAATTTCAGACATTCGAAAAGCTTCATGTATGCCAGTATTAGTTATAACTGTATCAACGCTTACAATTTTACCTTCTAGCTTAACTACAAAATTAGTAGTCTCCCATTTAGAGGAGATTACATCAGTTAATGCCAATGGATTCGTTGCATTAACACCACTACCGACTTTGATTTTCGTGAATGTCAGTTTAGTCTTGCCCGCATTTACCTTTGCTTGCAAAGCAGCACCAACATCGGTCATGGTTGCATTTGACCATTCTGCCATATATTCCTCCTATCTAACGCTATTATCTAGCGCTACATTAATCTTCGTTTTCTTTGATTCAACTGTGTAAGACGTTACATGGGTATTCAAATTAATGCGCCATGCATTCGTAAAATCACACTTGATATTCACTTTCTTAGACACACCGCACCACCCAGCGAAATACTTATTGAAATTAATTCGTCGAATGAATTCAATACCCTCTAACCAGGATCGTACATTCTTGGCGGTATTGATAGCGCGTATAAGCTTAACAATATCCGATTTACCGGTTAATGGTGCTGTAATAAGCGTAACTTTAAAATAATAAGGCTTGCCATCATACTCGAACCATTCTGCTATTTTCGAATCAGAATATATAGTCTGTACAGCCTTTTCGACTGCGTATGGTGTACCTTTATGGCGGTGAATATCAATTGAATTCTTCACTAGTTCACGCTTAGTTGCTATTGGTAATCCACTATCGTAATCATCTACATGTAATTGATACGCTAAATGATCAATGACACTCTCAGATTCAGTATCAACGGATGACCACAATAGCAATGTATTCGTATTCATGAATTCGGCTAACGCATCATCCCACGTTTTAGCAAGGGCTTTAATTGGCTCCTTATCGATTGAGGAGGGAAGATGTTCTGAACTGGTATACTTACTATCACGTATCATTCTTCCTCACTTCCTGCAAGCACTACGGCGATTGTATTGGCTACTGCCACACCGCTTTGTTCTGCAATCGGAGTAAATACAGGGGCAGTCACTTCAACGCGTTTAATTCCAGATACATCCATGAGCATTTGCACCAATCGACTAGGCACTATATCACGGCCTAATTTAGATTTTTGCCAAATTACATAGTCATTGACGGCTTTATCTGCCTTAGCTTTTACCACTGTGGCATCGGCACCTTTTTCAATGTAGTACTTAGCATCGATGTTATATTGCGTAGTAGTAGGGGCTAATACAGTTAGCTTATCTGTTAACGGTCTACGTTTCTTATCAGACAAATAATCCGTAATAGTCTTAAGCAATTCTTGCCCTGGAATACCACCGCCAGATAGTAATGGATAGATATTAACTTCCCCAGGATGTGGAGAGGATACACCTACATCGGCCACGAGGTGTGATGCAGATTTTGTAAAATACTCATAGGCACCTTCAGGGCCTGCCACGGAGAATGATTCAGGAGCCTCATGAATACGTTCACGATAGGCTTCGTCATCCTCTGTATCAGAGCCACCTTCAGACAATGTGGTGTTACTCATCGTATCCACAAATGCTATAGGGTCAATAATTGTACTTATTTCACCTGGTTTAAACCCATTACCTTGTGCGCCTGTACGTTGTGCTTCTGCTTTTACGGACCCATTGAGTTGACCTGGTAGAATTACCAAATTCTCAACAGTAACAAAATATTCGCCACCTGCTGTGGATATTTTTGTACCTTTTGGAATAATAACAGAGTTCGTACGCACTGCTGACAAGGTAGCTTGGATAGTCGTAGTTGCTTTTGTTGCCCGCAATCGCTCAACGGCAGCAGGAACAGCTCCAACGTGATCTAAATTATCACCTTCTGCATATGCTAACAGATTTTGTTTCGCTGCATAATTGGCATCGTTTAATAATCGGATAATAATTTCCGAAATTACATTTAAAAATAAAGTAACAGGGTCGCCCTCTCCCAAGGTTCGCCCTGTTATTGTTGTGTAAATATCAAATACCTTTTGTTGAACGTGTTCTTTATCTGTGTTAAAGAATTCAACATTAGGTAAATCAGATAATCTCATATAGTCACCTTCACTTTCGGAATCAATGCCCCATTATGTGTGGCGGTAAATGATATATCACTAATTTTGGCACGCGGTTCGTACCGTTTAATTTGTTGGAATATGTCATTAGATAGATGCGCTTGAGCTTGATGGATAGGCATATCAATAATACGACCATCAATACCAAACTCCCTATCTAGTGGCACACTACCACGAACAGTAGAAATAATCGTTTGCACATTCTGCAAAATCTCAGCAACTTCACTTTCAGGTGCTAGCGATATCCTATTGTCCGTAACTGGTTTAATTTCATACGTTGCTGGCATGGCTAGAACCTCCGTAATATCGTATTAACTTGATTAAATGTATTACCATATTTATTAAGAAGCGACTTTTCTTCTACTGTATTTTTATCTGGATATTCCTCAAGAGTTAGCGATACCTCAATAGATTGTGTCTTGCCATATGCATCCGTAAATAAACTATCTTCACTCAGGGACATGATTACAAAGTAGTTTTGGCTAACAGGCTTACCGCCAATAATAAACGGCAATACAGCTCCTGTATCGCGATAATTTCGCAACTTCTTAACAGTACTATCCGGAGATTGTCCAAGCGATGCAGAAATAAGAATTTTACAAGTGATTTGTTCTACATCCGGCCCACTAAATTGTTTAACTGGCTTTTCTAACATCAGATTGTGCTTCTCCCATCTAGCACTACCTGAACGCGTTACGTCAGATACAGTGAGAACATTGTCTAATGCGGTATAGAATACTATATCCGCTAAATATCCGATATACATCTATACCTCCTATTTTGGCCCGGCTGTTGTAGAACCGCCAGACACTACACCACCATGCACATGATGAACTAAGGAAATACCATTAACTACTACATCACCACTACTTGCATTGATTGATAAAGTGCCACCAACATTGAGCGTCATATCTCCAGGAACAGTGAGCACACGTTTACCATTATCTGCGCCACCTGGAGTTGGATCCGCACTACTAAAGAATGTTCCAATAATGAATCCATCAGAAAAGCCACGACCAGACCGATTTGGTAGCATAATGCATAATACCTGGTCGTCAATAGCTGGCATCCAATAGTCCTTATCGTGTGCTGCACCTCGATTAATGACAGATAACGGCGCCGTTACAACACCTTCTCTATCAAGGCGTGTAACAACGGCTTTTCCTTCTTCAGGAATTGTACTTGAAACATTTCCAATGAATATCATATCTGCTAATGCAGATAATATATCAGTAGCCATTTAAACACCTCCTTACATCAATCGACGTTGAATAATTGGCCCCTAATGTATGTGTCGCTTTCGTAATTAAATAATTACCATCGAACACCCCGAATCCTTCGAGCTTAACAGTAACCGATGCCATAATAAGAGGATTTCCAGGAAAACTAAAAGACATTGTATCCGCTTCTTTATTAGCTTCTCTAAGCTTCTTCTTAGCAAGTCTAGTTGCCTCGGCCTTGTCTTTTACCTGCTCATTAACTTCCAACACGGCAAGGTACGTATGCCCCTTACGGTCAGGATCTTCAAACGTATCCTCAATCACAGTTTTCTTATCCTTATCTGTATATTTCACATGGCATGCTCGATATACTTCACGAGTTTTACTCTTGTACGAATAAGATATTGCCCTAGTAATGATCAAAGGCGGTTGTTCACCTTCTTTAGTTTGTACAGGTTGATATTGACCACCTGGTCTACGAATAATGACTTTAGGCTTTACATTTTCATATTTGTAATCATCGAATATAATCAATTGCTCAGTGGATACCTTAAGAGAAAACCCCGCATCATTACAAAGTTTTTGCAAAAATGCGAGGTCTGATTCAGCACTTTGAGAGGCATCTTTTAACGGTGGGTCAAAATCTGCATCCCACAATAACTTTAACTTATTATCTTTCGCTTTCTCGGTAGCAATCGCTTTAAGAGTTGTGTCTTTCCACGATTTGTCTTTCTTTTTCTCCCGTAAGTCAGTACTACCGATAATAGCAACACCTTTGATTTTGACTACATCCGGAAGGCTACTTCCTTCGAATTCATCGATTTCAAATTTGCCGATTGGTAACGTAAATTGTTCATCCCCTAATTTCTCCCAGGCTACTGTATTAATAGCGACTTCAAGTAATGATCCTTTTACAGGATACCAATCACCGACCCATAGACGACCCCTATCCTCTAATGAGATAGCCACGTCGTCTACAGTTCCTGAAAGGTTATCTGTGAAAGTTACATCGAGAAGGTATTTACTAATATCGTCAGTAATGTCCTTTGACTCATTACTCCCCCAATGTTGGTAGCCGATTGTACACCATGCCCGCCGTGCTAGTTTCGTTTGTGGTGTTAAATCTTTCTTCCATTTTTGGACCTTAGCTAGGCTCTTTTGTAAGCTCATGTACTATCGCCTCCATGGTGGTAAGAATTCAGGTAAGGAATCAGCAGGAACATCTGGGCATGTTAATACAACACCTGCGGAAAATATCGCCGTATTACGGTGCTTTTGATTGGCTTCTAACAATAAATTGATGTATCGTTCGTTACCATACACCTTATAGGCTATTAAATCCCACATATCCCCTTGTATTGTTGTATAGCTAGTCATAACTCAACCTCCGTTGCCCAGTGGTATAGCTACGCATCATTTGTTCAAATTCACGCATTTTTGCGTCTAATGCTGACATAATATCATCAGTTGAACCATTACCAGCATTAATGACAGGAGCGAATGTAATTTGTACAGGCGCCCCACTATTACTAGATGAAGACGTCACAGGCACGCTAGGTGCTAATGATACAGTAGGTGCTGCAGCAGTCTGCGCTCCACTCACACCTAGCATTCGCCCAGCCGTTTGCCATAAATTCATAGCATTAGCACTACCATCAATAGGGACAATGACTTCAGGATATCCGGCTTCGCCAATCAATGCAACTTCTGGAGATGTAATTACACCACCATTAGCATACGCATTACCTCCAGAGGCGGAAACACCAACTGTGAAACCTCCACTAAATTGGGCCTTAATACTTTCCCACGCCCCTGCAATTGCGTTAGATACCGCACTCGGAATTTGACTTACCCAGTTTACCACAGCATTATAGGCATCACTTGCCCATTGCTCTGCTGCCGCTACAAACGCTGCTCCGGCTTCTGCACAGGCACTAGGTAAGTTCATGAGGAAATTAATAACATCATTAACTAAGTTACTAATCCAAGAAGTAGCCGTAGCATACGCTTCAGAAGCAAACGAGATAACTGCCGCTACGAATTCAGCGCCCAATGTAATCATGTAGGTAGGTAAATTAATTAAGAAGTTATAAATCCCATCAACCATAGCCCCAAAAGTGGTAACCGCAAAGGTATAACACTCTGTGGCGAATGATACAACGGCAGATATAACAGCAGTACCAACTTGTACCATAATCGCTGGCAATCGCAAAATAATGCCTATAATAAATCCTACAGCCATACCAATATACGTTGGTAAGTTAAGCCATAAATTTACGTAGGCTATTATTGCCGCTTTCAACGCATTAAACACGCTCAGCCCAATTGATAATAGGCCATTTATCACAGTCATAATTCCAGATATAATGGCGCTCCATGCAGAACTTAAAGCAGAACATACGCTATCCCAAACAGATGTTAAGGTAGCACAAATCGTGTCCCAGTTAGTTACTAATAGGTATATCGCTGCAATAATCGCCATAATAGCAATCACCCAAGGTCCACCTATTAATGCACTAGCGGCTCTAAACGCGCTCGTAGCCGTTTCTACACCTTTAAAAGCAGTAGTGATTGTAGTAATACCAGATGCCAATTTTGTGGCAGTACCATATAATAAGGCCAATTTCAATCCGTTTGTTACTACGGCTGCAATAGCTTCCTTATTATCCTTCATGAATGTTACAACGGTTTGTAATACTGGTATCAGTGCCGGTAATATTTGCTGGGCAATCGGTATAAATGCCTGTGCCAAGCCTAATGCAACCTGCGTAGCTTCCGCTTTCAGGATGTTCATCTGTAGCCATATTTCATGAAGTGATTTAGGATCTATACCAACACCCTTTATTTGTGATGCGGCCGCTTGTGCATCTGCATAGTTTTCAAATACTTTAGTAAGCTCCAGGCCTTTGGCGCCTAGCGTTTCAAGCATGAATTCTTGCCCACGGCCTTGTGCTACTGCGTTTTGGTACCCTTTAGCCATTGCGTCCAATTGCTGGTTCATAGGCAATAATCTGCCATTTGCATCGGTTAAAGATACACCAAATTGGCTGAGGTAACCCTGCAAGGCTTCAGCACTTTTACCGCCACTGGCCAAAGTCTTATCCATTTTGGCAAAAGATTTGGCAGCTACTTCTACATCCACACCGCTTAACGTCATGATCTTCTTAAATTGCGATGTTTCAGCAGTTGTCATATGTAGTTTATTGGACAATTGGTATAGCGCCTCGCCCGCATTTACAACGTTATCTATAATTGCACCAATACCAAAGCCCCCGGCTGCGACCATAGCGAAATTTGCAAGCTTTCCTGTGACTCCGCTTACTGCGGCACTTGCACCTTGTGCGGCGGATGCTGCTCCTGCTAAAGGGCTTGCACCTCCCATTTTACTGATTGCATTTTGATGCGCAGTCTGACTTGCAATATTCGACCGCAACTGGGCCTGTCTTTGTAACATAGAATTCAGTTTTTGCTCAGCGGCAATAGCCGCATTCCTGTCACTAACATTCCCTGACTTTTGTGAGATAGCTTGCAGTTTTCTGTATTGTGCCTGTTGGTCCTTGATTGCGTTTGATAGTTTGTTGAGTTCCTGAGATGCTTTTGATACAGAGGAAGATAACCCGCCGTCGAGTTTACCTTTAATGGCAATCGCCATTTCTAAGACTTTATTGGCCATTATTTTCTCCCTTTCATCGCTTTATTCTCACGCTCGATACCATCACTAATGAGCTGAACGTGGACTATGAACTCATCCACGTCTAGCTCTCGAATAAAGTAATCCATTGACGTGCTTGTGTATTTACTACACGTAATCGCACACCCTGTAAAATACCTTTCCAGGTCAGTTATTTTTCGGAATTGAGCAAAAAATTCTGTACCTCTAAGCACACCCTAGTAAAATCAGCAGCCGGAAGACTATAAATATCATCCACTTTACATCCACATGCAGCAGCTGCTACATGTGCTTGATACGTCATAGATAATGCAGGAACTGTGATGGTTCTATCTTCATTCTTTGCAGACTTCTCACATTTAATTAATGTATAACCGCTGATTCCTTCAAATTGTAAGGAATGACCTGCTTTTACTAATTCAATACCAGTTGTTTCGTTCATAGTACTTTGTTTACTCATTAGTGATCGTCCTTTCTACAGACTAAATACCGAGTGCAGCACGAACATCGCCAAGGAAGTCAGTGCCATCAGAAATAGAATCCTTATATGCGTATTTATCGATTTCACGAACTACCTTACCGTTTTGTTCTAATTTCAAATATGTGGTTTCGATTGTGTTCGTTGCATCAATAGTATTGCCAGACTCATATGTGCCGTTTTCTTTAGATTTAGCACGGCCACGAATAACAGCACGTGTAGGCACAATTACATATTTATCTTTACCGCTATCCCAACATTGGATAGCACCGCGTACTTCTAAGCGCACGCCACGTCCACCTGTAAGGCGGTGTGTAGTTTCTGTTGGAGTGTTCCAAGTAAGTTTAGTTTCCATAGAAGAGTAGTGCCCAATAACTGGCGCTTCTACTTCACCTGCTATGCCCACACCTTTTACAGTTTGAGTCATTACAGATTCACTAGGTAATTCTACTTTGGCAACACCTAAACAGTTGTCAGAACCTTCTTCATATACACGGAAGTCATTAAGTACTTCCGGCACTTGGTTGATAGATGCCATGATTAATTACCCCTTTCTATACTGTTTGAAATAATGTTTTGAAATAGGAAACATCGTATTCAGAAATACTTTCAATTTCTTGCGCTGGAATTGGAGGTGTACGGTATTTATGGAAACGAATAATGCCATTCAACAAGTCTGTTGTAGGGTTTTCTGCTTCTTTAAATTCAATACGACCGCCCAAAATAAAGCCACGAGAAGTAAGACCGTTAAGACGAATTGTTTCACTATCAAGAATTGTTTTGATATTACGTGGCAAGATAGGCATATCCACTTTTTGCCAATACGTTAAGATGAATGTTTGGTCATCCCAATCATTGAAACGACGTACACAAATGAATGTATCCTTAACATCAGTTGTGCCAGGATATGCACCTGTATAGTTGCCCCAAGATACCCAACCGTTGATGTTAACGGCCGTCATAATACCTTGAGAGTTCAATAAGTTCGCTTGGGAATGGGTAAGCATAACTTCCTTACCATTAGCCAAACATAAACCTGTGATGTTCATGGATTTGTTAGAAGGGGATAGTGTAGGAATATCGCTATTAGATGCATCGCATTTACCCATAATGCCCATAATATGCGTAGACATATGGAATACATAGTCGCCATTGCGAACTTTTGGCCAACATACGACTTCGGATTCGCCTGTATAGCTATTACCTTTCTTCCATTCATAAGCGTCAGTGTATTTAACAACTTGCGTAGTATCGATATCAACTAATGTTGTCGCTCTAAATAAGTTGTTAATAACACGAGATTTTGCCTTCATAACGGATGCTACTGTAGGATTTTGAGAGAATCCCGGTGCGGCAATAAGCCCTGGCACAATGCCGAAATGATGATAGATTGTATCAATCAATTCAAAGCCGGTTGCTTTATCGTTGCTATCCACCCCGCCGATTACATTTCTATAATCAAAGTTTTCTACATCAAGTTCATCATAAGTAAGGTTTAAGGTAGTAGCTGTATCAAACTTTCCACCTTTTACAACAGAGATAACCAATTGATTTTTGTCATCAAATGCTGCCGTGTAATCTGTGTTAGCTACACCTGTTTGACCAGCACTAGCTACTTTTAATGTATTAAGCAATACTGCCGCTTTTACTACACATTTCTTTTCTGCCAATGTAGCAGTTGTTGTAGTGGATTTCTTATGCTTAGCAGGATCCAATACATTAACAAATACGATTGGCGCTACACCATACAATTTGAATTGTGCGTACATCGCTTCACATAATGTGAAATGTGCCCAATCTTCAGAGTAGCCAAGTTGTTGAACGGCTTCTTCCCAGCTGTAGCAAATAATTGGCTTGTTGACTACCGCATTAGGGTCTTCAGTAAGGTGTACAGGTGCAGTACCGAACACAATTGGAAGGCCGGCAGTAGTTTGGACAGGAGCAATTACAGACGTAGCTTGCTCACTTGTTTTGACGCCATGATAAAAGGCCATTTACTTCACTCCTTTATAATTCTTCAATGCGTTTACATAGAATACATTTAATTGCGTACCTTGTGTTTTAACATCAATCATTGCCTGATTAAGCTCATCTAAAGGCACAAATAAATGCATAAAAATAGGGTCTTCTGCTTCCGGCAGTGGTGCACCGTCGCTAAATACCATGAATTGGTTTAGCCGGCTACTGCGGAACGAAGGCCCAACATATACAACAGGGTTCATCGTTGTCTCCTATTCAATTACTTTGTTATCCGTGAATATCTTATTTAGATTCCTACGAATAACAGGAATATACACTTCAAATTCAAGATACCCAACCCATTGAGGGTATGGTTGATCATCAGGAATTGTTGTATTAATGGTATTCTCCTTAATTTCATATTTAAGTGCTACCGGATTATCAGATAACAACCGCTCACGCACTACCTCTAATAGGTGATATAGTCCGACATGGCCTTTAGTTAAGGCTTCATCATAAGTAGTTACCAATACAGTAATACCTACCGTCGAACTATCTGCATCACTAACAGAGTACGGATGCACTACTACGGCCGGGCATAATTTGCGCTTGTCTTCATTCTTGTCCACTCTTGGTAAGAAACCGCTCCATACTCGAATAGGTCTTTCGGTAACATCACTGTTTTCATTCAGCTTTCGTAACTCATTCATGAGATAATCAGCAATGCCGTCTGATACGTCTAATGGTGTCATTAGTTACCTCCTATCGCGCGCTCTAATTCGTGATACAGGCGCTTTTCATACATTTCCATGCCTTCTTTTTGCATGGCGTTCATAACAGTTTCATTACCAAACATTTGCGGTAAAGCTGGCCCATATATTCCCTTTAACGGATATCTGTCCTTACCTTGGCGTTTCATAAAGATACCGGATGCACTAACAAAGCCGTTTGGTACCTTTGTTTCTGTAGCTTTTTTAATCGATACAAACACACCTTTTCGCTTAAGTGATTTAATTTTGAAGTACTTTTGAGCGCTAGTATAGCCACCTTTGATACGCATTTCTGTGCCATCATTCAATTTATTGATAGATACACCGGACTTTACAACCGATACACCTTTGATAGCATAGATATTGCGTAGTGCTTGCGTACCTGCTTTTCTTGCAGTCGTTGCAGCTCGCTTTGAAGCGGCTTGGCAGACACGTCGAACTCTATCTTCTTTTAATGTTTCCAGTGCTTTTTCAATTGTTGCTACTGCACTTTTATCAAGTTCTAGCTCAACCATCCGTCAACACCGCCTCTAGCTTCTGCTCTTAATTCAATGGATACTAACCCGTCTTCTTCCGTTGCACTTTGAACGACGTAAACGTCTCCGTCTAATCGAAATACGTTCCCCTGTGATGGAATTTCAGGGATGTCCGTTAGTTTGCAATGCACAAATACAGACACCCCGTGCAATCCGTCATTTGATACGTGAGAGCCATTCGACAAGAATGACTCCCTCGCCGTTGGCGATTGAATAACCGCTTTAGCTACTGTGCCATTTAGATCATGCCCTTCGGCGAATTCGTCTTCATTGAGGAATACATCGTCAATATCGCTTTCTAGGTAATCTCTAAATCGCATTATTTTTTCACCGTAACTTCCGCATCAACTTCAGGTAATTCCATTTCTTCTTCCGGTTCATCTGGAACGACTTCCAATGGTTTCGGCACTTCAGCAGGATCATCTTCAGCAGATTCGAACTTTTCAGATTCAAGCAAGGATAACGCAATCGCTTTCTTTTTGATGTCGACTACTTCACCTTTACCATACATCTCGCCGTCATGTGCTAAATAACCCTTTAATACTCTAATTTTCATAAGTAGGTTACCCCCTATTTAGTCTTAATAGTAGCCCAATCGTCGATAGTTTCAGGAATCAATACGCAACGGGAATATACAGACAATGTTAATTCTTGTGTAGCTTTATTAGCATAGTAATAAGGTACATAAATACCTGCATATGTTGTGAATTGGTTGTCATCGTTAAGCAATGTTACTGCTGCATGTTGTTGACGGCCACGGCCAGGAACACCTAATACCGCAGCATCATCACCGATAAAGGATTTTACCTTGCCTTCATCATCTTGATATGTTTCAAGATATGCATACACATCAATGTTCAAGGACATAATACGACCAACATATCGAACTTGTGGAGATAAGTATTCAGGCGCAAAGCTAAACATAGTCATGTTTTCACGATTAGGAATGGCCAACATCTTGTTGATAGATGCATTATCAAGAATATATTTTTCAACATTCTTACCGACAACTAATACAGTTGGTACGATTCCTGCGTTTTCCTGAATTTTTTCGGACGCCATTTTCAAATCACCATAAATATCAGCGCCAGCTTGGTCCCATGCAGTAGTAGGTGTGATGTCTTGTTCAAATTCAAAATCAATTTCATCAGTTAGAACAGTCGCGCCATCATCAGCATAACCTTCGATTTTGCATTTACCAGTGGTAAGCAAATCAGCTGCCATTTTGTTTTTACGATTGATGATTGTGCCTTGCAAATAAGACAAATCTTCAGCTTGCATTTGTGCCGCACGTTGCGCAGGTGTCATTGTAGATACAATATTTTCCGCAAATGCACGTTGGTCGAGTTGCTCGGGATCAATTACTGTACGAGGGCCCATCATAGGCGCTTCATATAAAGCAATTTTAGAGCCGGCACGTTTAACATTTACACCAGATGCGCCACGAGATACAAAAGGTGCTAGAGTGCGACCACGTTTACGAGTTTCTACTGCGATTTTTTTAGAAGTTGCAACTGCCGGAACTTGTGGGAAGAAAGTATCAAGCAAGAAACTTGCTGGAGTTTTCATTCGTTCTACAGCTTGCATTAAAGATAACGTATCTTTGAAATCAATTGCCATTATATAGTTCCCCCTATTTAATGCTAGTTAAGAATAAGTGAGCGTCTTTAAAATCCGCTTCATGTTCATTAATTTTGTAAGCTTTGTCAACTACCAATACTTCACGATTAAAGCGACCGGAGACATATACAGTCACTACATTGTGATCAGTAGTTGTAGTAGTATCAGCTACCACGATACCTGCAGGTTTACCACTTACAATTTTTTGGAACGTACCAGAGTTATTTTCAAGAACTTGGCCGCGTTTATATTCACCAACTGCTGCTTTTACATTTTGAGTTAATACAGGCACACCGCCCCCACCTAATAGGTAATCAGCTGCGACGCCATTTACTTGTTCGAAATACGCCATTATTTACCGCCTTTCTTAGCATTTGCATATGCTACAACTTCATCAATTGCACTAGCTTTAGCTACTGCATCATTGGTTTCTGGTGTAGATGCACCTTGAGGTACCACTTCATCCGCACCGGATTCCATTTGATCGATAACCAATTGTCGAATTTGGTCGACTACTTTGTTATCAGTTACAGGAATATCGGATACGGCGGAGATGAAAGGGGTTACTTCATCTACAGTTTTTCCTTCTTTAACAGCCACATCTACTAAACGATTGATAACTTCATTGTTCCCTTTTAGTGCGTTTAAGGTTTCAACACGTTCACGTTCTGCTGTTACTGCTGCATTTTCCGCAGGTTCGTTTGTAGAAATACCGAGCAAACCTTTTAAGCTTGCCATGAATTGGTTTTCAGTCATAGGTTTCTCCTTATGTTTTAAAAATTGTTTGATTTTGGCTTCATTTTTGGCCGAATATTTGCAAGATACTTTGTTAACGATAACCATCCCATCATTCATAACAGCCTTATCAGTAATCGCAGTGTCTACTTCATCAATTAGGCCGTAGGACTTCGCCTCATCCGCTGTAAGCCACGTTTCGTCATCCATAAGGGTATTTATCTGCTCAGGTGTCAAAACATCGCTACGACTTAGATAAACATTTGCAATGGTTTGTTTAACACTTTCCAAATAATTCGCCATTTTAGTTAGTCCGTCTGCATCAAAGCTGTCGCCTAAAAATACAGATGGATTATGAATCATGTACAGAGCATTGCTTGGCATGATTACCTTATCAGCCGCACATGCAATAATTGTAGCTGCACTCGCGCATAAGCCATCAATGTGTGCTGTTACTTTTCCAGCATAGGCTTTGATCATGTTGTGGATAGCTTGTGCAGCGAATACGTCACCACCTCCAGAGTTTATGCGCATTGTTAATTCATTACCATTACAACTAGCCAAATCACTTGCAAATTCACGAGGTGTAATTTCATCACCCCACCAAGAGGTATCAGAAATATCACCATACAAAATCAATTCAGATTGACCGGTACCATCTTGCTTTACAAAATTCTTAACAGACCAAAATTTATTCATCCTCTTCACCTCCTTTCGCTTCAGATTTAGAGCCAACGGAAGGATTACCCGCATCAGCTAGCCCCATGCCGTATTTCTCCATGAGTTGCTTTTCAAATGCAAGTTGTGCAATGTTTTCTTCAAGGTCTGTCCCTGTCATTTCAGCCGCTTCACGTTCTCGAGTGGAAACTCCATTTTCAACGCGAAGTGTACTACCATTCATATCCTTAACTGGGTCAAGGATGGACATAGTCGGTCCAAACCAATCAGCATTACACCATGCTTTTCGAATTAATGGATCATCAAAGAAACCAGGCGCCTCTATTCGTCCAGTCGCTACAGCTTCCATTAGCCAAACCTCATAGATAGGCTGACAGAAATCACGAGCGAACCACTTGCGGCGTAGTTTATATTCTTCCCAAGCCTGTAACATTGCTGCACGGCTTGCAGAATACGAGGAGTTAAAGTTCTTCATCAATACTTCGTAAGGCTGGTTAAGTGCAGCACCTACTTGTTTGATGAGTTGAGTACTAAATACTTCAAAAGTAGATTGAGCGTTGGAAGCATCAACACTCTTTACGTCTACACCTTTCGGTAAGGCGTTTAATGTACCAGGTCCTAAATTGTACTCTGATACATCAACTACTGGTTCCGTTGGATCATCAACCCCATTGTCGGCCAACATATCATTTAACGAACCGGAGTTTGTAACGGCTTCAGTAAAGAATAAAGCAAAGTAGGACTTAATAATCGCAGATGTAAGTTCTGCATTTGTGTACCTATAAACTTGCTTCAATGTTTCAATGACTGGGGCTAAATAAGGCACCCCTCTGTACTGCTCAGGTCTAGTATCGTTACTAATCTGTAATACATTTGGAATGCTTGTACGCTTTCCGTAGGCCTCAACCCTTGCCCATGACGTTAATATACTTGTAATTGGTTCTCCAGGTACTTGATTAGACACCCAGTAAGCTACAATTGCGCCGTCAGTATCAATTTCCACACCATTCAATATGCGATTTCCGTTATCTGAATTAAGTGCTTCAACTCCAGTTGGGTCGCCTGTAGCATACGTTGAAGTGGTGAGCGGGTTGCTTACTCTATTTCCTTCAATTAATTGAAGTCGCAATGTATACGGCATATCTGGTGTTGTTAGCTTACGTCTAAACACTGCGAAACTATCGCCATCAGTAAGATATCCTTGATACGCTATGCTTTGCATATCATATAAATTGTTCTTGCGGTAAATATCACAGTCTTTTGAGTCTGCCCATAAGTCGAACTCTGCACGCACCTTACGTGCCCACGCTCTGGCGTCCTCTGCAGATATTCCCAAGATTTGAAATTTAGGTCTAGGGAATACATTGAGGCCTGCGCCTACGGTATGGGTAGTACTCGTGTTAATCGCAGCCGTGCCGACTGGTGTATTTATGGCTAAATCTGCAGATCTATCCCGCAAAGTTGATAGATTCGCGCCAATATCAGCCTTATAACCTAGTTTTTTAGGATTGTACCCCTTCAATGATTTGTTATTATGAGAGGCACCACCCTCACTATATCCGCTATTTTGAGCCCTCGGAGTGCCTATTTTAGCGCTAAATTTCTTGTTTTTTCTCGCCATTTTAGCCTCCTAATCTCTAAAAACTACCCGTTTTGACCTGTTTCCGCGCCCATTATCAGTGTCCATATCTGGTAATTTAGCACCCCGTGCCACTAAATCATCAATCATTTTTCTTACTTCAGCCAAATTTGCCCTTGTAAGAGTACGATTTCCGATTGTATAGCTTTGCCCGGTCAATATTGCTTCCTCAGCTTTGACATACCATTCTAATCGCACGTCAATTAGCCTTGGCTTTCTTGAATAACTAGTTGCCATACATCCTCCTAAATATCTGCTACTTTACTAGCTCTACGAACGCGTTTCCTCATTGGTTTCTTCCGCGGATTGGTCACTGTTGTAGTAGAATGGCCTCCGCCTTTAACTACTTCCGCCAATCTATCCCAATCAGGATGGATTGAGTTCATACAAGCTAGGTTGTATACGCGTAAGTCCAAAGGTTCATTACGAACTCCTGCAGTAGGTTCCCATATCTCATGAATAACACCCTTACGTTTTACTTTCTTTTTGTGTTCTGAAATAATCCCCTTGAAGTACAGTTCATCGTACCCTCTTGTTCCTAAGAATTCTTCATCCAACGGAAAATGAAAGTACTTAGCACCAGGTTCATCAATGGCTAACCGGTTCATTACCTGTTGTTTCCCATCGTCAACACCTAGCATTACAAGCGGAATCTTACTTCCTGAAGCTTTACCAATCTTATAATTTAACGGTATACCAGGTGTTCCGGCCGTACCTTTGATGGCAAATCGTTGCTTGCTGAAGTTCTTTTCACAATATTCATATACTTTTGACGTGTAGTGACCGCCTGAGTCGATAAAAGCACGCGCTACTTTAAGGCCTGTACCATTCTTAAATCGGTATACCTTATCAAGCACCGCATCAAGTGCATCCCATGTTGCTTTATTATCAGGCTGACCTAAGATAACGCCCTTACAGATGCCCCAACATTCTTCACCATATCCCCAACCGGTGATTTCATACTCTAACCGATTGTCTTGTGTATCGACAGCACCCGTTAGCAGTAATACACCATCAGGAAGGTCTGCGCCATATTTCTCACGGCGCCTAATGAATTGCTGATAGTCTTCAAAGGCACCTTGTTGTGCATATGATTCACCGAAACGCGTATTCATGACTACCTTTTCACGTGTAGGGTCGCCTTTAGCCTCTAGCCATTCCCTCATGATGTCATTCCAGGTTAGCCAAGGTGAAGTAAATCCATTTACAAAAAAACTGCGTATGCCATTGTGCAACGCAGCCGGGTTTTTCGATATGTACTTTTGAGGAACTTTCCGCATTTCGTCTTCAGAAAATGTAGATCCACAATCAGGACATCGCCATTTCACATCGCTAACTACAACAATCTTCCGACCTTTTGCGTCCTTATGTTCCTCTGTCTCACATTCCATCTCAGTATGTCGTATCAAATGGTACTCGCCACAATTCGGACATTCATGTTGCCATTCTTCTTGTGTTCCGGTTTGATACTCTACATCGATTCGTGAGCTACCTTCATTAGTTGGCGTAGAAAATAACCCCATCACCCTATTCCAGAATGTTGTCATACGTTTGGCAGCAAGGTCTACTGGGTCGCCTTCTGTGCCAGCGCTATCTGGGAAACGGTCTACTTCGTCCGCTAATAGCACACGTACAGGACGTGATGCCAATCCTGCTGGACTGTTCGCACCACACATGATAAGACGACCACCAGGGAATAACTTAGATAAGATTGTATTCTTTCCATCTCTTGTCTTGGCGCCGTCCTCTGATTTCGTTTCGTAGAATACTTGTGATAGTACTTTCGTATCACGGATCATCGGAGAAATACGAGACTTTGAATAATCTTGAGCCAATTCAATAGTCGGTTGAATCATCATGACCGCACATGGATCGAGGTGAGCGTATCGCCCTAGGACATTATTCATTATGTCCGACTTTCCGACCTGTGACGCTGACTTAACAACTACTCGATTGATACCAGGTTGCGTGAAAGCATCCATTATCTCTTTTTGATATGGGGCTCTACTCGTTTTCCACCGCCCTGGTTCAGCAGAAAGGCCTTGTGATAGCATGCGATATTCGTCAGCCCATTGACTAACACTGGTTTTTGGTAGTGGTTTCAGGCCCATTTTAGAAACATATTGCCACAATTCCTTTGCCGTTTTCATGCTATCACCTCCTTTTTGCATTAAAAAAGCGCCTAATTTGGCGCTTTATCATCGTCTAATTCATCACTATCCATGAATAATGACGGCGTATATTCACTTAATTCGGACAATTTGTCCTCAATTTCTTGTGTTAACAGGTTATATGCTTCCTCTTTTGTTATATTTTGTAACTGTGGTGCCAATTTAGTTGGCAATCCTAACAATTGTGTACGCAAATTGACAAGCATTTCTGTCATAACCTGTTCTACAGTATCTGCTGAGTACACCTCGCCGTTCATTTTGGCTAGTTTCAACTCAGCGATCTTGCGTTTTGCGCGTTCATTCTTGGCCTTTTCAACCTCGAATACCGCATCATCGGAACTACTTTCCTCTTCAGCAGAGGATTGTCCCTTATATTTGACATAATTGATAACGGATTTGATAACCAGAATATTATTCTTTTCATCGGTAGCTAAAACCCCTTCTTGGAGCAGTTGTGAAACACGTTGGCGCGAGAGTCCAAGTGCTTTTGCCAGGTTTGACTGCGAGGCCGTTGCCGTTTTCAAATCATCTGTAATTTTCACTTATCAATCAGCCTCCTTTCATTACCTGTATCACTAGCAAGGTCATAAAAAAAATAAAATCTAGGCAATTTTTGGGGTCTCGGCCACCGCACGCTTTCAATTTTCCCCAGAAGAACCTACCAAAAAAAATTACTCAAAAATTCAACGAAACGTGTATTTTTTTAAATTTATTTTTTAATTATTTAGCGCGGGTACTGCCCCAAAAGCTATCTTAATACGCCTTTATTTTGTTTATATTTACCGCATTCCTTATGAACCTTTGCGGTTTTTGTCTTTACTAACGAATGTGATGGTGCATACGATTTGCACATGTGATCAATATGAATTCCATTAGCCTTGCACCAACCTTTTACATTATTGAGGCATCGCCTCTTTTCACAATACACATCTGTCAATCGCATTCACCTCGCTTCCTTAAAATTTGTATGCAAAAAGACCACCTAACCATATGGATTAAGTGGTCTTTTGCTTTAGTGTTCTAGGTATTCACTGTGTCGTTGAGAGAGATAGTATTTGTTTCCCTATTAACTCACACTATCATTATAAACTGTCAAGAAGGACAGGTCTAGGACAGTTTTGGGACAATTTTTCAGGCTAGCTTTGTATTTAATCCAATAACGCCCCATAGCAATACAGATAACTCTTCAATCCCTCTAGCGATGTAACGTTTGATGGTACGAACATCTGGCTTTTCAGGAAATGATTCAGCAATCTCTTCTAAGGTTTCTCCATCAATATAATACCTGCGCATGCATTCACAATATTTGAATTGCTTGTCGCTACACTTCTCAGCATAGATATCGAGCATGTTATTTACATGTCGCATCATCAATGCTGTTTTTTCTTTGCTTTTAACAATCGCATTCACTTTCACAATGCTCTTATCGTCAAACATATCAATCAACAGTTCATTGAGCCATATATCATCGGCTTGTGTCGAATCCATGATAGCATTGTCTACATATGACTGTAACTGACTATAATGCTTTAATAGCTTGATCGTGTTGTGTCGAAGTTTACGACCTAGCTGTGCATTTTCTTGCTTGGCTAATTCATAGTAGGTTTTTGTGGCCACCTCAGTGGCCAACCTAGTGATTTTTTCAATTTCGTATTCATTCAAATACATCTCCCCCTTTTAATTTGTAGTTTAGTCCGAATTGTGTTTATACCAACTTCGAAAGAAGTATCTAACTAAAAATTAAATCATGTTCATTGCTTTCCATTCGCTTAACACAAATGTAGCAATACCATGTTTCTTGGCGTATTCATATTCGCCTTTACAACCTTGGCTAGTCTCCCAGCCATCACACAAGACCAGTACATCACAATGATTGAGTAGGCCTAAACATATCCCTAAGCCAAATTGATATTGGTCTCCGGTTAAGTACATGAACCCATAATTATGGATAGGTGATACATAGTCATGTGTAATATCAACCATCACCAGTTCTTGCATGATTTCATCTATTTTTTCTTTATTGCTCTTCTTTCCACCATATGGATGAGCCACATATACTAGCTTTTTCTTCATAATACCTCGCTTTAATTAACACTCTTTATAGGAATATACTCATACGTTCCGATATGTGCAGGATTACATAATTCTCTGTATCAGTTATAATTTCATCTGCCATCGTGCCTATGAACTTTCTATTGTCATTTTCTAATACACCTGCCAATTGCAACCCATCAAGAATAAATTTCTTAGCGAACGCTACATTGTCAGGATCATGCCTGGTCGATGAGTGCCATTCAAATAACAGGTCTACTTTACCCTTAACCGATTCTATCTGTTGTGATAAACATTGTTCTTTGACTTGCTCGGTGCATTTCTTTTTCATAGCAGCCGCCGCTATGGTCGAACCACGTTCACAATCAATGTACTCGTTCAAGGTAGGGAACCTATCATGGGTTTTCTTTCTAAATCGAAACTGACAACGTAGGATAATCTTCATCGGTGTGAGTCTCCCCAAAATATGGCCTCTTCATAATCTTTGCCACGTAATCTATCAATCACTCGTTCGCTATAATGGTCTTTTGTTTGGTCGTTATTATAATTAGTTGTCAGTATAACTGGCTTCATATCATGGTATCGGCCAATAATAATGCTTTCAACTTTTGTGTGCACCCAATCAGATTTAGAATACTCCGCTCCAAAATCATCTAACAGCAACAGCGGAATATTCCTGAGCTTTTGTTCATAATTTAGAAATGCAACTCTATCACCCTTAGATAATGTGAGCATAATGTCCAATAGACTAGGCATAGAAATCATCATACAGCCCCGGTTTAGCGCTAGAACCTCTTTCAGAATACTAACTGCTATAGAAGTCTTTCCAGTGCCAGCAGGGCCCCTTAAAATCAATCCTTTGCCACTTTTAAGATTTGATTCTAGGTTATCCACATACTGTTTCACTACGGCATATGCTTCAGAATTCTCTTTAGGGAAGCTGCCATGTTTACGTAACCATCCGAAATCCATATCATAATATCGCCGAGGGATACCAACTGCAGCATAATTTCCATTGACATCACTCTTAATCACTACAGGCTTATCATACACAGGATAGAAAAACTCATCCTTTACCATGGACTCTCTCGTATTCTGCTTGCCAGTCGACTTCTTCCTTTTTTCGAGAAACGTTTCTAACATTTCCGTTATGTTTACTTGCTCCAAAATCTTTTTGCACCTCCTTCTTTAGATTCCCTGCCGTGACAGTTTCAACATACTTGATACTATTACCGCCATTATCAGCTGTGGTATTAATAGCAACAATAACTCGTTCCTTCCCATAAGACTCAACCAGATCATCTAACCGGTCTTTAATGACAGGTGATACATCTCCGATTGCTTTCATGTACAAATCATAAATGGATTTATTTTTTACTTCATCATCGTCAAACATAGATAGAGGATTTTCATCTTCACGCGCGCGCGTATCTCTCTCTATATTATTTTCTTTTCTTTTCTTTTCTTTTATTAGTTGATTTTGTTGAACATGTGTTAAATTTTGTTGAACATGTGTTAAATTTTGTTTTTTTGCTTTGCGAGACTCCGCACTTTTAAGTCCAGCCAACCTACGTTTTTCGCGGATAGTTTCCTCTTTTACCTTTTTAAATTCAAATCTTCGAATTAAGCTAGGTGACCAAAAATATTCGTCATCACAGTCCAATAATTCGTAGTCATGAATCAACAAATAAATTAACAAAAATGAACAAAATGAACACATTGAATTTTGTTCCAACACGTGTTGATTTTTGTTGAACACTTGTTGAACACTTGTTAAAATTTGTTCGTTATTCATTTTTAATTCATTATCCAAAGCGACGAATGTATATTTTTTTAGTGGCAATTTATAGTCATCTGCTGCGGCTAATTTTTCAATCAATATCCACCACCAAGCATATGAAATCATTCCTAATTCTGAAATCATAGCAGCAATTTTAGGATCATTACTCGCATTGATGTCATGACTAAAGTAGTATGATTGATTTTTCGCCATATCTATCACTCTTCACTGTCATTAAATAAATTGTCCTGGGCTCGACGTCCCATAATAAATTTCACGCATTCATCGATTAAGTCTTGAACAGAGATAGCGAATGTAGAGTCTGCATACTCAACATTTAACCAATCCGTTTTGAATTTGAACTCGTTAGGAGTGTTCATATCAGACACGATACCTTCAACACCAACCTGGTGAATAAGGCCTTCAATGTCGCCATACTTAAATTTGAATGTGTTTACCAAAAATGGAATTTTAAATTCTTCCAGAAATTCGAAGTTCTTCTTCACAATAGACTGCAGTTTACTAAATGCTTGCAGAAGTTCAGGACGTGGATCATCTTTGGATTTTAGAGTAAATACATCAGTAAGACCTGTGGCAGATGGTTTCTGATAGGCGATACTGATATCGTTATCTTTAATTTGAATTGATTTAATAATCATAAAGGACTCCTTTCTTGCTCAACGATTACTAATTTACCAGTAGCAGCTTGAACAGCTCGTTTGAATATTTCTGCATCTGAGTTGCTGTCAGATAAATGTAGTAGCCGTATGTCTTGACACTTAGTTAGGTCCATCGATTTGAGGAATTTAATAACGTTTTCTAGTGAAAAGTGAGATTGAATTAACCGTTCCATTCGCTTTCCATCTAAATAACCAGCTTCTACTTGTTGATTTAAGATTTCATAGGAATGGTTGCATTCAACCATGATATGAACAACATCTTTGAACGTATATCGGCAGTAATAGGTGTCGGTAATATATAAGAGTTTCTCTTCACCGTCAGAAATTAAAAATCCAACATTAGGAACATCATGTTCTAATTCAAAAGGCAAAATACTAAAATTGCCTATCGTAAATTGAACTTTAGGTGTAATGTAAATAGCTTTATGATTACCTGCCACATATAACGCATCTGCAGTATCTTTTAACATATATACACGATGGCCAAGCTTTAATAAATCGTGGACAGCTTTGCTATGATCTCCGTGTTCATGAGTGACTAATACCCCACATAGATGTAGAAAGTTAAATCGACAATACCGTTGAATTTCTTTAAAGGATAGCCCTGCATCCAGTAGCAGTTCATCACCATTGGTTGAAGTTTTGATTCGGTAGCAATTCCCTTTGGAGCTGCTACCGAATGCTTGAATACTAATCACAATTAATCACCAAACATATTAACTGCTTCGCCAGTTTCAGGATTAACAAACTCACTGGCAGGACCAGGTTCTATATCAATGGCTTCAGAATTTGCATTGTTAGCAATGGTTTCTGCCACATCTGATTGAACATCGATAGTTTCACCTTCAAAATCAGGGGTGAGTTCGCCATTATTATCACGAATGACGGCGCCATCTACAGAGATTGCATTAGCCATGCTCTGCATTTCTACTGATAGAATGCCATATTTACTTAACAAACGTTTGAGTACCGTTTTGATAGCCATTGCGTCAAAGTCAGTTTTCCAAAGGCCAAAACCCTTTTTGTATGTTTGAGAATACTTTACAGCGTGTGCTTCAGCGTCTTCTTTAGACATATATAAATACTTTTCAAAACCATTAATTAGTTTGAAATAAGCGATGTAGCCAACTACATTATCACCAGTTCGCTCGCCTAATTCGAATTCGCCTGTAAGTTTGTTATGGTGTTTGATTTCACCTTCGTAAATTTCACTAGCATTAATGGTTTTATATTGACCTGTGCGCATGGCCAACTGGATATACCCCTTATAACCCATTTGAAATTGAGCTTCATTAATTTTCTTTTTACTGTTGTAAAAAGGAACGATATAGGCAAACCCCAAGTTTTGATTAATTGGAAGATCTAAAGTCGCTGCCATCACACCTGCAGTAATAACTGTAGTAGGGTCTGCTTTTGATAAAAGTTCATTATTATTAGATACAGAAATCAAGCTGGACACAAAGGCCGCTGATTTTTTACCCAAAATTTCATTAAAACGTTTCTTTACCGACTCACTAGACACCATAGTTTTAAGCGATGGTGTTTGAGTTTGTGCTTTTGTTACTTCGCCCATTATGTACCTCCTATGCCACGTTTTCGCATACAGCGTGGATATCTAAGTTAGATAAAATATTATGAATTTCTAAACGGCCCTTTTGAGTCCATTTAGTTGTGATTTTAGAGTCTAAGCGACCATCACTTCTGCAGAACGTAAAGGTTTCGGATTTTGTAAACCCTTTAGCCATATGTTGCTTGTACAGAATCCATTGATCACCGACCTTACGTTGTAGACCAGCTTCATGCAAAATTTTATTTAACTCTTGAGCACTAAGCCCATAATCAGCTGCAATTTGAGTAATCGCTAAACAGGATTTACTTGAGAGAATTTTATCCACGTAATCCTTAACCGGCTTAAATTCTGCAATCTGCTGTTCTTGTTGTGCTACAATTGCTTTCGTTGCATTGTGTAACTCAACTTCATTAGCATAGGCTCTTAACGCTTCAGGCAATGACTTGGGAATATTCATGCTATACGCACCAGTCTTACGAATTTGTGGGATTACTTCCGACGTAACCCATCGTTTAAATTGTTTCGCCGTTGGTAGTTTACTGGATAGTACCAGGGAATAAAGTCCGCTTTCATTAATTAAAATCGTTTCTTTATTTTGATTACCATCAAACACCATTGTCTTTGTTCTATCTTCTTCATCAGTATGTCGGTTTACATCTCGACTACCGTTTTGGTACCCGAGAGTATCAGCGACGTCCTTTGCAACAAACCATAATTCATTATCTTTTTCTAAAATACGAACTTGGCCAAATGTATCGTTCTTAAAAATCTGTAAATCATTCATATCTACACCTCCTCAACAGTTAATTGCGGTTTTGATTCATCAACGATCAACTTAATCGTTTGACTATTAACTGGAACGAATTCAGTTACTGCTTCTGCATTATCGATGAATACCGGAGCATTCACTTTGTAATAACTTGTTAGTGCATTAATGATATCTAACCCTACATTAATACGTGCTGCATTATTCATACTGCGGTATGGTACCCCCTTATAGGTAGTTTCGCAGCACTCCTCAATGTTTCCGTTGATCATGACATTAAACATCTTGAATCGCGCTAACTTGAATCTCGAGTTAATGACATCTTCTAGCATATTAACCTTTGCTTTAATGAATTCATCCATTAAGAAGGACGCTTCATCAAGTGCGTTCTTTTCTGCCACTAACTTTTGTTGTTGATTTTCTAACTCAAAGATTCGATGGTTAATATCATCAATAAGCTTAAATTTATTTAATTCAGTCTCAAGCCCTGCTTTTTTAGACTTCATAGAGCTCAACTCTTCGTCAAGTTTAGTAAGTTCTTCAGTATCAGCTCCTGGTTCATCGTCAATCTCTAGTAAGAATAATTGCGCCTTCAAATCAGCATAGACTGGATCATCTTCAAGATTAGGCTCAGAGTATGCCTCATATTCTTTAAATTTAACATTATAAGCATCATTATATTGAGATGCCTCAGTAGTTAAACTATCAATCTTTGACACCATAATTTCTTGTTGCTCTTCATAGTTTGCTTTAAGCTTTACTGCACTTTCAATAAGCCCTTTCCACTCCTCAAGCTTCTTAGATTTATTGGCGTTAAACTCTGCCTCGAGAATCTCTTGCTTATCCGCGGGTAGTGCTTGGCCACAAGTAGGGCAATATTCTTTATTGAATTGTTGTGCGTTAAACGTATCAAATTCAGATTGTAAGGTTACAATGCGTTTAGACTCACGCTCAATTTCTTTATTCAGTTCGTCTCGTCTATCAGCACATCTATCTCGGTCTACTTCCACCATTTTTAGCTTTGTCAAAGAGGCTTCATATTCACCACGTAGATGTTGTTTTTGTTTGTGATAGTCGGATAGTACTTTAGAGCTTTGAGCCTCTATCTGACGGTTAATATCACGGATTTTAGATTCCTTTTCAGTAGAACTAAACCCGTTTTGAATAATTGCCTTTTGCTTTTCAACTTCATCTATACCAGCGGATAAGGTTTCAATATCACGAATGAGTTTTGCTTTATCAGATGTAATTTCAGGTTTATTACGCATAGCTTCATCAATGCGAACTGGAATCATATCTAGCTCTTTATTTATGGCGGTCTTCTTAGCTGCGACCACCTTACGATGATCATCTACTGTTCTCCCCTCTAACAGTTCAGCCAATCGTCTTAATTCATCATGGCTTGCGATAACATCTTCGTCTGAGATATCCCCGCACATTTTCAAAAGTAACTTGCGACGATTTTGCCAGGAGTATGTTTCGTTAAAATACAAAGGATTAGTAATCAATTTAAAGATACTTTCATCAACAAGCGAACTAACTATTTCCTTGTATTCTTTTTCTTTTTTAGGTACACCATCGACAAAATAATCTGTCGTATGACCTGTGAGGGTAACTTCGCCACCACGAGGGGATGAATACTTTTCACGATACACACGCTTAAGTTCAACTGTGCCCCCTTCGTCCAAAGTAAAGGTTCCTGTTACTTCATGATTGACTTTATGAATGGGTTCTCCTCCATCCAATGTTTTGATTTCAAAGTCAGCTCTATCTAGGCTATCTTTGCCGAATAGTAACCAACACACAGAGTCAAATACAGTCGTTTTACCAGTAGCATTATCACCACGGATTACGACATCGCCATTAAGATTTATGGTAAAGGATTTTAGCCCTTTAAAATTTAGTAATTCTAATTTTGTGAGTTTCATAGTGATCTCCTATACAACACTAGCGTCCACGTCGATGGTATGTGGTTCAATCTTTAATTGATTGGCCCATTGCATGACCGTCGAATTAATCTGGGCATTCTTTTTAAGCATTTCATTAGCAAATAGCTTAGCCTGTACTAAGTCAAATATTTGACGCCCTTTCTTCTTACCCTTATTGGCCAATTCTAGGCATGCAACCGGCTTCATAGCATCGTCGGTAACTAACACTATTGCCGTAGTTCCTTTCATGACTCTATCCCGGTATGAGCCAACACAATTTTTTAACCGTTTACCAGCAGTCATTAAATCTGCTGCAGTTCTTGGGACCATAAAATGCATTCCGTTTACATCCGCTTGTAATTGAGGAACCTCCGGAAGCATTACGTCGCCGTACTCTTGCTTATTGAAGATTTTGATAACTTCATCATGAAAGTTCTTCAGTTTGAATCGTTTTGTCCATAATACATCTTGGTATTTTGTATCGAGTTTTGTGTACATATCTACACAATCTTCGATATCACGAATGTCTTCGGATAACATCCAGCGCAATACCGCTGGCTCACCACATCGCTTAATTAGCTCCTGCCACATGTCCTTAGAGCGAGGTATAGTTAGCTTCATCGCCTTACGAAAATCATTAGCGGTATGAAGCTTGCCTGTATATGGACAAGCACTTTCATAGCTTCGTTGTAGTGTGAGGATAGTACGTCTACAATTTTCATCACTAAAGAGATTAAGAACATCAGTCATATATACACTTAATGGATCATCAACCATACGTTTTCGTAAGGACCTACTATTTGGGGCTTTATATGATTGTCTAAGTGCTTCTTGAAAATTCATACCTTTTCTTGTAGCCGCCAATACATCGTCTTCAAAAGGAATATTTGTGTATCGATATAAGCTATAAGCATTAGTCCAATACACATATTGTTTCATTAAGCTAACAATGCTAGGCATATCCGGTGCCGATAATTTTAAAATCATATTAAGCAGCATCGTAAAATGATAGCCGCTGTCTTCAGTGGCACCAGGAGCTACATATACATCCTTAGTGCCATACCCATATGTTTCCTTTAATCGTTTTTCAAACATAGACCTTAATGCTTTGAATGTTTTGTTTAAAAATTTTCTGTTAAAATCTGTCATTGCATATGAATCACCAAAGAATTTAAGTACAGGCATAATTTCATTTTCACGAATGTAATCAACAGTCAATTCATAACGAATTCTAAATCTATCAATGAAGATAGCCTTGCGTTTCTTAAAGTCGAATCGCAACGTTTCCGTACACATTCCGTGGTCGTTTTTTCTACCGTCAAAGAAAAGCTGTATGCCTTGGTATCTAATTTTTAAATCTAAGAAATGTTTGTAATTAATAACCTCCACATGAGCAGTGACAGGATATACTTTCTCATCACTAATAGAGTAGTAAGTTTTGTGATCATAAGGATTTGAAGATGTTTGGCAGTTTGGGCAGGTATAATATTTAGCGCCTGTAACATATCCATTGTGATACGAATATTTACGCGGCCAACTACCACCAAAGGTAAACCCGCAGTCGATGTGGTGGATAGTCGTATATTCTGCACCATACGGAACCTCTAGAATTACGTTATCAAACATTTTGTGAATATAGGTACTGGATACAATCTCCACAGTGAATACCTCCTTTTTAGTCGCTGAACATAGCGAATAAGTCCGTGTCTTCTTCCATCACTGGAGTAATCACTTCTTCAGTCTCTTTAACAGTAGGTACAGGAGGCTCACTTGCTTTAGTTTTACGTTTGCGTTTAGGCTTTTCTTCTTTAGGAGTGTCTTCAGTTTTTTCTTTAGGTTTAGCTGCCTTAGGTGGCTCTACAACATCAAAAGCTTTTACAATGGCATTAGAGGCTTTCATAACGTTTTCTGTGTATGCGATACCTGCGTTGTATTCTTCCGTATTATCAGGATCAAGTTCAATTGCTTTATGTAATACATCAAGCGACTTCTTACATATGTCCGCTTGAGCTTTAAATTGTTGCTTAGCCATATTATTCCTCCCCTGCCATTACTGTTTTCAAATCAGTGATGATATCATCAGACAAAGCATCACTAGAAATTTTCCCTACGATGCCATGTTTTTTAAACACTGTAAGAACTTTACCAGCGCGAACCTTATCTGTGCCCATCCAATTACGAATTTCACCATAAAAGGCTTTTTTATCTACAGGTTCAGCAGTTACATCTAATGTTGCATCCTGTTCCGGTGTTTCTGTTGTAGTTGATTCGTCAGTCGGTGTTTCAACAGGAGCAGGTTCTGCTACAGGTTCTTCTACCTGTTCAACCTTTTCTTCTTTCTTATTTGTTACTGACTTACCTTCAAAATCGGTTACAGGGACATCCTTTTGCGCTGGCTCAACTTCAACAGGTTCAGGCTGTTGTTTTGTAGCTACTTTTCCTGCAACTTCAGACGCCGCTACTTCAATATCGATAGTCTCGCCAACTGTTACTGTAGGCGCTTCAACATTAGAGCAATTACCGCAGCACTGATGATTTAATCGTTCGTTCCAATCCGCCACTTGCACTGCTAGATCGTCTAACGTCTTGAATTTAATAGTTAAGATATTTTGATTTTCCATGATTATTTCTCCTTTAGAATTTAAACAGTAATTCATCATCAACTAAGCGACCTCCTACAATCTTTGGAATGCCAAGTTCACGAAGCCTTTTGATTACACTGCGACTTTTAGATATATAAATAGTATTTCTTTCGATTTGTTTTGCTGTTGGCTTAAATATATAAGCCTCTGTAGATAACGCTGGTGCTACACAAATTGCTTTATTATCAATATCTATCCCAACTCTAAAATACTCAGGTCCATTTAGTTTTCTATATGCAGCTAGCGAAAGTTTAATGTAACTATTAGTTGTAATAATTGCTACTTTTTGAGCTGCATTTCTTTTACCTTTGTTGTCAGCAAAGAAATCAAAGTCAAATGTATTAATCGTGGGAATTACCTTTTTAGATGTTAATTCCGGCATAGTAACCTCCTTATTTATTAACTAACGCTTTAAGTGTTTCTACTTCATGGCGAAGTTGTTCGAGTTCACCATTCTTAGCTTGTGGTTCATATTCAGAACCTCTACCGGTACGGAATGCAGCATTAATATTGAATTGAGTTTCACCACCTAAAGTGATGCCGAATCCTAAGCGTACTTTTTCGTTAGGGCTATAGAACGCACCAAGTGCTACTGCATTAGCGTTACGGTAATGACCGTAACTGACAGCAAAATTACCTTTATCATTTTTGTTGTATTCAAGGGGGTGTAGACCTGCTAGTGCTGCGGAACTTGCGCCCAACTTATTAACACGTTGGCCAAGATTGTTAAACTTGTTTTTAATGTCATTAGCTAAGCCCAAAGAACGATTTTCTAAAGTTGTGATACGCCCTTCGTGATTATCTGCCACATGTTCAAGGCTTCTAATATCCGCTGTATTAGCAGTTACCTTTTGGCCAAGGGAATTGATAGCAGATATATTACCATTGATGCGGTTAGTGTTGTTGGCGATTGCAGTAGTATTACCTGCGATAGCTTGCTCATGATCGTTCACCACGTCGCCTAACATGTTTAATCCGATTGCCACATCTTTAATGTTTTGTTTGTTTTTGCTGATTTGTTTAGCGTTAGTTTCGATTTCATCGATAGCCGCATAAAGCTGGCTACCGTTTACAGCGTCTAATGAATCAGCGGAGATTTGACCAGCGCTAACATTCGTGAGTTGGCGGTTGTACTGAGTTACTCCGCCTGCACCAGCGCGGGCTTTAGAACCAAAACTTACTACGCTTGCCGGTTGCTCGCCTGCGAATACGTGGCGAGTACCGTTTATAGTAATGCCGTCAACTCCAACGGCACTATCGGTAACGGAGTTCGTTCCGATTGCCACCGAATTCGCTTGGTCAGCAATCGTGTTGTTACCAAATGCAACAGCATCAATAGCTAAGGATTTGGCATGTGTACCAAATACTAGCGTTCCTTGGGCATTAGCTTCGGAGTTAGAGCCAAACACTAATTGTTCTTTGTCAGCACCGATTTTATTATTGTAGCCAACTACGGCGGACTGGCCACCTGCTACTGTGCCATTGTTAGCGCCAACTGCGACGGAGTTTTCTCCAGTCACATTATTGGAGCGACCAAAGGCTACGGAGCTTTCTCCAGATACGAAGGCCCCATTACCGATAGCCACACTATCATAGGAAGCTGTTCTTGCTTGGTTGCCAATCGCCACAGTGTATTCCACTAGGCTTTCTGCGTGAGAACCAAAGGCGAAGGAATTACGGCCGGATGCTTTTGCATCGTTACCACCGGCAAAGCCATTTTCACCAGTTACAGTATTATTTGTACCGAACGCTAACGCATTATTAGCGTCGATGCTGTTTTGGTACCCAGATACCATTGAGCTATGGGAAGTAGCTGTGATGTTATTGTCCGTGCCTGCCAAAGTATTGTTGTTAGCAGCCATTACATTTACTGCTAAAGATGCGATTGTTGCTGTCATTAATACTGTTTTATTCATTGTTTTAATCTCCTATATTTTGTACAATACAGGTAGAGTGTTATTAGATCATCACTCTACCAAGTCCGCTGAAATTTCTTCTAACTTTTCACCAGCGGACTTTTTCTTTTTCCAATTCGTGGATATCTTCTAACCAATATCCAGCTAAAATCCATAATGTAACACCAAGCATGGTTTGACAAAACCAAGTCCAAAAGTCGATTACATCAAGTTGTAGGCTCCCCATGGCACCAACAGCTAATACAGCTGCGATAATGCGAAGTGCATAAACTAATTTCAACATGTTTACTCTCCTATTCGTGCCTGGCAACGTTTCGCTAGCCAAGCATTAAACGACTCAACGTGGATAAGGCGTTTACCTCCACGTTTACCGATTTTCATGGACGGGAAGTCAAAATCTTGCGCCCATTCTCGGATAACGGCTTGCGGTACGCTAGCAAGTTCTGCCGCCTCCGCTACTGTGATGCACATCTTATTCATATGCACCTCCTAGCAACCACATGCCAATCGGAACATCCATACTAAGATGAATATGCTTATGCTGGAGGATATACCTAATGCTAAAATCCATAAGCATATCGAACATAATTCATAGAGTGATTCTTTATTCATAACTACCTCCTTTTACAAATTATTCATGTATATTTTGTATATTCATTAATAAATTTTATTTATTGTTTGTATAATCACCTTGAAAGGAGGTGATTATATGGATATGCATAAGAAAATCATTGCATTTGCTGTTTCTTTAGAAGCTAATGAATTAAATGGCAATCGGCTTATATTACTTACTAATGCTGGTCTATTGTCTGCTCTTCCTGTATATAGTGATGAGTCTGATATTCAATCCAAGCTGCTCTATCAATGCCTAAAAAGTACAGAAAAAGCGTTAAATAAAAATTATGTCCCAAATTCTGAAAGGCATCTATTGTTTGATGAGAATTCATTGCTACTAAAGGATGTTAAATTAATCTCATCTGGATCAGTCCAAGAACTTGGTTCATTGCTTTTAGATACATCATCAGTAATTGCTATTTCCATTGGTACTTGCCTAGAAGCTCAATAAATTCCTTTTCGTTTAAATTGCCATGTGTGCTAAATGTTACACGTGGCAATTTTTTTTTTGCTAACTTATTAAGCCTTTTTAGCTTTTTGATCGCGTCATCTAATTCATATGTATCTACTTTTATTTTTATGGTGTATTCTTTTCTACTGTTCATATTCCCTTGTCTTTCATCTTTTACGAATTCTTTCATAACCTGCCCTCCTTGCCGCTTTATATTTCGGACATTCAATCTAAAAAAATTTGTTCTAAGGGCATATCGATTTTCATAGCCTTTTTAATTTTAATTGCTTCAGGGAATGTAAATGCTGTTTTACCGTTCATCTTTTCGCTCAAGGTTTGGTAACGGATATCGGCAGCTAGTGCAAGGTCTTTTCTTGTCCACCCCATTCTCGCCAACTCAGCATTTAGGTTTTTATACATATACTCACCTCCTTTCACGTTAAAACATTTATGATGTACGATATTTCGTTCATCTCTATGGCTTTAGTATAGCTCGATATTTCGTCCACGTCCAATAAATTCTTGTTGATATTTCGTTTAAATATAATTAATGTTTGAAATATCGTATTTAATTATTGAAATTTCGTACATCAAATGCTATCCTATATATGTAATTACCATTATTACGTTATAGGAGTTTCGCCATGACAAGAGAAGAGTACTTAAAAATGTTAATAAAAAAGCACGGTTCCCAACGTGAGTTTGCGCAATACATAGGTATGCCCCCATCTACTTTATTTTCCATATTACGAAATGTTGGAGGGGCTTCTATAGATAATATAGCTAAAATATGTAAAGGGCTCGGTATTACGGCAGACGATTTGGCTATGATAGGCGAGCCAAATAATGACGGCTACTATACCGACCCAGAAGCAGCCGAATTTGCTGAATACCTACGCACACGTCCAGGGGCTCGTATGCTCTTCTCTGCCGCTAAAGATATAAGCAAGGAGGATTTAGAAAAAGCTGTCGAATATATTGAGCTTTTAAAGTTAAAAAACAAATAATACACAAGGGAGAGTGTTATATTGGTTGTAAATTTGATTTACTGCGACTTGCCACATGCCAATGCAGTGTCAGAGGAATGTGAAGATATAGATACTCATAATATCTATATAAACAAAAACCTCCCTCATGATCGTATGAGGGAAGAAATTAAGCACGAATTAATGCATATTATTAATGACGACTTCTATTTAGACCATCACGTTAATCTAGTAGAGCAGATGGTCCGTCGAACATGTATTGATGATACCGAGCTGGAGAATATAGATTTCTACCATCATTATGTATCAGTATTATAAGGGATTATATAAAGGCCTCCTACCCTACTATGGGATAAGAGGCTTTGTGATAAAGGAAAAGACCCTCACTTATAAGTGAGGGTCTATGTAGGGGGAAAATATAATTTCCTTTAATTCTTTTCTGAGAGACGAACATTCCGTTCACGATTATGTCTCTACGCATTTATTATGTTTACAAGTCGAGTATACCAAATACTTGTCATCCGTGTCAACGGAAATAGGAGGAATCAAGATTGAGAACAACTAGAAAAGGCGTGCCAATTATAAAATTACCTAGAACTTTATCTTTTAAAAATAATAATATTGTTGACTTCAATGCCTATCTATCCATCTTTGATTGGAATTTCGAAGGACCTTCTATAATCATTGACGGCCGCGCGTGTATCAGTGCCAATTATCAAGCGCTATCCCTACTCATTCAGTATCTATGGTTTTTAAAAAGCAAAGGAACCTATATATACTTTAACATTGATGGGAATACAGCATTACGAAAAATGTGGCAGCGTATCGGCGGGAGGGGGTGGTTTTAAAAATTTGAAATTATCACGGTTGCTATAAAGTATTAGAAGATAGTAATGAAAACTTTAACACCGTTTACGACAAGCCTATGTTTGCCATTAGAAATCAAACAACAGACGTATCTTCGGCTATTGGCAAAATACTACAATATACTTCACAAATTGATATGGATCTCATATCCGGACACGAAGATACTTTACGGTATATTGTTTCCGAGCTATTATATAACACTTTAGAACACGGATATAATCCACAAATTCCTTCTTTACTACAATTCAACTGGTACCGTGATAAAAACCAATTATCGTTTATCGTAGCGGATTTAGGCGTGGGTATTAAACGCCACTTAGAACAAACATATCCTCCATTTTCTTCCGATACAACAGCTTTAGAAGAAGCTATAAAACCGGAAATATCGGGAACATTTGGTGCTCCAAAGGGCCCTTATAGCGCACAAAATAACGCTGGCATGGGGCTATTCTTGTCATCAAATTTAGGTAAAAAACTGGAAGCCGATACCTATATAGTTTCTGGCACAGGGCTTTTGCACATCTCTCCAACGGACATCACTTCAGATACTTTACGACGTGCGTGGCCGGGTACATTCGTCTACATGACAATAGGTTTTGATAAATTTAGATCGTTTAATTTTAGCAAAGAGCTAGAAGATTTACGAACTAAAGCAAAACAAGAAGTAGAGGCTCGCAATAATAAGCCTACAGAAGTAGAAATAACGATAGATATGAATAACTATTGTGGAGAAAATTGCGAAGTCAAATATGAAGCTATTAATAGGCGAGACAAACAGATTCTACCGGCTTTAGCAAAAGGCCAAACTGTCGTATTAGATTTTTCTAATGTTAAAACCGCCACTCACAGTTTTCTTGCGGCGTTACTGGTTACACCAATAAGAAGTGTAGGCATAAAAGCGTTTAAATTAATCAAAATAAAAGGAGCCAACCCTTCAATTAGAGCGACTATTGATTTTATATTCGATAGTTACACATCAGTCGAGTAACGAGGAGATGAGCTATGCCAAAAAAACGAGCAGATGGACGCTACCAGGTATCAAAGATGATAAACGGTAAGCGTAAATATTTTTACGGCACTACCAAGAAGGCTGCCGTAGAAGCTATGGAGAAATACATAAATACTAATCAATCATGTGCTAATTTTAATGATACTATTTCATTAAACACCTGGATTAATATATGGTTACAACTAAAGGAAAAGACTGTAACACCAGCCACCTATCAAAGCTATACAGGCATTATCAATCGCTATATTAGAGATAAAATCGGTGGCGTAAAGTTAGCTGACATTAAACCTAATACATTAAGGTATGTCTTTGAATCAATGAACGGATTATCATCAAGGACTATATCCTACACCATGACAATTCTAGGCTCCATATTAGAGCAGGCGGTAAAAGATGACATCATCCCTAAAAACTATATGAAAAACATAGACAGGCCAAAACAGGTTAAAGTCCGTCATATGGTTACCTTATCTGCAGATGAAGTAAAAGATTTCTTATCCAATATATCAAATACAGAACATCATGCGCTATTTAAATTAGCATTTGCAACAGGTATGCGTCGGTCTGAATTATTAGGCTTACGATGGTCGGATATCGATTTTAAGAAATCAACTATATCCATTTCACAAACAGCCCTCAAAATCGGATCTACTGCAGTTATATCCCATACAACCAAGACCACATCCTCAAAACGGATAATTGCCATTGATACGGAAACGCTCCATGAGCTTATGAAGCATAAAACGGTCATAGACAAGCGCAGAATTAAAACCATGAACTGGATTAATAATAACCTTGTATTCCCTGGTATAAAAGGCGCTCCTCGTTGTCCTGATGAAGTCAGCAAACTATGTAAGAAATACGCCAATTTAATCGGTAAGCCTTCTTTTACCATGCACGGTACTAGACATACCCACGCCACCCTTCTCATTGAAAATGGGGCAAATATGAAAGCCATACAGGAACGTCTAGGGCACGCTTCATTCCAAGAAACAATGGATACCTACTCACATGTGACACCTAAAATGGAAGATGACATCGTAGAACGAATTTCTAAAATATTCTGATGTCAAAATGATGTCAAACCACACAAGACTTTATGATGTCAAACAAAAATAAGGGCTTACAGAATTACCTGTAAGCCCTTATTTAATCAGCTTGGTGCGGATTGAGGGTTTATACTCAATACTCCGCACCACTACCGCATTATTTTA
>USQK01000008.1 GCA_900556785.1 uncultured Veillonella sp.
TGCAAGAGCGACTAATACATTGCATACGGTAGTGTCTGTTATTACGGCAGGAAATGCGGCAAGTACAGCGCTACATGAGCGTTTTGGATTTACTTATTGTGGACTAACGCCTCAAGTTGGTTTCAAACATGGTAAATATCAGGATACCGAAACATACGCATTATTGGTATAATAAAACGTAGATAATAATACATATATAAACTAGACATATTAATTAGATAAGTTAATTGATATGTTAATCAGATATATTGATCAGATATATTGATCAGATATATTAATAATGTACAGATGATAGATAAGGGTTCGCCACGGGTTAGGGTGAATAGGGTGATTGAATGAACATGAAAGATGAACGGCAGTTCGTTGGATACAGTAAGTATCGTAGCCGTCTCGTAGATGGTCATGTACATACAGAATTGTGTCCCCATGGTAGTGGGGACCGGACTGCAATGATGATCGAAAAGGCTATTGAGTTGCGCATCGAAAAGGTATGCCTTACAGAGCATGCGCCATTGCCAAAGGCTTTTGCCGTTGAATACGGCGGTGACCAAAAGGCTTATGATACAGCGTCTTTGAAATTGAACCAAGTTGATACCTATTTAGAACTAGGCCGTCAATTACAACGTGCCTATGGCACACATATTGATATCTCTCTCGGCTTTGAAGTAGATTATATTCCAGGATTTGAGGCAGATATTCAAGAGTTCCTCGATCGCTATGGTCCATTGACGGACGATAATATTTTGTCCGTTCACTTTATGGAAGGCGTGAATAATGCCTATTACTGCTTAGACTATAGCCCCGAAGAATTTAAAAAGGGTTTTGGTCCGTGGATTGAAAAGCAATATGAGTTGTATTATAAATATTACTCAACCGTGCGCCAAGCCGTGCGTGCTGACCTTGGTGAATATACACCAAAACGCATTGGTCACTTTGATTTGATTAAGAAATACCAACACCACTTTGGCTTTGAGCGTCACTTGGATCGCCGCAATGCGCAGGTGGTAAGCGATATTTTACATATCATGCGCGTACAAGGTCGTGAACTAGACTACAACATGAGTGGCTTCTTTAAGCTAGATTGTCGTGAAATGTATCCAAGCCGCTTTATCCAAGGCATGGCGGCCGTTATCGGTGTGCCATTTGTACTTGGCTCTGACGCACATAGCGTGGCAGATATAGAAAAAGTTTGGGGATAATTACAGAAGGTCTATACTTGGCTCTGTTCTTTGTAACATATGGGTGAAAGTATGGGCCTTTTCTTTGTGCAAATAGTAATTTGATGATTTGATTTTTTTATGAGGAATAAACATATGGAGATAATACTTAAAATCCTAACCCTTATTATGTTTATTTGTATACTCTATAATATTAGACAACGCAAGAAGTATGATGAATGGAATGAAAAGAAAAATCAAGCTATATATGATTTGGGGTAAATTCTAGCATGTGAAAGAGAACAAGCTAAGTTTGTATTCGATCAACTAGGACGTCATGCGGTACCTATTGATGCGGTAGTTGAGCCCATATCTGTTGTCTCTATTCATGGTGAAAGCATGAACGGCTATGCTTTCGCTTATAATGAAATAAAGGGATGTTTTACTCTAAACGATAAGTTTGAAATAACAAATTTGATTTATAATGATGTGGACTTATTACAGTTAAATTCTTTATCTTTATAAGATACAATGCAGTGATATTATTTTAAATAGAAGGTAGTTGATAAAATTAATCAACTACCTTCTATTTTTACCAAAATAATAAATAAAATATAAAAATGTTTAATATTTTATTGCAAAAAAAAAGATGATTTAATATATAATTTACCTTATAACGAAAGGAGAGGAATTAATGAGAGTTGTATGTATTGCAGCAGGTTGTGTTGGCTTGCTGACCACATTCGGTACGATGCCTACTATTGCGGCTGAAGTATCAAACCCATTTATACAACAAGAAGCGGCCCGAGCTGATGCTTCATTACGCCAACGTGCAGAAGCACCAATGACTGGGGCCGCTTTGCCGCGTTCAGAATCTGGCTATACAGGGTTAGATAAGGCGCCTATGAAGGCTTTACCTAAGGAAAGTGTATCGCTTCCTATTGAGCATATTGTAGTGACTTCTGCCGAACCAGTACTACAAAAGTACAAAAATCGATTGCAGGTATATAACCATAATCGCATTGGGACAGAAGGCATTCAGTTTTTACAAAAGGAATTACAAGAGCAACTGTTATCTGATGGTTACATTACAAGTCAAGTAGTTGTGCCAAATCAAGATTTACAGTCTGGTACACTCACTTTTGAGATTATGCCTGGCTATGTAGAGGATATTGTTCTTACAAATCCTAAAGCACGTACTAATTGGCGTAGTGCCTTTCCTGTAAGGTCGGGTTATGTATTACGTCGACAAGCTCTTGAGCAAGGGATTGATCAAATGCGTAATGTACCAGGTCAAGATATTAAGATGACTATAGAGCCAGGTACAAAACCATTACATTCTATTGTTAAGCTTACCGTTGAGCAAAAAGGTTTTGTACACGGATCTTTGATGTTAGATAATTCTGGAAATAAATCAACAGGGACGTATCAAGGAGCTGTATTTTTATCTTTCAGTCAATTGGCAGGACTCAATGACGTATTAACTACTAGCTTTACAAAAGACATCAGTCATCATGATGATGGACATGGATCAAAACAATATGCGGTTAGCTATTCCGTTCCTGACGGAAATCGTACGTATCGTATTTCAACGTATAAGTATAGCTATAATCAATTAGTATTCATGCCAAATGCGTTTCGTTCCTCTGGGACTACACAAGGTACAGAATTTGCAGTAGAGCAAGTATTAAATAGAACAAGTCGCTCTAAGACTTCGGCTGTAGCTAAAGTCATTCATAAGGAGCGTCATAATTATTTAGATGATGTGGAGCTTGGTGTACAAGAGCAACATACAACCGCTGTCGAGGTGGGTTTATCTCATCGTCAATATAGTGGGAATACTGTATCCGATGTTTATCTATTCTATCGACAAGGTATTAATGGATTAGGGGCTCAAGTACGAAGTTGGGAAGGCTTGTCAGATAATCCTACTACACTATATAAAATGGCAGGCGTAGAAGGTCAAGTTCAAACTGGTGTTCGCATGGGTCATAAACAAGGTACGTATACGATGCGTTTTAGAAGCCAGTTTACAGATCAACGTTTATTTGGTACCGAACAATTTAGTATTGGTGGTCGTTATTCTGTACGAGGCTTTAGTGGAGAAGAAACCTTAAGAGGAGATTCTGGCTATTACGTACAAAATGAATGGGCATTACCATTTAGAAAGCAACAAGTCACTCCATATGTAGGTGTAGATATTGGACATGTATGGGGACCATCTACAGAAACGCAAGTAGGTAATACCTTGGTTGGTGGCGTAGTCGGGGTTCGCGGAACAGTTGGTGATGCTGTAAATTACGATGTATCACTGGGAACCCCTATTAAAAAGCCAGAAGGGTTTGATACAGATACGCGTGTGTGGGCCTTTAGAGGCAGTTATCAGTTTTAAGTGTTGTAATCTAGTGCAGCTATACCATTACATGGTGAATGGTATGTACTAGCAAAGGAGAGTAATATGAATATAAGAAAGCAGACGGCAATGGCTATCTTTGCTGCATTGTTAGCGACTAACTCTGCACCATGGATTCCTATGGCCCTTGCTAATCCTGTTGTACCTGATCAAGGTAAATTAGGACCCAAAATAGAAGAAGCTAGAAATGGCATGACTGTCGTTAATATTAATACACCTAATGATAAAGGGTTATCACATAACCAATATAATGCATTCAATGTAGACGAAAAGGGCCTTATTTTAAATAATGCGAATCGCCCTGTGAATACAGAGCTCGCAGGATATATTATGGGAAATCCTAACTTAGTGGGCCCTACAGCCAATACGATTTTGAATGAAGTAACTGGCACAAGCTCTACATCCATGAATGGTGCTCTTGAAGTAGCTGGGGATAAGGCACATGTTATCGTTGCCAACCCTAATGGTATTTCTGTTAATAATGGCACATTTATTAATGCAAGTAGCGCTACACTCACAACGGGTAATCCAATAATTAATAATGGTAGTGTTACAGGCTATAATGTACAAAAAGGTGTTATTACAGTTGGTGAAAAAGGTCTTAATGCCTCTAAAACAGCACGTACAGATATGCTTGCTGAGGCTGTAAAGCTCAATGGTAAAGTTTGGGCTCAAGATGCTCAAGTTGTAACGGGTAAGAATGATATTTCCGTAGATGCTACTGGTAAAGTTACAAATACTCACAAAACTGGTGAATCGAGTCAAGTCGGCCTTGATGTAGCTGCTATTGGTGGTATGTATGCTAATAGTATGTACTTGGTGGGTACCAACGAAGGCTTTGGTGTTAATAACCAAGGTGTATTGTCTGCACAAAATAAACTAACCATAGATAGCACTGGTAAGTTGCAAAATACAGGTACGATAGCTACTACAGATGCCAATATTACAACCAAAAGTCTAGAGCAGATGAATAAGGGTAAACTTTATGTAGATACAGCAAAGATTACTACTGACTCTGTAATACAAACTGGTAATGCTACGACTAAAGAAGCACCTGTTATGATAGCTCAAAAAGATTTGTCTATAGCAACAAAATCTATTGTTAATACAGATGGTAGTGTAATCAAAGCAGAAGGTAAATTACAGCTTGGTAAAACGATGGATGAGAAAGGTAAAGTATCCGGTAAAATGGATAGTGTAGTGAATACTGCATCTACCATTGAGTTTGGTCAAGGTGGAGCTTTACTTGCGAAATCTGTAGATAATAAAAATGGTGGTATTACCCTTAAGCGTGTAGCTGTAGAGGGTAAAGAGCATGTCAAAAACGAAGTAGCTCCATCCGGCAGCATTAAGCGTTATCAATTGTCTGAAGAACGAATTTATGGACATGATGATAAAATTCCAAAAGATAAAGTAGTGGTACACTCTTCTGAGAATCTCCAACTTTCCATAAATGGTAAACATCATGATAGTTGGACTAAGTATGAATATGATCGTACACGTGAGGAAGATGTAGTAGATACATCTAATCCTGGACGAATTATTTCTGGCGGTAATTTACATGTGGATGTAGATCATATGGTGAATGAAGCTAGTCAAATTAGTGCTGCTGGCGATATTACTGGTACTGTAGGTCATTATGAGCAAAGCAATCCTAAAGGTAATGAATATATAACTGAAGAGGGTACAGCTACAAGTTATAGCCGTCATCATAAAAACGGGTGGGATACTACCAATATTCGTGAAGCGAAGTATAAGAATACTAAGGTGAATCCTAAAGATGCACCTGTTGCCGTATATGGCGGTCATGTAGAAAATAGTAAAAGTGATACCACAGTAGATGCATCTCTATTAAATAGTATGAGTCAGTTATCGACGAATCCTAATACTTCATATGTGATTGAAACAGATCCAAACTTCACAAATCGTCGCAACTTCTTATCTTCTGATTACGTATTATCTCGCCTTAAATTAGACCCTATGAATATACAAAAACGATTGGGTGATGGGTATTACGAGCAGCAGCTCGTTATGCAAGAGATTATGCGTCAAACCGGTAAAAGTAGACTACAATCTGGTCTTTCAGCAGAAGAACAATATCGCCAGTTGATGGATGCAGGGATTAGTGTAACAAAATCTCAATCTATTGTGTTGGGTCGAGGATTAACAGAGTCTGAGCAAAAGAATCTCAAAGAAGATGTTGTACTTCTAGTTAGTAAGTCTGTTGTATTACCAAATGGTAAAACAGAAACTGTATTAGTTCCTACATTGTATTTAGCACCAAGCACAAAACGAGTAGAAGGTGGCGCTAATTTACAGGCTCAATCGATTAACCTTTCTGTTGATACTATGCATAATAGTGGTAGTATTGTGGCAGATAAGGATGTGACTCTTACTGGTAATTCCATTCACAATGATAATGGTCTTATTAAAGGTAACACGGCTACGGTTACAGCAAATGACGAAGTTCGTAATACACAAGGCACTATTATGGGCAAAGATACAGTCTCTGTGTATGCTATTAAAGACGTTATTAATGAAGGTGGCACAATTACACAAACTAATACAGCAGGCTCCACAAAGGTTGTTGCGGGGCGTGATGTGATTAATAAAGGCGTGCAGTACGAGGCTGGTAATAGCAAGGTTGAGTGGAATAGTAGCAATAACCGTCGTGAAACGATAACTGGTGTAGATCAAGGCCGTATTGGTGGTGCTGGTCAAACAACAGTAGTAGCAGGTCGAGATGTATCTATGGATGCAGGTATTGTCTCCTCTGATGTGAATACAACTGTTACGGCAGGTCGCAATGTAACGATGAAAGCAATGAATGCTACACATGAGCTTGAAGAACATCGTTTTGATAAAGGTAAATCTGGTGGTGGACACTCTCAAACGACTGAGTCTCATGATCTTGTGAAAGTACAATCATCTGTTGGTAGTAGCATTGAAGGCAAGAACGTTTCCGTTGTAGCCTCTGATGCCGTACAACTTGAAGGCAGTCAAGTATTAGCGGCAGATACAGTGAAAGTATCTGGTAATACGGTTGCCTTAAATACTGCAAAAGCTAATAGTACAGTCAATCATGTGTATCTAGATAAAAAGAAAAGTTTAGTAAAACGTGAAAGTACAAATGCTGTCGATGACATAACAAGCACATCTGTAACTGGCTCTACGGTAAGTGGTAAAAATGTAACTATTACAAGTACTCAAGATGTAACAGGTCAATCTGCTCAAATTATGGGCGAAAATACCGTATCCATTGTCGCAGGTGGTAAGGTAGAATTGGGTGCAGATAAAGCCCTTACTGATGGTTCCAGTGTGTATCGTCATAAAAAATCTGGCTTATTGGGCGGTGCAGGTATAGGTTTCTCTATTGGTAAAGAAAAACACAATATTGATGAAGCAAACCATGAAGAAGCTACTGTACGAAATACAATTGCTAGTACGAAAGGGACTGTAAATATTAAGGCTAATGATACAGTACATATTACAAGTGCAGATATTGTTGCTAAAGAAGGCGCAGTGTTAGACGGCTCTGCTGTTACATTAGATGGTAACGTGGATCATAACCACATGACACATGATGAACGCTACAAAAAAACTGGTCTTACCGTATCTTTAGGTGGTGCAGTAGCTAATACACTTACAAATACTACACGCACTATAAAAGAAGCTGGTGGCCGTGATGATAAACGGTTAGCCGCTCTTGAACTCAATGAAGCTCGTAAGCAATTGCAAGATGGATATGAAGCAGTAGATGCAGCTTTACATGGAGAAAAAATACGCGATGCCGTAACAGGTAAAGTTGATAAAGTAGACGGTAAAGCTAAACGAGGCGCTAAAAATATTGATGATGCTATTAACTTATCTGTAAGCATTGGTAGCACTTCTAGAAAACAAGGGCAAGTAGTAGATACAAATACATATCAGGGTGGTACTCTTGTTAGCGATAGTGAAGTACAAATCAAAGCTCGAGATGCTCAGAAAACTGGTATTAGTTTAACAGGTGAAACAGTAGAGGCTAAAAAATTAGTATTAGATAGCGCTAGTGATATTAATCTTGAGGCTGGTAAGAATACTGTAGATGTTAATAATACCTATAAAAGCTCTGGATGGAGTGTTGGTGCTGGCATTAGCTTAACTGGTGGTGGCCTTCTCGACATTAATGCAAGTGGTCATATGGCTCGTCAAAATGGGGATACCCATCAAGAAAGTTATGTACCTACTAAGATTAAAGCGGCTCAATTAGCACAACTTAAAGCAAAACGAGATACAAATATTATTGGTTCTACCGTATCTGGCAAGAAGGTAGAAGTAGATACGGGCCGTGATTTACATATTCAAAGCTTACAAGATGTAGATAACTTTAAAGAACATAGTAAATCTGCAGGCTTTTCTGTGTCCTCTAAACCAACGTTTAAAGACATCATGGGGAGTATCGGCGGTAGTGTTGGAAGGATTGATAGTAAATGGAAAAGTGTTACAAAACAGGCAGGTATTCATGCTGGAGATGATGGTTATATTATTAATACTGGTAATAAAACTAAACTTAAAGGTGCCATTATTTCAAGCAAAGCTGCAAAGAATAAAAATACATTATCTACAAAAAATCTTATTATGGAGGATATTACCAATGAGGCTGAATATTCAGTTTCGGAAAATGGAGTACAATATAATAGATTTGGTGATATTAAATCAAAAAGTAAACATGATTTAGATAAGATATATAAAGAGCTTGGTGCGACACCAACAGGGGGGCTTGGTGCACATGATAAGTCTAGTTCTACTACCCAAAGTGCAATCAGTGAAGGTATAATTAAAGAGAATGGTCGAATGGTAGATGTGAAAAGAATTAATACTGATATAGAACATTCCCTAAATACATTACATGCAATCTTTGATCGTAAATCTATTGAAGAGAAACAAGAACTGGCTAATCTGTTCAGTATTAATGCTAATGAGGCTATTCACCAAATTGCAAAACATGAAGGCTGGAATGATGGGGACCCTCGTAAGGTGGCATTACATACATTATTTGGAGGCGCTACGGCTTCTTTAGGTGGTTCTAACTATGCAGAAGGCGCTTACATAGGTGGAATAACTGAGGCGATGATGCCAGAATTAAAAAAATGGGCTGGAACAATAACAGGTCCAGACGGTAAGCAATATGTAAATCCAGAGAGATTACAGCAAATAGCATATATTTTGGGGTATGCTACGAATAAGAGCTTAGGTCAAAATGGACAATCTGGCGCTTATGTAGCACGTATGAGCGCCAAGTATAATCAAGGTTTTGAACTTTCTGAGTTTATGGATAATCCAATACAGTTTATGAAGCGTAGATTGGTTGAAACTAAGGGCGATGGTCCAAGTTACCAGTTTGCTGACAGACCAGTAGATAATACCTTAACGATTAATGAGCGTGCTGATATATTAGGGGGGAATGAAGGCTATTATAGCAAAGAGGAAGTTGAACAGGCCCATAAAGATCAAGATGCATATCAAGCTGAAATTAACGAAACAGTTCAAGCAGCCTTAGAACGTAATAGAACTCGAAATGAAGACCAGTATACAGAACCTTATACACCACCTATTGAGACAGAACAAGTAGTTGGTGGTGAAAGTGAAGCTACGCAAGCATATAATGTTTCGATGAGTGAAATTAATAATCCTACTGATGTTTCTAAAAAAGACGTTAATCGTGCTATTGCTGTAACTGGTGGAGTATCTAGTACTTGGTTAGTTGGCGGAGGATTACATCATGAGGGGGAGAGGTTGACTAATAAAGTTATATCGACAGATAAAGCGCTAAAATTAGGAACAATTTTAGGAAAAAGTGCAAGCAAAGCTGTAGCAATGGAAGTCGGTGGGTTGGCTGGAGATGCTGCGTTTACTGCAATTAATATGAATCAAAATAGAATTGAGTTTGAAGGTCGCCCTGATTTGATTGAAAAGGCCGATGAATTGGATAAAACATCACTAGCTATTGGCGCGAGTGGTTCTGCTGCTACACTTGGTACGGGAGTGGTAGGTACACCTGTTGCTGCTGCTTTTGTTGGTACAGGTTTTGTAGTGGGAAATACAATATATAGCTTTAATGCAGAGCTTGAGAAAGATAAGTTAAGAGAAGAGTATAAACTCTGGAAAACGGGGAGAAAATGAGTAAACTTGGAATATTAGGATATTTTTTTGTTTTTATATCTATATCATTATCTATAGGGTTATATAAAATTGAGATCCGTAAATGTTCATTTGATGAAAAATATGAATATATGAAAAAACATAGAATTTTTGGTAGCCTAACAAAGTATTTATCTATAATCTCTATTATAAGTTTAGTGGTATTAAATCTTAAATTTTTAATGGATAAAGATTATAAATTTATAGTAGATTATGGCAGTATTTGGTTGATTTTCTTCTTTTTTACAATACTCACGGGGTTTTGTCAAAAAAGAGATAGTATATATTTTAAAGAGGGCCTTATTGCAGCGATTTCTGCATTATGGGGGATTATCGTGTTTGCTTATGCGTTTAGAAAAGTCCTTTTTTAAATAGAAAATATATATTGTTTTACTATATTAGACTAATGATATGGAATTCTTTAAGAAACCATAGCAAAGGGGCACCTCGAAGGAGGTGCCCCTTTAGTTATTAATAAGGAAAACTACACTTTATTAACAGGGAAATTCTTTATGCTATACTTTAAACTGTGTTAATATGATAAAATAAACAGTATAAATACTTCAACAACTAGGTTTATTACCTATAATGACCCATAATTAAATTTGAGTAATACTAACGGTTCTATTGACAATTCTATAGAACCGTTATATTATAATTTCATACTTTAGTTAGATAAAGCGATAAAATAGAAAAGTATCGATATAGGTAAATTTTTTCTCATAACAAATTGAATAGCTAGATGACTTAAACCGTCATATAACTTAAATGGTTAATACAGATGACATATAGCATTCAAAAACATGAGAAATGATATAGAACAAATGATAGAAAGGATGTTTACGGTGGTACAGCAGCAATTACCTACGGGGTTCCGTGATGATATAGGGGGCGTAGCAGAGCGCAAGGATGATGTGAGCCAATATGTGCTCGGTTTATGTCGTAGCCGTCAATACACAAAGATCTCTACACCTCTTGTAGAGTACAAAAATGTATTCAATGGCTATGCAATGGGCCGCGGTCAGCATATGTACGAGTTCATGGATAGTTCTGATGAGTCCGTCGTAATTCGTCCTGATTTGACCATGCCAATTGGTCGTTTTTTGGCCACCACAAATATTGAATTACCTCGCACGTTCTACTATTTGGGCGATGTATTTATGAAAAATAAAAAGCACCGCGGTGATGTGAACCAAGTAACGCAAGGCGGCATCGAGATGATAGGCTATGAAGGCATTGAAGCAGAGCAAGAATGCTTTGCCATCATTAAAGAGGTAAACGAAACGCAGCTTGGTAATAACTTATTGCTTGAGATTGGGGACGCTCGTTTCTCTCGTGCTATCACCGATGCGCTAGGCCTTAGTGATGAGGAAAGAACAGAGCTATTAGACGCTTTGTTTACTAAATATTTACCTCATTACAACGAGTTGATTTCCGACTTTAAAAATAGTGCATTATATCCATTCTTAACTGTATGGCCTCGCTTGTTTGGGACGGTCCGAGATATCAAGGATGAGCTCAATCAAATCATCTTGCCAGCCGGTGCGCAACGTATTTTAGACAATCTCGTCGATATGGCTAACCAAGTGGCTCAAACAGGCCAACAGGTTCGCATTGATGTGTCTACAGAGCCGCTTCAATCTTATTACACAGGCCTCACCTTTAGAGGCTACGTGGATGGCGTGTCCCAATACATCGTCAGCGGCGGCCGTTATGATGGCTTGCTATCTAGCTTTGATGGTACGCCGATGCCGGCCGTTGGGATGGCTTTTAATATTGATGTGTTGACCGATGTGACCTTGAATGGTGAAAGCAACAATCAAGATAATGGTAAATTGCGTATCGCTCTTACAAAGGGCCGTGTCGAGAAAGACTTTATTCCTCTCTTAGAAGCTTGTGGCATCGATTGTGAGCCATTGCGCAACAAGGCGCGTAAGCTCATCATTCCATTAGGTGATGCCATTGAGGTAATCCTCGCTAAAGGACCAGATGTAACAACATATTTGAAGAATGGCGTTGTAGACCTTGGCATCGTTGGTAGTGATGTACTAGATGAACAAGATGATACGAGCTATGAAATGCTTGATCTACAAACGGGCAAATGCCAATTTATCTTGGCCTCTCTTGCGGGCTATGATCCTAAAGAAGGGCGCCGTCAACGAATTGGCACGAAATATCCGACCATTACAAAACAGTACTTTGGAGCCCAAGATGTGGAAATCATCAAAATTGAAGGTTCCGTTGAGTTAGCACCTCTCGTAGGTCTAGCGGATGCCATCGTAGATATTACAGAAACGGGCACAACATTGCGTGAAAACAACTTAGAAATCTTTGACTGGCTACAAAAGATTTCTACCCGCTTAGTAGCTAATCCATTAGCACTAAAACAAAAGAGAAATACCATTTTTAAACTTATAGACCAGCTTTCAGAAGCCATTAATAAATAAGAGATAGAACTAATAGTGCGAATAGCATATAGGAAGAAGGACATGACATGAAAATTTATAAGGAAACATTAGATACGATGCTCGGTATCGTGCGAAATTATACTCAACAAACTACAGATATGGAAATTGAACGCCGCGTGTACGATATCATCGCTGACGTTCGCACTAATGGTGATTCGGCATTAAAGGCCTATTCTGAAAAATTCGATGGTGTGTCTATTGAAGACTTCAAGGTGCCTCAAGAGGAAATCGATGCTGCTTACGAGTCCTTATCTGATGATTTGAAAGCTGCCTTATTAAAGGCAAAGGCTAATATTACTGAGTTCCATAGCCGTGAAATTGAACAAGGCTTTGTGGACATGGACACACCGGGCATCATCCGTGGTCAGAAGGTAATTCCTTTGGCTCGCGTTGGCCTTTACGTCCCTGGCGGTACTGCAGCATATCCTTCTACTATCATTATGACTGCGTTACCAGCTAAAATTGCAGGGGTAAAAGAAATCGTTATGGTTACACCTCCTCAAAAGGACGGTATCAATCCTGCTGTACTAGGTGCTGCCAAGCTTGCTGGCGTTGATGCAGTATACCAAGTAGGTGGTGCTCAAGGCGTGGCGGCCCTTGCATATGGTACTGAAAGTATTCCAAAGGTCGATAAAATTGTAGGCCCTGGCAATATTTACGTAGCTACTGCAAAACGCCAAGTATTTGGTCAAGTTGACATCGACATGATTGCAGGCCCTAGTGAAATCGGCGTTATTGCTGACGACAGTGCTAATCCAGTTCATCTTGCTGCGGATCTTTTGTCCCAAGCAGAACATGATCCTCGGGCGCGCGCTATTATGGTTACTACTAGTGAAAACTTGGCAAATGCCGTATCTGATGAGGTAGAACGTCAATTGAAATTGTTGCCTCGTGAAAGCATCGCTCGTCCAGCTATTGAAAATAACAGTTATATTGCCGTTATGGATAGCGTTGAAGACATGTTTACGGTTATGAATGAAGTGGCGCCAGAGCATTTAGAAATACAATTACCAGATCCAATGAATTATATGAGCCTCGTTCAAAATGCAGGCTCTGTATTCCTCGGTGCTTATGCATCTGAACCATTGGGTGACTACGTAGGCGGTACAAATCACGTATTGCCAACAAGTGGTACAGCACGCTTCTCTTCTCCACTTGGTGTATATGACTTCGTAAAACGTACATCCTTTACACAATTTACAAAAGAACGGTTAGAAGAAGTGGCAGTACACATTACTACATTAGCTCGTACAGAAGGCCTCGAAGCACATGCTCGCGCCATCGAAGTACGCTTTGAAAAATAGATTTGGAGTACAGAGGTCGTTATGATACGCACAGGTACGGTGCAACGCACCACGCAAGAAACAGATATTACAGTAGAACTTACCATTGATGGGGCGCAAACGAGCTCCATCTCCACAGGGATTGGCTTTTTTGACCACATGTTGACGCTACTGGCGAAACACGGCCGCTTTGGCCTTGTAGTAGAGGCAAAGGGCGATACATATGTGGACGCTCACCATACGGTTGAAGATATCGGTTTGGCGTTAGGTCAAGCTTTGGTGAAAGCCCTTGGCGATAAGGCCGGCATCGAGCGTTATGGTGATGCATGGGTTCCTATGGACGAAGCACTAACACAAGTTGTGATCGACTTGAGCGGTCGTCCATACCTCGTGTTCCAAGGTGAATGGAGTACTCCAGTTCTTGGGGGCAACTTTGAAACAGAGTTAGTGGAGGATTTCTTCCAAGCGCTAGCCATGAGCGGCGCTATGAATTTACATGTGCGCAATTTGTATGGTCGCAATACGCACCACATCATTGAAAGTATGTTTAAGGCTACAGGTCGTGCATTGCGCAAGGCCGTTACGATTAACCCAGATATTCAAGGGGTAAATTCCACAAAGGGCGTTATTTAATATAGTCATTGAATAAAGGAGAACCTATGATTTTTCCAGCTATAGATTTACAAGATGGTCGCAGCGTTCGCCTCTATAAAGGTGACTTTGCACAGGAAACGGTAATCAATCCTGATCCAGTAGACCAAGCAAAACAATATGAAGAGGCTAAGGTTGGGGCCCTACACCTCGTCGATTTAGACGGTGCTAAGGCGGGCAAACCTGTTAACATAGACACTGTAAAAGCAGTGCGTGAAGCTTTCACAGGTATTCTTGAAATCGGTGGAGGCATCCGAGATAAAGCGGCCGTTGACCTCTATTTAGGCTTAGGCGTTGACCGTGTTATCCTAGGTTCTGTGGCCCTCAAAAATCCAGAGCTTACGAAACAAGTGATTGCAGAATACGGTGCAGAGCGCATCGTCATCGGCGTAGACGGTAAAAACGGTAAGGTCGCTGCTGAAGGTTGGCTCGATCAATCCGATGTGCCTATGACGGATTTAATCGGCGCTATGATTGAAGGCGGCGCAAAGTACTTCATCGTTACCGATGTGGACCGTGATGGTACCATGCAAGGCGCTAACGAGGACTTGCTGGGAGATTTGCAAAAAGAATTCCCTGCGGCACGTATCGTTGCCTCTGGGGGCGTTCGTAATTTAGAAGATATTAAATCCCTTGAAGCCAAAGGCGTTATGGATAGCATCGTTGGTAAGGCTTTGTATGAAGGAACGATTACATTAGAGGAAATTGCCGGGTACAATCAACGGTAATTATATTGCTGATGCTATTCCTGTAGTATTTACAACATGTGTTGTTTAGCATGACCGATGAAATAGATTGATAACATTTAGTGGGGAGTAGAATTATGTTAGCGAAACGGATTATTCCGTGCCTTGATGTGGATGATGGGCGCGTAAAAAAAGGGGTTAACTTTGTTAATCTCGTAGATGTAGGTAGTCCCGTAGATATTGCGGCCTCCTATGAACAGCAACAGGCTGACGAATTAGTATTCTTAGATATTACGGCTACTGTCGATGCACGGACCACCATGCGCGACGTGGTGCAAGAGATTTCTTCCCAGGTATTTATGCCGCTCACCGTTGGTGGTGGTATCAAGAGCATTGAGGATATGACGGCTTTGTTGAAAGCTGGCGCCGACAAGGTATCTTTGAATTCGGCAGCTCTTGCAAATCCTGAACTCATCACAGAAGGAGCTCAAAAGTTTGGTAACCAATGTATGGTAGTGGCTATCGATGTAAAAACAGACGAAGAGACTGGCGAATGGTACGCTTATACGCATGGTGGTCGTAAGCGCACCGAATGGAAAGCCCTCGATTGGGCTAAGGAAGCTGTCTCTCGTGGAGCAGGGGAATTGCTTGTAACGAGCATGGATAAGGACGGCACTAAATCTGGCTTTGATATCGAACTATATAAGGCCATTGAAGCCTTTGTAGATGTACCTATTATCGCATCTGGCGGAGCCGGCAAGGTTCAAGATTTTATAGACCTCTTCGAGCAAACTGGCGTTACTGGTGCACTAGCTGCATCTATCTTCCACTTTGGAGAAATTAAAATTCCTGATCTTAAAAACGAATTACGAGCTCGAGGAATTACCGTACGATAAAAGTAATTTACATAATTAGAGTATGGTAAACGGCTTAAATGCCTCCACTATGGTAAAGGTACTAAACAAAACATTGAATTTTGAAAAGATTACTTGTATTAAAGGATTACTATATGAAACCGGATTTTGAAAAAGGAAATGGCTTATTGCCAACGGTTGTGCAAGACGCAGACACAAAAGACGTGCTCATGGTGGCGTGGATGAACGAAGAAAGCTTTCACAAAACCCTAGAAACAAAGGAAACGTGGTTTTGGTCTCGTTCTCGCCAAGAACTATGGCACAAGGGCGGCACGAGTGGCAATGTGCAGCATGTGGTGAGTATGGCCCTCGATTGCGACGGAGATACATTGCTCATTCAAGTTAAGCCAGAAGGCCCTGCGTGTCACACAGGAAGCACAAGCTGTTTCTTTAATGATGTAGATTGGAGTTAGTTATGGCACAACAAACATTGAACGAATTATACGAAATTATTAAGAACCGCAAAGCGCAACCTAAGGAAGGTTCTTATACGAATTATTTATTTGATAAAGGTCTCGATAAAATCTTGAAAAAGGTAGGCGAAGAGGCGACAGAGGTTGTCATCGCTGCAAAGAACGAAGACCCTCAAGAGTTGATTTACGAAACAGCAGATGTGTTGTATCACTTGCTCGTATTATTAGCAGAGAAAAATATTCCTTACGAAGCCATTGAGGCAGAACTTGCGAGCCGTGAAGGCGTAGTGAGCAAGACTACAGATCGCCCAGAGATTACGAATTTATAATGCACGCTATTGTATGAGCTTACATCAGTTCATATGAGTTTTAATAAATGTATTTGCATTGAAATACGTACATATGAGTTTAGACGAGTATATAAACAAAAAATGAGTTTGAACGCGTGTATATACGTTAAGAAAATAGTTAGAAAGGATAGCCTATGAAAGAGATAATTCGCACATTGAAACCCTATATACCAGAGGAGCCTGCTACAGCGGTAAAGGAACGCCTTGGGGTAGACCGATTAGTGCGCTTGTCAGCCAACGAAAACCCATATGGTACATCTCCATTAGTGCGTGAGGCTATTCTTAGCTATGTAACACATAATGATGCTAACTATTATCCTGATGGTAACGCTACTGATTTGCGTATGAAATTGGCTGCGTATTGGAAGGTACAACCAGAGCAACTCGTTATCGGTGTAGGCCTAGATGAGGTTATTGCCATAGTCAATAAAACATTGATCAGCGCTGGTGACTCCATTGTGGTAAGCGTACCAGCCTTCTCCGAGTATGCTTTAAATGGTCTCGTTGAGGGCGCTGAAATTCGCGAGGTCCAAGCTGATTTTGAAACAGGTCACTATGATTTCGCCGCATTGTTGAAAGCTGTAGATGACACAACACGCCTCGTATGGATTTGTAATCCTAATAACCCTACAGGTACCTATGAGACTGTTGAAGATATCCGTAACTTTATTGCAAAAGTACCAAAAGAAACATTAGTTATCATCGATGAGGCCTATATTGACTTCGTTACGTCCGTAGATGTTCCTACAGCACGTGCATTGCTAGATGAGTTCCCAAATGTAGCTATTATGCGAACTTTCTCCAAAGCGTATGGTCTTGCAAATTACCGTGTAGGCTATATGATGACGCCTTTAGAGCTTGCTAACTATATGCAAACTATCCGCTTGCCATATAATCTCAATACTTTATCCCAAGTAGCAGCAGAAGCAGCCTTTGATGATCAAGCATTCTTAACAAGAACGATATCTCAAAATGCAGAAGAGCGGGCTAAATGGGAAAACTTATTTGATGAATTAGGCATTCACTACTACAAGAGTGAAGCAAACTTTATTTTCTTTGCTGTACCTGATGCAGAAGGCTTAGCCGATGCATGGCTAAAAGAAGGATATCAAGTGCGCCGTGGACAACGAGAAGGTTGGTTGAGACTTACCATTCCAATGGCTCAAGATGGAGCTGTTATGCGCGGTATATTAAAACAATTCATGAATTAATCAATATGGGATATATCATATATACTAATGATTCGCGCCTTATGATATCAACTTTCATTCTATAGAATGGAGTTTAGCTTTTACCTAATTGAATGGCAGGAGTTTGTATCCTGTTTAGAGAATATATATAACGAAAACGACGTGAACGACGAGCCCTAGTAATGACTGGGGCTCATTAAGGCTGTTGAAAGGAGTATATTATGATTGCCATTATAGATTATGATGCGGGCAATACATTTAATGTCCAGAAAGCGTTGGCCTACATCGGACTTGATGCAGTGCTAACAGCAGATCCTGAGGTTATACTAAATGCTGATGGCGTTCTCTTGCCAGGTGTAGGCGCCTATGCATCGGCAGTAGCCGTTCTTAAGGCGCGTGGTCTCGTCGATGTCATTCATGAAGTGGTAAAACGAGAAATACCATTATTAGGTATTTGTTTAGGTATGCAGCTATTATTTGAAGAGTCCGAAGAATATGGTCCAACACTAGGTTTAGGACTTATTCCAGGCAAGGTAAAAGAAATCCCTCGTGACCTTGGCCTCAGTGTACCTCACATGGGGTGGAACAAAAATACAGTGCACCATCCAGACAGTGCTTTCAGCAATGTAGACAATCAATATACCTATTTCGTTCATTCCTATTATGTAGATACAGACCCTGAATTTATTACATCCACTGCAAATTATGGCATCGATGTACCTGGCGTTGTGGAGCGCGGTAGGGTGTATGGAATGCAATTCCATCCTGAAAAAAGTGGTGTAGTAGGCCTAAACTTGTTGCGTACATTTGGCAATATTACAGAAGCCTATGCAGCGGTGAAATAATAGGAGGGCTATTCTATGTTAGCGAAACGTATTATTCCTTGCCTTGGCGTAGCAAATGGTCGCGTTCAGAATGGTGTGCAATTCCGTGATATGGTTGATGCTGGCGATCCCGTTGAATGTGCGGAACGTTATGAGATACAAGGGGCGGACGAACTTGTATTATTAGATATAACGGCTACAACAGAAGCCCCTCAAAACCTTTATGATATAGTACTCAATGCATCGGATAAGGTATTTATGCCGTTAACTGTAGGTGGTGGCATTACGTCTGTGGAGGATATGACGCAGCTTATGAAAGCTGGTGCCGATAAGGTTTCTATTAATACAGCGGCACTATCTAATCCATCCCTTATCACAGAAGGGGCAAAGAAGTTTGGCAATCAAGGCATAGTCGTGTGCTTAGACGTAAAATATAATCCTTTTGAAAAAATGTGGTATGCTTATGGACATGGCACATCCAATGATCCGGGGGCACAATGCAAAAATGCTTTAGAATGGGCGAAAGAAGCGGTTGACCGTGGTGCAGGTGAGTTATTGGTAACGAGTATCGATAGACACGGTACAGGTCTCGGCTTTGATATCGAATTATATCAAGCCTTGGCAGAGGTTGTAGATGTGCCTGTAACAGCCTTTGGCGGAGCTGGGAATATACAGCATTTTGTGGATTTATTTACAAAAACAAATGTAACTGGAGCCCTCGCTAGTGCCTTGCTACATAATAAAGTATTAACAATAAAAGATATTAAAAAAGCACTTCACGCAGCAGGCATCGTGGTAAGACAATAGATAATTACTATCAAAATAAAACGCTAAAAGCATTCTCTTATTAACGGAGAATGCTTTTTAATTATGCTTTTAACTCATAATGTACATTCAAAATGAGAAATCGATAATTGACACTTTTATGTTTAGATATACAATAATTATTGTAAGTACTAAAAGTTTAGAGAGCCAATGTGGCATGGATGTGCAAAAGATTTATCAGATATTTTTATATAACACCATGTCACACAAGACAATTGGAGGTGTTTATATGGTTATGAATGGTATTTACTTAGTTATAGCCTCCGCGTGTATTCTAATTTTAGCGTACCGCTTTTATGGGGCTTTCATAGCGGCTAAGGTGTTGACCTTGGACCAATATCGTCCGACGCCGGCTATGGTTCACAACGATGGTCACGATTACGTGCCAACTAACAAATGGGTAACCTTTGGTCATCACTTTGCAGCCATTGCAGGTGCAGGCCCTCTCGTAGGTCCTGTTATTGCAGCCCAGTTCGGGTATTTGCCTGGTGCCTTATGGATCCTAATCGGTTCTGTATTGGCTGGTGCTGTACATGATATGGTTATCTTATTCGCTTCAGTTCGCTATGACGGTAAGTCAATCGCGGATATTGCGCGCGAAGAAATCAGTAAATTAGCTGGTTTCGGTGCGATGCTTGCTACATTGTTCTTATTGATTATCACCCTTGCGGGTATGGCTGTAGTAGTAGCTAACGCATTGCATAACTCCCCATGGGGGTTCTTCTCCGTATTTGCTACAATTCCAATTGCAATTTTCATTGGTATTTATTTGAAATGGTTGCGTCCTGGTAAAATCCAAGAGGCTACTATCATTGGTGTAGCGTTAATCTTCGTAGGCATTATCTACGGTCCTAACATCGCAGCTAGCGAATATGCTTCTTGGTTCACATACGACTTGCAAACTATTGAAATTATGCTTGCCGTGTATGGTTTCTTTGCAGCAGCATTGCCAGTATGGTTATTGCTCGCTCCTCGTGATTATTTGTCTACATACCTTAAAATCGGTACAATTGGCGCCTTGGCTCTCGGTATTATCATCGTAATGCCTGAAATCCAAATGCCAGCTGTTACTCCTTATATCTGGGGTGGCGGTCCTGTATTGAAAGGTTCTGTATTCCCTTACATCTTCATTACTATTGCATGTGGTGCGTTATCTGGTTTCCATACTGTTATTGCAACTGGTACAACACCTAAAATGCTTACTAATGAAAGAGAAATCTTACCTATCGGTTATGGCGCAATGTTAACAGAAGGCTTCATCGCTATGATGGCGTTGATCGCAGCGACTGCATTGCATCCAGACGATTACTTTGCTATTAACTCCACAGTAGAATCCTTCAAAGCGTTAGGACTTCAAGTTCATGAATTGCCAGCGTTGTCCGCAATGGTTGGTGAAGACTTGATGCACCGTCCTGGTGGCGCCGTATCCTTAGCAGTAGGTATGGCTCATATCTTCTCCAGATTGCCTAACATGGATCACTTGATGGGTTACTGGTATCACTTCTGTATCATGTTCGAAGCCTTGTTCATCATGACTTTGATCGATGCTGGTACTCGCGTAGGTCGTTACTTACTTCAAGAATTATTAGGTCATTTCCATCCTAAATTCAACGACCAACATTGGGCTCCTGGCGTATATGGTTGTGCAGCTTTAATTTGTATCTTGTGGGGCTACCTAGTTCTACAAGGTAACATCGGTATTATTTGGCCTCTATTCGGCGTATCTAACCAATTATTAGGTACTATGACATTGGCTGTAAGTACTACAGTTATTATGCGACTTGGCCGCAAACGCTATGCATGGGTTACAGGTATTCCATGTATCCTAATGGCTATCGTTGCTATTGCTGCAGACTTTGAAAACGTATTTAACAGCTATATCCCAGCTGGTAAATGGATCCTAGTAGCATTCAGTGCTGCTATGTTCCTCATGATCCTTATCGTATTAGTAGAAGCAGTTCGCAGCTGGATTCGTTTGTCTGACATTCCTCAAGACTATCGCACTCAAGAAGAAATTGAAGCTGAAAGCCTTGTAAAATACGGTAAACAAGCAAAAGCATAACATCTTAAAGATTAGTGGAGCTATTTTATTTTAATGGGACACTCCTTTCAATATTCAGGCCGATATGTTTTGGGGCCCCATTAAAATAAAAATATAAATGCATCATGATATAATAATGCTATGAAATATTACATACGTTCCTATTGGACAAAATATAAACAATTGTATAAGAAAGGCCTAAAAGGCATTGCTGCTTTTCTTGCCATTGGAGCGATTATTTTCTTTGTATTGGCTACAATAGCGAGTCGTGGGATGGGTGTTATCTTCAACGAGGTTATGGCGCGACAAACGATGATGCGTGGTTCTGTAACCGTAGAGAGTTTAACTGCAACGCCGTGGGGGACATTATCCTTTACCGATTTGGTGTGGAAGGACCCTGAAGGTCGTGAATTGCTCACCGTTCCCAGTGGTAAGATACGCGTTAATATGTGGGACGTAGTCACTCGTAACTTTAAGGCTTCTGCCATAAACGGAATCGAGCTAAATGATGCGACCATTGTAGTCGATTTAGATGATAACAACCGGCTCGACTTCGTGCCTGCCTCACCTGATGTGAATAAGCCTCTTGATGAGGTGGAGCCGCGACCTAAGCCGCCTAAAAAGACGACGCAAGATCGGCAAGAGGAATTGGCTAAAAAGGTTCGTAATTTTAATTGGGAAGGTCAACATTTGGACCTTACCATTACACTTAGAAATAATCAGCTAGAAATCTTTCAGAAAAATCGTCACTATGTGATGAAGAATGTAGAGGCTAAAATCCATCTTGATAGTAAGCGCGCTATTCGCATTGATATGGAAACCGGTAAGTTTGGTGGAACCGCTATTGGTGATGGAATGACACTAAAAGGTCGCGTTGATTTAAAGGATGTGTTAAAGCATCGCATGCCTCAGTTAGATTTACAGTTTGATGTGAAAGGTGTGGACCCCGCCTCTCTTGGTTTTGGCGATGATATTCACGATGCTATGACCTTGCTGACGCGAGTAACTGGTGATTTTAATCGACCGTTGGCTAAAGGCCGTGTAACGATGCCTATTTTACGTATTCCTGCGCTTACCTTTGAAAACGTAGTGGGTGATGTGACGTACCAAGATGGCATTTTAAATTTTGAAAATGTTAATGCTAATGTATATAGTGGCAAATTAGAGGCAAAAGGTGTATATAATCTAGATACAAGAGCCTATACGATTACAGGGATAGCAAAGGACCTTGATAGTAGTGAGGCTCTTAAAACACCTGAATTTGTTGTACCGGTGTCGGCTAATTTGAACTTTAAAAGCGAAGGCTTGCCTCGTGATATGGAGGTGTGGGGTAATTTCTGGTCTGGAGAAGGCCACTATATGCTTATACCGATCCAAAGCATTACTGGGAACTTTCACAATAAGGGGCGGCATCTGTCCTTTAGTGATGTGAAGGTGAATACGAATATTACGACCATTTCCACAGATGCGCTTCGCATCGATAATGGTCAGCTTACAATGGGGCCACTCAATATTACGTCCCACGGGGGCAGTAATTTTATCATCTACGACGAATCCTTCGATGAGATCGATGAGAATATGGATCGGATTAAAGCTGGCATGAAGCAAGCTGGCGAAAATAGCAAACGTGCATCTGAGTCGTCTAAAGATCTCGATAACTTTAAGCCTCCTGAGGATTTAAAAGCATCCTTTGATAATGTAAAACGCCAAATGGATGGGGTGAAAGATGCTTTCAAAGGTATCAAAATAAAGTGATAAATGAAATATAAATGATATTAACTCTCTTTCATTGTGCGTTTATGTAGATAGTTTATAATAAATCTCCGTTATCATAATTTTTGATAAAATACTTTTATGTTATTTGGAGGTTTTTTATGAAAGCATCAAAACAATTCTCTATCGTTTTGGCAGCAGCTGTACTTGCTTTTGGCGCTGTTACAGTAGCACCACAACAAGCAGACGCTTCTTATGGCTACAAATATACTGATTCCCAACGTCCACCAGTATCTACTCCAACAGGTTATGTTAATCCAGCCATGGGTTCTACAGTAACTGTTACAGATCCTGCACCTACTACAAATAAATTAACTACTCCTAAAGCTAGTACTACTATTGAAAACATTACTGTGACTAATGTTGCACCAAAATACTCTGATTACAATGATATTGCAGCATACTCTCTAGCAGTAGCTGACTATTTCATGGCGAAGATCATGGCTATATATGGTAGTGGTAATACAGCACTTAACCGTTATGGTTTTGGCAGATAATATAGCCATCAAATTTAGTAAAACTAATTTTGAATAACTATATACGTTATACAAATAAAAAGGTCCCGTATGGGACCTTTTTATTTGTATAAATTTTTCGATGCGTTGAGAGCTTGTTTAACAATCTCTTAGCTTCGCTTATCGATCTAATCCGTTAGCGCGTTGGTATTCAGATTTATCTGTAGATTGAGCTTGATCGTCTGTAGTTACAGTATCTTTAGCTAAGGATTTCTTAATTTTAATAAGAGGTTTTTCCGTAGCCTTTGGACCTTCTTTTTTCTTTACATCATTTTGAGATGGTGGCAAGAATGTGTTGAGTTCATTCTTGTGAGATACCTCTGTGTTTGTAGTAGACGCTAATTGTGCGCGTTGAGGGGCGATGAAGATTTCATCCTTCGTAACTTTTACATCGTTCAACAATAATTTGAATACTTGTGGTTTTACAAAGATAGTACCATCTACCTTGCGAGCTGCAGGCAAGAAGGATTCAGTAGTATCAAGGTTAATGATTTTTAATTTACCATGACGTACAACTTCTGCAGAATCTGGTTGGATGGCTAGTGTAGCAATGTTCATGTCTACTAATGCTGTTTTAGTAGGCTCATCCCATGCTACTTTATAGCCTAATGCTTCAGATACTTGGCGCAATGCTACGAGCGGTTGACCATCTACATAGATTACATTTTGCTGACCATTAATAGGCTCAACAACCTTGCCATCTACATTGATATGATGGGCAGTTGTAACAGATGCAGGCTTTTCAAGGTTCATAGCTGGACCTGGATTCTCCATGCCAATAGCCGCCTGTGCAGGTTGTACTGTGCCAAATGTGAAAGCCAAAGCACCTACAGCGATGCTAGATAAAATGAGCTGTTTTAATTTCATAAGTGACCTCCATAAGGTATTATATCGTTCTGAATAAACTAACATTACCAAATGTATATGAATATTTTATTATAAATTTTAATTTTGTACAATCTATATGTGAGCGCAATATAATTGAACTAGAGTATGGGGATAGGATAGTTTATTCAGAGACATAGGATGAACTGGTCATTTAACTATAGTCTGAAATCGTTTATCTCTATAAGTAGTGTATTCTTTTATATGCTATAATTAAGTGTTACATGAATTATTCAATATATTTAATTATAGAGTTCTAGAAGATATAGAAAGAGGTTCTTTATGGCATCCGGCAGATCTGAAAAAGAGTTACAAGGGGTAACGATGTTAGGTCACAAGACCGATTACCCAACTGATTATGCACCACAGGTATTAGAGGCGTTTGATAACAAGCACCCAGACAACGATTACTTCGTTAAGTTTAATTGTCCTGAGTTCACTAGCTTGTGTCCTATGACAGGTCAACCAGACTTTGCCACAATCTATATTTCTTATGTACCACATAAGAAAATGGTTGAGTCCAAGTCTTTAAAATTGTACCTATTTAGTTTCCGTAACCATGGGGATTTCCATGAAGATTGCATCAATATCATCATGAAAGACCTTATCAAGTTGATGGATCCAAAGTACATCGAGGTATGGGGCAAGTTTACGCCACGCGGTGGTTTGTCCATCGATCCATACGCAAACTACGGCAAGCCTGGTACAGAGTGGGAAAAGACGGCAAAAGAGCGCCTTCATTTCCACGACATGCAGCCTGAGCGCGTAGCATACCGTTAATATGGTATATGAATATATAACAATGGGCACATCGTTCATAATGTTTTTTATGATCGGTGTGATCTTGTCTATTCACCCTGCATCCATAATCGTAGGGGAGCATACGCAGTTGTCACATCTCAGCAGATGGACTCGGTGGAATGGGTATCTTATCTTTATATTGACCCTGTTTCTTGTGGATGTACTCATAACAAATGGTATATATGCTGCATTTTATGATGTTTATGGTAATTTATCGTCTTTGAGTGAGCTAACATTTGATCCGATGGCTCTATTCTTTAGTGAAAGCTTCCAAATAGGCGTTGTTTTCGTCTTTGTTTTAGTATTGTTACAAGTGTTAGGCCTCGTCGATTTAGCGCATGGTGAAAGGAATTTATCATTTCACTATGACCAACTACATCAAGGCAAAGAACAACCGTCTTGGATGGAACGGTACATGGCACATACAAAGGGCACGTTGGGTTCAGGTATGGTTGGTCTGCTTTATATGTTGCGGATGACCATGAGAACTATGTGGCCTTATATTATATGTCTTATATGGTTCAAGCTTATAGCTATACTCGCTAATGTGCTACTTTCACCAGTCATCAATCGTTTAATGCATGTTGAACCGATGACATCAACGCATATCATACTAGATCCTTATGTAGCGATATATTTGATAGCAGGATTTTTGTGGGGCTATGTAGCGCTACACTATGACATAGACAAAGCGTATAATGTAGCGAATAGCACTGTTATAGCCATCATTCCGCGGCTTACCATTATACTAGGGGTAGCCATCTTTATTGGGCTTGCGCTAGCTATCATTGTGGTGCCTATTACCTGGGGTGTGGTGGTAAACACGTTGACAAATTTATAAATAAACCTAGTTATTTCCTGTATTTTTAGGGTTTTAAAAGCAGTTCTCATTCTCTTGACAATGCATAGATGCAGGTGATAGAGTATGAGTGTATTTATGGGAATACACAAATGGTTATATCCAGTGTATAGAGAATAACAAGGTGAAAATCATATCGTCCTTGGGATGTTCCTGAGGACGATTTTTATCATCTATCGCCAAAAGGAGGATCAGATGAGCATAGTCACAAATCAAACAACTAAACTGATTGGTAAAACTCCGGTATATCAATTACCAAACACCAATATCTATGTAAAACTTGAAAAATATAATGTAGGCGGTTCTGTGAAAGACCGCGCTGTACTTGGCATGTTGCAAGACGCTAAGGAAAAAGGACGCCTTCACGAAGATAGCATTATCGTTGAAGCTACAAGCGGTAATACAGGTATTGCTCTTGCCATGGTGGGCGCCATCTTGCATATTAAAACTGTTATTATTATGCCTGAAAGCATGAGTAAAGAACGCCGTGAGCTTATTAAAGCTTATGGTGCACAGCTCATCTTAACGCCGAAAGAAACGGGTATGAGAGGTGCTCTTGAACGAGCTAATGAAATTTTAGTTAAATACCCAAATGCTTTCACATTGGGCCAATTCGTAAACCCTGCAAACCCAGATATGCATTATCGTACAACTGGTGCCGAAATCGTAGAACAAGTACCAAATGTAGATGTATTCATAGCGGGTATCGGTACTGGTGGCACTTTCACAGGTGTTGCAAAACGATTGAAAGAGCATAATCCTAACCTAAAGGCTATCGCCGTAGAGCCAACAGGTTCTCCAGCCATTACGGAAGGTAAGGGCGGCGCTCACAAAATTCAAGGCATTGGGGCTGGCTTTATTCCTGAAAACTTTGATCAAAGCTTAATGGACGGTGTACAAACTGTAAGCGATGAAGAGGCTTTTAGCGAAGTGCAAACCTTTATGCGTGAAAGTGGTGTTTCTATTGGCCTTTCCTCAGGAGCAGCCATCGTTGCGGCAAAGCGTATCGCTCGTGAAGAACCAAAGGCGAATATCGTGGTGATTGCGCCAGATGGGGTAGAAAAATATTTATCCCTCTTGGACTTCGCCAATAATGAATATGTAAAGTAACGGATTTCGCATAGATAAAGCATCTTATGTATAGGAATACATACCACATATGTTGTATACTATATATTATATATGAGTAGAGTTATTTGAGATGGAGTCGCTATGATACAAGGTTTACGCGAATTATGGGGCAAAATTCAATATAATATTAAGCGCGTAATGGATTCTGACCCGGCAGCAACAAATGTGTGGATGGTTATTTGGACATACCCGCATATTACAGCCTTGTTCTGGCATTTCTTTGCGCATCGCCTTTATAAGGCGGGATGGCCAACCTTGGCCCGTCGCGTAGCGCTTCACTCCCGTCACGTAACCGGCATTGAAATCCATCCAGGTGCTACCATCGGTCGTGGTTTATTTATCGACCATGGCATGGGTGTCGTTATCGGTGAAACGGCAATCGTAGGGGATAATGTGACCTTGTTCCACCAAGTGACGTTAGGTGGCATGTCCTCTAAAAAGGTAAAACGCCATCCGACCATTGAAGACGAAGTGCTCATCGGTACAGGTACGAAAATCTTAGGTGATATTACTATTGGGGCACGCACTAAAATTGGTTGTAACCTCGTTATCAAACACGATATACCTAAAGATATGGTTATCTTTGAAACAGATCCAGAAAATATGTATGTCCGTAAACCTCGTCGTACTAATAATGGCCAGGCAGAGGAAAAGAAAATTCCTGATGATTACATAGAATACTATATTTAATATAGTGTAATAAAACCGCATATAATATAGAAGGATAGAACCTCTAACTATTAGTTGAACTAGTAGTTAGAGGTTTTTTTATAAAAATATTCAAAAAAATCGATTTAATGTATTGACAAGGAAAATCATTATTGGTAAAATAAATCATGTAATCAATACTGATTACAAATTAGATAAACGAATTGATGGCATAGAAGCCGACTGGGTTTATTCTGCTTTTTGAATAAACTATATTTGAGAATTAAAAGAAAAAGGAGAATTACTATGAAAAACTTACAACAAGTAAACCAATATTTAGCAGATCTTTCCGTATGGAACGTAAAATTACATAACCTACATTTCAACGTAACAGGTCCACAATTCAAATCCATTCACGAATATTTGGAATCCATCTATGATGAAGCGTTTGAATACTTCGATGCAGTAGCAGAACACGTGAAAATGCAAGGTCAATTCCCATTGGTTAATTCTGCAGAATACGCTAAATTGACTAAAATTGAAGAATTGGGTCAAGAAGATATCCCTCAAGCGAAAGTAATTGAAATTCTTCTTAAAGACTTCAAATACATGAATGATCAAGCTGTAGCAATCCGTGCAGCTGCCGATGAAGAAGGGGACTTCTTGCTCGTAAGCATGATGGAAGATCACGTTGCATACTATGTAAAACAAATCTGGTTCATCGAATCCATGTTGAAATAATACGATTGACAATGCCTTATTGGGTATGATATGATTACCCAGTAAAGCATGGAGGATTACTCAAGAGGCTGAAGAGGACGGTTTGCTAAATCGTTAGGGCGGGTTACCGTCGCTAGGGTTCGAATCCCTAATCCTCCGCCATGCTGAGACCTCACATCACGCGATGTGAGGTCTTTTTGTTTATTGTGGTATTTACTGGGGATGGACTTAAAAGTGTAAGGGCTCAAGTGAGCCTGAGGTCTTGTAAATATTGATTTATACAGGTGTGTAAGGTTATAGAGTTGACGTATGATAAGGGGTTTCATATAATAGATTGTATAAAATGTAATTTCAAGGAGACTCTTATGAATACAAAATATACATGTCACATACATTTACTTCGTCGCGCTATGGGCATCGGTGCATTATGTCTCGTTGCCTCTGTTGGTTTCGCTCATGCTGAAAGCATTTCTATTCCAAGCGCACGTCCTATGGTAGATGGTGTGAGTGCCGATGTAGAGACTGTTAGTAGCTCTAGCAAAGCACAACATCACGCGAGTGCAGGTGTGATTACGCCAAATGATTGGACGTATACAGCGTTACAAACGCTAATTAAGCACGGTGCTATTACGGATACACATGGTTTTGTCTTTGATGGCAATACAAGCTATACTAAGGATGAACTCATGCCTCTTATCGATGAAGTTGTAACTAAACGGGAGCAAATGAACGATAACGACCGCCAATATGCATTGCGTATTTACCAAGAAAATATGCGTGATGTAATGGATTATCGTATTGCTCGCGATAAGAAGGTTACCCGAGAGCGCCGTCAAAAATTAGACGAGAAACGTGCTGAAAAGGCAAAAAAATCTGGTAAAACATATCAAGTATCTAAATCTCAACAAGAGGCTTTAGATGCAGCTAATGACGAAGTGGCAAAACCAGAAGAGCGCGCGTTAACTGATGAACAAATCAAAGAAAAAATGAAGAAGTTCAAAATTGATGACTCTCGCGTTAAAGTAAATAATAATGTGCGCATCCGTTATACCGGTGGTAAGGATACAAAATCTAAAACCGATGCTCGTATGCAAACGGAGATGACTTTCACTCTATAACCCTATTTAAGGAGTTATAATGATTGATTTTTTAAAGAAACAGCTGTTTACCGTCCACCAAAACGGTAAGCAGCAGGTGAGCGAGGTCTTTAAATATATAGGACCTGGCATCATCGTAACGGTTGGGTTCATCGACCCTGGCAATTGGGCGGCCAATCTCGCTGCTGGTGCTAGTTATGGTTATGAACTATTGTGGGTAGTTACGCTATCTACGATTATACTTATTTTATTGCAACATAACGTGGCCCATTTAGGCATTGTACGAGGCCAATGTTTATCCGAATGTGCTTATGAATTCTTGCCGCGTTACGTGTCTAGGTTCGTATTGAGTACGGCGGGCATTGCAGCGGCAGCGACCGCACTGGCCGAGTTTATCGGTGCAGCCATCGCATTGAAAATGCTTTTTGGCATTCCTCTTTTGATAGGTAGTGTTTTGACGGCTATTATCTGTACCATTATGCTCATAACAAACTCTTATCGGAAGCTAGAGCGTATCATTGCAGGATTCGTATCCCTCATTGCGTTGGCGTACCTCGTAGAGGTCAATATGGTAAATGTAGATTGGGCGGCAGCTGGTATTGGTTGGGTAGACCCTAAGGTTCCTAATGAATCGATGCTCGTTATTTTGAGTATCTTAGGGGCGGTTATTATGCCTCACAATTTGTTCTTGCACTCAGAAATCATCCAAAGTCGCCAGTTCAACACGCAAGATCCTTCTGTAATGAAGCGCCAATTGCGTTATGAATTTCTAGACACTCTATTATCTATGGGTATTGGCTGGATGATTAACTCCGCCATGATCTTATTGGCGGCGGCAGTGTTCTTTGCTCATGGCATTGAAGTAACGGAGCTTGAACAGGCTGAGGAGTTGTTACGACCTCTTATTGGCCCTGCAGCAGGTACTATCTTTGCTATTGCATTGCTCTTTGCAGGCTTTGCCTCTTCTGCTACAGCAGGTATGGCTGGAGCAAGTATATTTGCAGGCATGTTTGGTGAGTCTTACGATATGAAAGACTTCCATACTCGATTAGGCTTGGCTTTAACATACATTCCGGCATTGCTGTTGATTGTATTTGTTACTGATTCATTCCAAGCATTGTTGATCTCTCAAATGTTCTTGAGTTTGCAACTACCTATTACAATTTTCTTGCAGCTCTATATGACTAGTAGCCGCAAGGTGATGGGGCAATATGCGAACCATACATATACGAATGTACTATTATGGGGCATTGGTATTGTTGTTACCGTTATGAATATTTACCTACTCATTGTAGGGTAATAGGAAAAGACCGCGTTAGCGGTCTTTTTTGTATAATAGATGTTCAAAAATCATAAAGTTACATTAATCATAAAGTTACATTAATCATGTAACATTGTTTTATTAGAATTACTTTGTCATATAACTGGTATAGTTGTTATGTAAAAAGTGTATCCATGAATAACCATGTGGGCTATAAAATATGTTACAATTAAAGATAGTATAAATCCTGTAGGGAACATTCCCTCACCAGTGTAATAGATAGAAATTAGGAGGACCTAATGGCAGAGGAAGTAAAAGTACAAGATGCAATGCAATCTGATTTTAGTGTTGTAGTAGACGACATTGCAGAGGAATTATTAACGCGCCTAAATATGGATGAGGATGGCTCTGTTATCGACATGTTCCAAACAGGTTCTTTTGATCCTTGGCAATTATTCGTGTTCTTTGGCGCTTTAGAAAAAGCTCTCGTTGATTTTAGAACTGATAAACGCAAGAAAACAGTTATTGTTCACGCCCAACCTGAGGCTCTTATCGGCATTGGTCGCGTGGTAACACCTGTATCTACTATGCTCGAACACGTTCTAATGTCTCGATTGAACGACATGAGCGAAGGTCGTCTAGAAACTGGCATGCTTACAGTATCTGCTGGCAGCATCGACTACGAAGGTGTAAATTTAAAAGGTCGTCACGTTGTTATCGTATGCGATCTTGTAGATGAAGATTCTGATTACCTTAAAGAATGCATTAATTTATGTAAAGAAATGAAAGCTAGTCATGTAGTGGCTGTGCCTCTCATGTTGTGGAATCCTGAGTTGATCGACAATTTGACAGAGGAAACTATCAAGGCGGAATTATCCCATGAAAATCGTCCTCTCTCCTAGTAAGACTAAAACGATTACTACTGTTGACAATAATGGGGCAGTACATACTGCGGTTCAAGACGGTCAATTTCAACCACACATTACGCAAAATCTTGTAAAACATGTACAGTCCCTAGATGTGGCGGCCCTTGGTAAGGCTTTGAAACTCAAGGATGATAAGGCGCAGGCTCTCTTTGATTTTTATCAAGATTTTGCGTCTCATCCTGTAGGGCTTGCTTGTGAAAGCTACGATGGTATTGCTTTCAAATATTTGGATTGGGGCAACCTATCTGATGAGGCTAAGGTCTTCGGTGAAAGCCATCTTGTTGTAATGTCTGCCTTGTACGGCGTTGTAGAGCCAACAATGGGTGTTAGAGACTATCGTCTCGATATGGTCGATAAGGTAGGCATTAATTTATACGATACGTGGCGTGAAACGGTGGATGCATACTTTCACAAGGAAGATTGGATTCTCAATCTAGCATCTAAAGAATATGCCAAAATGGTAAACCATCCAAAGGTAGTGACCGTTGAATTTTGGGAGTTACGAGGCGATGCATTTAAACAGATGAGTACGTCCTCAAAAATGAGTCGCGGTGTGATGGCTCACGAATGTTTAACTCGACAAGTGAAACATGTGCGGGATTTGCCGCGCGAAGTGAATGGGTTTACCTGTGTCACTGACATAGATTCCATTACTATACCAAGCGAATCGATGACGGTTCGTTATGAAAGGAAGTGATTGTTTGCAAGTGCAAGATATTCTTGCTAAAGATCTCGTTGGCGATGAATGGCTAACCGAGGAAGAATTGCGATTTCTCATGTCTGTAACTGATGAAGACGAGTTGCAGTTAATATATAAAAAGGCTTATGAAGTAAAGGCAAAATATGTACAGCCTGTAGCGTATTATCGGGGCCTCATTGAGTTCTCGAACCGATGCATCAAAAACTGTAATTACTGCGGTATCCGTCGTGAAAATGATAAGACGGAACGCTTTGATATGAATCGTGAAGACATCATTAAGATGGCACAGTGGGCCTATGACCATGAATATGGCTCTATTACACTCCAATCTGGTGAACGCAGTGATGATATATTCGTCGATTATGTAGTAGATCTCATTCGCGATATTAAAGCCATTGGCGATGGTTCCCTGGGCATTACGATGTGCGTAGGGGAACAAAGCGAAGAGGCGTACCGCCGCATGCGTGAAGCCGGCGCTAGTCGTTATTTATTGCGCATTGAAACAACAAATAAAGAGCTATATCATAAAATTCATCCTCAAGATGAACTACACTCTTTTGAAACGCGCGTTGAATGCTTACGTAGCTTGCGCCGCGTAGGTTTCCAAGTAGGTACAGGCGTCATGATTGGTTTGCCTGGTCAAACAGAAGAAGACTTGGTAAATGATATCTTGTTTTATCGCGATATGGATATCGATATGATCGGTATGGGACCGTATGTGGTACATCATGATACGCCGCTAGGCCAAGAAGCATTAGCGATGGGAATCGATGACGAAGCTGGTAAATTGCGCCGTATTCAATTGGGTCTCAAGATGATTGCGTTAACACGTTTATTCTTAAAAGACGTAAATATTGCGGCCACAACAGCATTACAAGCTTTGGATAAACTTGGCCGTGAAAAAGGTCTTGCTGCGGGTGCCAATATTTTGATGCCTATCATTACGATTCCTGAACATCGGGCAAAGTATTTGTTATATGATAACAAACCTTGTGTAGATGATAATGCAGATAAATGTAAAGATTGCTTAACGCGCCGCGTTATGTCTATCGGTGACACCGTTGGGTGGAAGCAAAATGGGGACTCCAAACACTACGGCAAGCGTACGGGAGAGTTTTAGTATTTTAGAGAGTTTTAGTTTGTATATGAGGTTGAATTATGGAGACAAAATGGTATTCTGATTTTTGGCGGTTGTTTGTGAGTCCTTTTAGCGGCGGTATTGATCAAGTTGTACAATCGGGGACATTGAAAAAAGGATTCTGGGGCACTGTATTCTTATGGGCTATCCCATATATTATATTGGCTTTATTTGGGACTATGTTAATTCCATTTCTCCCTCATAATGAATTTACTGGTTTAACCTATTTACTCGGTATCGGTGCCAGCTTTATGTTCATCTTTGCATGGCTTATTTGTATCGGCTGGTCCTTTGTGATGGTTGCTATCGCTTCTTATGTATATAACTGGGTTATTACTAAAATGGGTGGTACCGACAATGTACAAGCCATTATGAAAGTTAGTTGGTATCTACAAGGGTATGGCGTACTATTATTTAGTATTGGTTATACGATAGTCTTGGTTTTAATGGGCATATTAGGTCTAGCATCCGATAGTAGTGCCCTTGCTAGTGTCATCTATGTTGTAGGAACAATAGTATTATTTGTTATATCTATTTGGGTATCCTTAGAACTTATGGCAAGACAAGTAATGCTTACGAAGATGAAAGTATTCATTGCTTGCATCTTAACGTCCATAATCATCGCTATAATTTGGGCACTTTTCATGGCACTTCTTAGTGGCTGTGCCTCTTTAGTGAGTAGATAATACTGATTTATAAATTAATATTAATAAAGAGTCCTCTTTTTTTGATAAATTTTTTCGGAAAAAGAGGACTTTTCTATTTGGGTGTCGAAATGTATTAGCAAAAGCCGTAATTTGCCATTAAGGAGGCGATTCCGATGAAAGAGTACAGTAGTGATAAAATTAGAAATGTTGCTGTTGTTTCCCACGATGGTGCGGGTAAAACAGCTCTTGTCGAATCTTTGTTGTTAACCTCTGGTGCGGTTGATTTCGTAGGTAAAGGCCAAGACAATAAACATATTATGGACTTTGAACCTGAAGAAATTAAACGTAACGTAACAATCCAATTGGGCATGGCTCCATGTGAATGGCATGACCACAAGGTTAACTTCGTAGATACTCCAGGCTATAATGAATTCCATGGCGAAGTTCGTGCCGCTTTGCGTGCGTGCGATGGTATGTTAATGGTACTATCCGCCACATCTGGTGTAGAAACTGACACAGTTCGCGCTTGGGATTATGCAGTGGAATTACAAATGCCACGTATGGCATTTATCAATAAAATGGATGTGGATGGTGCCGATTTCTTCGGTACTATTGAAAGAATGCGGGAATTATTTGGCAAAGGCATTATGCCATTGCAGATTC
>USQK01000009.1 GCA_900556785.1 uncultured Veillonella sp.
AGCCTGCGGCTAGTCCTTCCCTTCCCCTATCACATAAAAGCATATTGAGTAAAGATCAGATGTAGCTTGTGATGGGACTAGTTAATAGCAGACGCTCAAATAATAAAAAGAGTTCCCTATGCAGCGACTTTGCGAAGGACGGAGCAAAGAGGGAACTCTTTTTATTATTTATTGAGTTGTCGCAATCTAACAGGGCCCCATCACAAGCGGAAAGGTGAGTTTACTCAAATGCTTTTATAAGTTCCATGTATTCCGCTTTGTGTGTCATTCTCCATGTACCAAAGTCTGGTTCTGGGGATTGGTTTAGGATGTTTGCCAAGGCTTCCAAGAATTCTGGGATTTTTGTGGCTACGATATTCCCTGCCATTTTACCGAAGTTTTCGGAGCCCATGTGTTCGGAACCACCGTCTACGAGGATAAAGGCTACGGTAGGTTTCTTGTCTACTAATTTTACAGCTCCGTGGAAACCAATTTCACCGATTTGGTGTGTACCACAGGAGTGTGGACAGCCCGAGATGTGTAAACGAGGGAGTTTACTTGTATCTACACCTTTTTCTTCAAGGTGTCCGAAGATATCTTTCAAAAGACCATTGGAGTCTTGCATACCAATTTGGCAGACTGTAGAGCCTACACAGGACACGGAGCGACGGAAGTCATTTTCTGCACTGTCATCTGTTAATTCTGCAATTTTACGAGCCTCATCAGCAGTAAGGTTGATGAAGAACAATGCTTGGTCCGGCGCAATACGAGCTTCCACTTGATCCAGTGTTACTGCATAATCGAGAGCAGCCAATAGATGTTCTACATTAGCGTCGCCACCTGCCGGATGGTATTCAACGTAGTATAAACCTTCTTGTTTTTGACGGTGAATACGATCATTTTCCACAGAATTATCACGCTTACCTGTTTTTGTAATTTCACAAGCATAATCAGCAGGATTAATTGTTAATTGTTCAACTTCTTTCACCATCGCCAATGTTTCTTCATAGGTCTTGATGAAAGCTTCCGCTCCACCCATTTCAGCAGGCATGTAGCGAGTACGAGCCTTACCACGGTTTTTGAAATTTCCATGGTTAGCAAAAACCATAAGCATAGTTTTCACATGGTACAACACATCTTCAGGTTGCACATCATGTGCCACTGGAATACCAATGCGAGGATTGGGGCCAATACCACCACAAGCGTATACATCAAAGGTATTATGTTTCGTTAAATTGAAACCAAGGTCTTTGAATGTAGCATGAGGCGTGCTATCAAAGCCATTGTCGATGCCCATTTTAAACTTGCGAGGGATTTTGATGTAGAACATTTGCTCTAGAAGGAACTCGCTAATAGCCGTTGCATACGGTGTAATATCTAAGGTTTCACGAGGATCAATACCGCGCAAAATACTCGCCACTACATTTGGGTTGTCTCCACCAGCACCGCGGTTATAGATACCGTGATCATAGCATTCTTTATAGAGATTTAAAATTGTATCACCATCGAGGCCATGCATTTGCAAGCATTGGCCGGTAGTAAAATGTACGTGTTGTAAGTTATATTTACGGATAGAGTCAGCTAAGAACTGCATGTGCTGACGCGTCATGCGTCCCCCATTGAAGCGCCAACGGCTCATACCAGAGTTAGCACCGCGCTCGGCGTAACTACCATAGGCCCCAGATTGACCTTTATAATCCGCAATAGACATTTCTTTCTTATAGAATTTATGCGTCATATCTTCAAACTTTGGATAGTCTGCAATTAATCGATCTTTCAATTCTTGTGTAATCATACTATTACCCTCTTGGCTTATATTTATTAAGCATAATTCGTAACTTTATAACGCTTAGTATACCATATATGCATAAGTATGTTAGTAGCTAAGCTCACAATTTCAATATCGATTATTAATAATATAGTTTACAATCTGTAATAATTATCACTTTTAAAAAGGCAAAAGAAGCTGTAACCAAATGTGGTTTTACCACATTCAGCTACAGCCCCTTTTTATAATAATTATATGATTAAGTGTTGCTAGTTTTTATACGCGACCTTCGTTAGGATTATTGTATGCGTCTTTATCGATAGTTCCCATGATTTTATCTACTACGAGAGCATTTGTTAAGGAACCAGATACGTTCAAGCATGTACGGCCCATGTCGATCAATGGATCGATAGCTAAGATTGGACTAATGGAGGTGAAGTATGCACCAAGGCCTGTCCCACTAAGGGATACGGATGCAGCCATTGTAGCCGTACCTGGCACACCTGCGATACCAACGGAACCGATAGCGATAACGATAACACTCATGATGTACATAGTCATATCGAATGGAATATTCGCTACATTAGAAATGTAAACAACAACAAGTGCAGGGAATACGCCGGCACAACCTTGCATGCCCGCAGTAGTACCGAAGGAAGCTACCGTATTAGCCGTTGTAGCATTTACGCCAAGACGTTTTGTCAAGGTCTCTACAGTTAATGGCAATACCCCCATCGAAGAACGAGAAGTAAACGCCAATAAGAGTGGTGCTTTCGCTTTCTTGAAGTATGTAATCGGATTGTAACCAAAGCTAGTAATCAAGATCGCTTGTACAACAAACATAATCAAAAGACCAACGTAAAGCAATACTACGAACAAGCCCATATCGAGAATAGCTTGTACACCGCGTGTTGCCAATGTAGAAGCTAATAAGGCAACTACACCATATGGCATAAGACCAATAATGAAATCAGCTACCCAGGAAATCAACTGGTGAAGTTCATTAAATAGTTTTGTGAATACCTCCATAGAGTTTGTCCCTGTTTGTTTTAATAGACGAGCTACGCTACCCAAGATAATTGCAAATACAACAATGCCGATAACATTTGTTTCAGCAGCCGCTTGAATTGGATTGCTTGGAATTAGTGCTCGGAATGTATCAACCATAGGTTTGATTTCACGAATCTTCTTACCAGATTCAACAATATCAAAACCTTGACCTAAACCGAAGGCATTCCCCAAAATTAGACCGACTATAGCCGCAACGGCTACCATGCCGAGATTCGTAGAAATCATAGCAACTACTAACTTTTTGAGGTTAGCACCTGCCTCCATGTGCAAAATAACGTGAACAATAGAGATAAAAACGATAGGAATAACAAGCATGCGGATTAAGTCAATGAAACCGCCCCCTACGAGAGAGAACCACTTTGTACTTTCCTTGATATAAACCACTTTGGATGGATCATCAGGGAAGCCTGCAATAATTTGGACCGCTATACCAAGTACGGCACCAGCAATAGTACCAATAATAACGAGATTACCGAAGGATGTGCCCTTGCGTTGCAATACATAAATACCTATTAACACGAGCACGAACACCGCGATAATACCAATACTTAATGGATTGCTTAACATGAGGTAATCTGTAAAGAATGGAATATTCATAATACACCTCTTTAATTCATATCACAACAATAGGTTATGAACTTAGTATAGCATATATCGAAAAAAATACAAGTACAATATTTAATTTTTGATAACATTTAATGTATTCTGTAATATATGCACCAAAAGGCGATTTTCTAAAAGAAAATCGCCTTTAGTAAATCTAGCTATTATATTATCTATTAACTAAGATATAGGTTACTTGGATAGGACCATGAGCACCATCTACAGTTACCAATTCGATATCCGCTGTACGGGACGGACCAGAAATCAAGCAGATATTTGTAGGGAACTTAGCTGGATCGTTATGATACCGTTCAGCCAAATGTTCCATTGTTTGTGTCATACGTGGATTAATTGTGTCAGTATACAACACAGCAATATGTGTTGTAGGCAACAAACTAATCACACGGCCAGAATCCTCACCAGAAGCTTGTACTACAGTAGCAGTTTCCGCAATACCGCAGTATGGGAATGTAATACCAATATCAGCATTAGCAGTATTAGAAATACATTCTTCACGACCTTTAGCTGGATCCCATTGGAAGTATGTACGAGTGCCGCCATTATTAGTTGCATCTTGTTCGAACAATTCTTTTAATTTATATTCTTCTACTTCAGGAGAGCTTGGGAATACAATTTTACCGTTTCCCCAGTCGTCGATAGCTGCCAAAATTGTTTCACCTAGTTTGTCAGGTGTAGTTTCAACGAATTTTGTACCAACACGTTGACATTGTTCCTTAAACATTGTCAAAATTTGATCGCGATTCAAATCTTGGAACATAGTTTCTTGAGGACCATGGCTATAATCAAAGCCTTCTACAAAAGCAGGGCACATTTCTTGATCACGGCCTAATGCACGAGATAAACGTGCAATAAATTGATTACGTTTAGCTACATCCATTATTTTTTCTCCTTCTTCTTGTTCTTTTCATGTTCAGCATACAAATCACGGAATTTCTTGAATTTCAAGGAACCCAATTCTTTAGATTTAGTCCAACCGTTCATAACTGGAATAGCTTGAGTCCATTCAGGCATGTTACCCTCTTTATTACTAATTAAGTTCATACCGATAGCACCAGCTTTTGTGCCAAGATCAAATAATGTTGCATTACCAAACATCTTAGCAGCTGCTGTGAAGATAGCTTCTTCTGCTTTTGGACGAGTCTTTTCAATATCAGCCATGATATGACGGTGCTCCATCAACAATTCATGCAATGGAATAGCTACTGGACAGTTTTCTGTACATGCACCGCATAATGTAGAAGCATATGGAAGATCGCCGGCTACATCGTAACCTTTGAATAATGGAGTCAATACAGCACCCATTGGACCTGGATATACAGAACCATATCCATGACCGGAAACGTGACGGTATACAGGACAAATATTCATGCATGCGCCACAACGGATACAACGTAGCATTTCTTGGAATGTCCCACCCAAGATGCCAGAGCGTCCGTTATCGATAATAATGATATGAGTTTCTTCGGGACCATCAGCTTCACCAGAACGCGCAGGGCCAGTCATCATGGAGAAGTAGTTAGAAATTTTAGAACCTACTGCAGAACGGTTCAACATTTCCATCATAACATCAAGAGCTTTAAAATCAGGAACAATACGTTCTGTACCTAAGAAGATCAATTGAGTCTTAGGAATAGAGCTAGCCATACGACCGTTACCTTCGTTGGAAACGATTGTACATGTACCAGATTCAGCAACTGCAAAGTTACAGCCGTTAACACCTACATCAGCTTTTAAGAAGCGCTCACGTACATAACCGCGTACAAAGTGAGTCATTTCCGTAGGGTTTTCAGTTCCTGTATAACCTAATTTTTCAGCGAAAATTTCGCGAATTTTGTTACGTTCAAAGTGAAGACCTGGTACTACGATGTGAGATGGAGGACTTACTGCAGTTTGCAAAATAAATTCAGCCAAGTCAGTTTCGTTAACTTCAATACCAGCTTCTTCTAACACTTCGTTCAAACCAATTTCTTCAGTTAAGATAGTTTTGGATTTAACGATCATTTTAGCTTCGCGTTCACGAAGGATATCCAAAGCGATTTGAGTTGCTTCTTTATCGTCGAATGCAAAGTGAACTTTAGAACCAGCTTTTTCAGCGTTTTCAACGAATTGGTTTACATAGTAATCCAAATTGTTAAGAACGTGATCACGAAGTTTAGCTGCTTCTGCGCGGAAATCTAACCATTCAGGAACGTCCGCAACTACTGTATTACGTTTATCATAAAACACGTCTTGAGCTTTTTTGATAGCTGCAACTTTGAAATCATCAGCCAAACATTCTTTTATACGTGTTTTATAGGGGCGATTGTCATATATAAGTGCCATGTCGTCTCCTCCTTAACGGCAGTTTAAGATTTCAGCAATATGCATAACTTTGATACGGCGATCAATTTCGCCTTCTTTATGAAGACGATCAAGCATACCAGCGATGTTCATCAAGCACGCTTGGTCAGAACCGGAGATAACGTTGGCACCTGTGCCAGCAATTTCCAATGCTTTTTCGCGTGTCATAACTTCACTGATTTCAGGGTTTTTAACTGAGAAAGTACCGCCGAAACCACAGCAACGATCTGCACGTGGTAATTCAATCAAGTTGATATCTTTAACGTTTTTAAGGAGTTTGAAAGGAGGCTCTTTAATGCCCATCAAACGAGTTACGTGGCAAGATGTATGGTATGTTACGGATTCGTTGAAACGAGCCCCTACATCTTCAACACCTAATACGTCAGTAATAAATTGAGTGAATTCGTAAATTTTACCACTCAATTTTTCTGCGCGCGCCAACCACTCTGGTTGATCTTTTAAGAAATGATGATATTCATCGCGGATTGCAAAAGCGCAAGAACCGGACATGCTGACTACATATTCAGCGTTCTCAAAGCATTCGATTGTATTCTTAATTGCATCCATAGCTGCGTCATTGTAACCGGAGTTAGTAAACATTTGTCCACAGCATACTTGTTTCTTAGGTACTACAAGCTCACAACCTAATCTTTCAAGTACTTCTACACCAGCCATACCTACATGAGGGTAGAACATGTCAATCAAACACTGTTGGAAAAGATGAATTTTCATATTATCTTCCTCGTCTTTTCTAGTACTTAACCTAATAAAAAATTTTGATATGTATGTGTTATGGCAAGAATTCTAGTGAAAGTTTTTCAATAATTTTCTGCCCGAAACATTACTTATGCTTTCAAATAAATATTCAAAAGCTTTATCGATATAATTATAAATTAATCATATAGAAAATGTCCAAAGGATTGCTATATTAGTATGTACCCTTTTATTTCTCATATCGTTATGACTTTTTGTAATAATAAACATTGCATTTTATCACATATCCCTACTTATTTATAAATTATTCTCGTAAAAGTCCCTTAAACTCTAGATTTTGGGAATGTTTATCATTTTGTATTCTTCAATGGTACTCATATCGTTATTTACCTATAATTCATTGAATATTTATATAAATAGGCTTTAAATTTCAAATTCATGTAATTTTTATCCTTATATATTACATTTTCTTATAGTAGTGTATAAATTTAAAAAGTGTTATAATTTATTTTATATAAGTATAGTTTGAAAGGAGCCCTTTTCATGAAACTAAATAAATTATCTTTGTCTTTAGCAATTACATTGGCCCTTGGCTCTACATTCAGCATGGCTCACGCTGAAACAACTGCGACTCATATAAAATCCGAAGTATCTAATGTGGCTACTAGAGCTGAAGTTTCTGCTAAAGCGGATGAACACCGTGTTGATACATCTGTTAAAAACGATACTAAACGTATTGATACATCCGTAAAAAATGATGCTAAACATGGTAGCACAGTTGTAAAACGTGATGCAAAACATGCTGATGCATCTGCTAAAAACGCTGCTAAACGCACTGATACATCCGTAAAAAACGATGCTAAACGCGTTAACACTTCTGTAAAAAATGACGTTAAACGCATTGATACTTCTGTAAAAAATGATGTAAAAGAAGATGCTGTAAAGGTAGAAGGTAAAAAAGCTGTAAAAGCTAAAGAAAACTTACCTGCTGGTATATACCCCGACACAAAAGATAACTGGGCTCGCGATGCTATCCAAGCAATGACACAAGCCGGTTACCTTTCTGGTTATGCTGATAATACATTCAAACCTAGTGCACAAATTACTCGTGAGCAAGCAGCTGCTATTTATGGCAAAGTGCTACAACACAACTTAAACGAACAAGAATTAGCGGAGATTGCAACAAAAGAATCCTCTACCTCCTACTCTGACGTGGAAGCAGATCGTTGGTCTAGCTCTGCTATCAAATTAGTTAGTGCTGCAGGCGTAATGGAAGGCACATCTAAAACAGCTTTCACACCTAGCAAAACTATGGACCGCGAACAATTCGTAGCATCCGCAGCAAGCTTGGCTAAGAAATTAAATCTTTCCACACCTGTAAAAACAGAAAAAGTAACATTCAAAGACGAAGCTAGCATCTCCTCTGCTTACTTGGCAGATATCCAATACATGGCACAACGTGGCATCGTAGCATCTGGGGCAACTGAAAACTTTAACCCTAAACAACCTGTAACAAGAGCACAAGCGGCAACAATCTTAAACCGCATGCTTAATGGTGCTGGTCTTGCAACACCAAAACATACTACAACTGAAGCTAAAGCTGAAACAGCTGTAAAAGAAGATGTAAAAAAAGCTGATACAGCAGCAGAAAAAGATGCATCTAAAGTAAGCAAAGATGCTAAAAAAGATGTAGCTAAAGCTGACAAAGCCGTAAAAGCTGATGCAAAAAAAGTTGAAAAAGACGTAAAGGGCAATAAAAATACTGCAGTAGCTCAAAAAACTGAACCTACTCGCACAGTTCGTCCTGTTCGTCGCAGCACGTTAAAAGCACTTGATCAAAAACAACAAGCTGCTTTGGAAGATAAAGTATTCGCTGAATTGAATAAAACATACAAAACAGAAGATGCTTTCCAAGATTACGGTGTAATGTACTGGCGTGACAATCAATTACACGTAGCATTGAAAACAGATAGCGATATTTCCACAGTTAAAGCAAACCTTGCAGCACGTGGTGATTCCACTGTAAATAACTACGTTGTAGTTGAACCATCCCAATACAGCCAAACTGAATACGATGCAATCGATGCGAACTTCCGCAACTATTACAACAAAAACGAAAAAGCTGGTACAATTCTAGCTACATTCCCAGATGTAGAAAACAACCAACTTTACGCTGTTGTAACAACTGCATCTAAAGCAACTCAACAAGGAATCTCAAAATTATTCGGTTCCAAAGTAAAAATGACAGTAAAACGCTAATCGGCGTTCACTCAACTAGCCAAGGCAGCGTATACGCTTAGTATTACGCTGCTTTGTTTATATCACTATGCATGCCTTATTATTCGCTATATAATGAATATAGATTTTATTGTTGATGAAAGTTTATATTCTAGGCTATCGAGCCTTAGCCTTTACCATAATTAGGAAGGATTTTTATGTACAAGAATACCCCTTACCCATTACGTGCCCTTGTTCTTGGCACATTATTAGCCGCAACAAGTTTCGGTTTTGCTTCTGCAAATACTACAACTCATGCTCCTGCCACTGCAGTAGCATCCACAAAGGTTGAAGCGCCTACAGTGGCCTCTACGCAAGCAGTTACTATAAACACAGCTGCTCCTAATGTAGCAACAACTAAAGCAAAGGCTCATAAATTTGATGCCGCTAAAGCTGCTACACCTGTAGTTGTGAATACATCTATTGGTACGCCTCAAGACATTCAAAAAATTCGTGCCCACATTTTCTCCGATGTGCCTAGCAATTTTTGGGCTGCCAATTCTATCAGTACGGTAACAAAAGCAAATCTAATGAAAGGTTATTCTGACGGTACATTCCGACCTAATCAACCTATGACTCGTGAAGAAGTAGCTGCCCTCTTCAACAACATCACTGATGATGGTACTGCAGCATTCTTATCTAGCAAATTTAAAGATATTACATCCGACCGTTGGTCCGCTCTCGCTATCGAATCCGTAGCGCGTAAAAACATCATCAGCGGTTATGGCGATAACACATACAAACCAGAAAAATATATGTCTCGCCAAGAATTTGCTGTAGTAGCAGACAACTACATTCACTACTTAGGATACACAACAGAAGATCCAACAGCACTTGATAGTGTTGCTTATGGAGACCAAAAATTCGTAGCTCCTTGGGCTCAAGACGCAGTTCGTGAACTTGCATACCTTGGCTTCACAAACTACGCTCCTGGCACATTATTTAACCCTGAAAAATATGTAACTCGTGCTGAAGCAGCTGAGATTGCATACCGCATGACACAAACAGAGCAAGCACTTGCCTTCCACAATACATTGTTCAAACAACAAGTAGAAAGCAAAACAGCTACTATTATCGACAAAACATTAGGCTATGGCAATGACTTCACTAAATTCCGTCAAGACGGTGCCCTCTTCTGGGATGGTGGAAAATTACATGCATCTTTAACAGATAAGAAAAAAGCAGAGGCTGTTGCTCATGCAATCTCTGAAACACAAGATCCTCAACTTGAAAGTGCTCTTGTTGTATCTCAAGGCAAATTAAATCAAGCACAACTTGAAGATTACCAATCTGACGCTATTGATTTATACAAAGCAAAAGAGCCAAAAGGTAACATCATCTCCATCCGTCCTAACGACGACACAAGCGCTCTTATCATTACAGCTGACTCCGTTCAAAAGGACACTGTGAAAGCTTTCAAAAAGAAATTCAAAAACAATGTAGTCGTAGAATTACCGCAACCTGAGACAGTAAAACCGGATGCAGCTATCCAATTCCCATTGCCTCCACGCGTAAACTACTACGACACAACAAATAAATAATTAAATAAGCTAAATGATAAAAAGCCGTGTTCTTACACGGCTTTTTGTTGTATCTCCATCAAAATATATTATAAGACTATTATTAAATCTATAATGCAAAAAAAGAACCGCCCCCGAAGGAGCGGTTCTTTCACAATTAAACAGCTGTTACTATACACACATAATCGAATTCACACGGTTCGATTATTTTTTTGTTACATCATTTTGGCGGTCACGTAAGTTACCAACTGGTACATATACGGTACCTGCACTGTGCATTGTATCCACGTCTTGTTGTAATACCATTACAACAGAATAATCATCAGTTGTGTAGAATTCAGTAGGCATTTTGTCGATGTTTACTTCGCCGCCCAATTGATTCTTCACATCTTGATTATTCTCAATAGCATTCACTAATTCTTTTTTGTTAAGACCACCAAGGTCATACAAGGATAATTGACGACCTGTTGTAGTGTTGAATGTGAAGCCTTTTACATAGTTGACGCCATTAGCATCTCGATCACGCATTGTATACGTATGAATCAATACACTGAAGATACCATTTTTGTCTGTTTTAACATCGTAGTACATAACTACATTTGTTTTATCAGCGTCTTTGGCATTCATTTTTTCTACGTCATTTTGTACTTTAGCAACGTATTTTTTAATAGTATTATTGATTGCTTTTTCTACAATTGGACTAACAGATTTAACTGTTGGGAACACTAGATCAAGATGATCTGTAGTGGATTCCACTGGAGATACAGCCACCTCTTTGCGGTCCATATAGCGGTCCGCATTAGGTGCTACTACTTCAACTGCATCGCGATCAACCTTAGATGCTACAGAGCGCAACGCACGGTTTTGCTCCGGTGTAGCAGTACTAGAGATACGGTATGTTAAATCGTTGCGATTTACTTTATTCGTATCAGCTTGAACTGTTTGCACTGTGGCAGTGTCTTTAGTTACAGGAATTTCGCTTGCTGCGAAAGATACTACTGGCAATGCAGCAGCCATCATGATGAGTACAGACTGTTTTAATTTCATTGTTTAACCTCTTATTGTTGTTCTTGCTCAGCTTTCATTGCTAAAGCTTCTTCTTTATTGAATTTGTGAGTTACAACACGACGAACAAGGTATAAACCAGAGAAGATGAATGCAAGCAATCCTAACCATTGTGCTGTGCTTTCAAAATCAGGGCCTACTAATTCAAGTGGAGATTCACCACCACCAGTTGTAACGGACAATACAATAATAACAGCTATGATTACACCAATCAAGCTTTCACCAACAATCAAACCAGAAGCGAAGAGAACGCCACGGCGGTTAGATTGTTCAACATCGTACTCAGCGAGTTCGCCAGCACGCATTTTAGCACGAGCTACTAGGTAACGGCCTACGAAATAGCTAATGAAAGAACCTAAGATAAGAGGTACTTCCAATGTTGGAGGTAAGTAAATACCCATACCAACTGCCAATGGAGGCAATGTTAAAGAAGCTGTTGTGCTCTTAAGAATCAAGTTAACGATGATTGCTACTACGCCAACACAAACGCCGATCAAGATGTAATCCCAATCCATGCTGGAACTGAAGATACCTTGAGCAATTGTAGTCATCAAAGTTGCTTGTGGAGCGGATAATGCAGCATTAGGGTCCATTTCAGCACGTGGTAACGCACCTGTGAAGCCATATGCTTGGTAAAGCAAGTTAAGAACAGGAGCAATTGCAACTGCACCGGCTACGGAGCCAAGTAACAACGCAATTTGTTGACGCCAAGGTGTAGCACCAACGAGTTGACCTGTTTTCAAGTCTTGCAAGTTATCGTTAGAAATAGATGCAATCGCGATAACTACGGATGTCATGAAGATAGCCATAGCTGTAGCGAATTGTACGCCTGCTTCTGTAGCGAACAAGTTATTTTCAGAAGCGATGAAGTACACCACTAAAGAAGAAATAATAGTCGCCAAGATACCAATACCAGAGATTGGAGATGCAGATGTACCGATAAGGCCTGCCATGTAACCACATGCAGCAGCTACGAAGAAGCCGATTAGCAATGCTACGAGAACACCTACGATAACAAGTGTCCACATTAAGCCTGCGCTAATAGGTACTGCAGATACGAAGTCCCAGAATGTAAGAACTAAGCCTAAAAGGATGATACCGAACACGATGATAACAGATTTTGTGCTCATATCTGTATCCATGCGGTGCAATTCACGTTCTGCAGAACTGCTGTTCATGGATTTAACAGAAATTTTCATACCTTCGATGATAGGTTTGATCAATGTAATCAAAGTCCAAATCGCTGCGATACCGATAGCACCAGCACCGATGAAACGAACTTTAGATTTCCAAACAGCCATTGCAAACTTAGCAGTAGCACCGCCATCTGGAGCAAAGATATTAGTGAAATAAGGTACAAAGCCAGCCCAAGCGATGAGTACACCAACTAGGATAGCGATACCAGAAGCGATACCGATAAGGTAACCAGCACCTAACAACGCTGTAGAGAAGCCCAATGGAATTTGAGTAATACCTTTGCTACCTACAGGAAGCCAGAAGCTCATGCTGTCCCCAAGAACTTTGAAGCCATTCGCACAAAGACTGATAATACCAGCTACAAGACCACCGGATACGATATCTCCCATACCGGAGCTAGATTGAGGGCCTTGGCCACCATTGTGGGAACCAACCTTCAATATTTCTGCTGCTGCACGGCCTTCTGGATATGGTAGATCACTATTTACTACCATGGCACGACGTAATGGAATAGTGAATAACACACCAAGGGAACCACCGCATGCGCAGAGCAAGAATGTTTGCCAGAATGGGAAACCATTCCAATAACCAAGCATAAGTAGACCTGGCAAGATAAAGATAATTGCGGACAAAGTACCAGCTGCGGAAGCCTGTGTTTGTACCATGTTGTTTTCAAGAACGTTAGAATCCTTGAAGAAACGTAAAATTGCCATTGAAATAATGGCTGCCGGAATGGATGACGAGAATGTCAAACCAACCTTCAAACCGAGATATACGTTAGATGCTGTAAAAATAACAGTAATCAATGCACCAAGTAGCATCCCACGCAACGTCAGTTCCGGCAGATGAAGGTCATGGCTCGTAAAGTCATGTTTCATAAGTACTTACCTCCTCTGTGAAATCATAAACTTAAAACAATATACTAAGCTACTTTCATTTTATCGTGTTAAAGCGATGATTTCAATATATATGCGATATTTATAATGTATACATATAAAAGATTATAAATTTAGCTTTCTCCAACAGATATCTTAAAAGGTCTATTCTGTACCCTAAACACTTTATTAGGCGTGGTAGCCCTCCAAAAGCCTCCAAAGCCACCTACCCCGCTTCGTGGGGCCGCTAAGTCATTTTTTGGCTATCGTCTTCTCCCTCTCAAATCAGCATTATATAAAACATATATACAAATTAAATATAAATCATCACATATATATTGTAAGGAAGAGATAGGTGTATATGCGCATTATGCATATACACCTATCAATTATATGAAAATAGAAATCATTCTCTTTTATTCTGTACAAATATACAGGATTTTATATAATTAAAGTACCGACAATAGAGTCGGCATGTCTTTTAAGGAGGTTGTAAACATTATGGAAACAAGAATTGAATACGATTCAATGGGACCAGTCGAAGTCGACGCTAGACGAATTTACGGACCTCAAACGCAACGCTCGTTCAATAACTTTAAGATCGGTGACCACCGCATCCCTATTGAACAAATCAAAGCGCTTGCGCTTGTAAAAAAAGCATGTGCTTTAACCAATGCAAAATGTGGCGCAGTAACTGAGGAAAAATCGAAACTCATCGCTCAAGTAGTAGATGAGATCGTGGACGGCAAATGGGATGATGAATTTCCATTAACAGTATTCCAAACAGGTTCTGGCACACAAACTAATATGAATGTGAACGAAGTAATCGCTCACCGGGCTAAACAGTTAGATGAAAGCAACCCGCTCCATCCTAACGACGATGTAAACCGCGGCCAAAGTACAAACGATACATTCCCTACGGCAATGCATATCTGCGCATACTTTGAAATTACAAAACGCGTCATCCCTGCATTAGACAGCCTTATCGCATCCTTCGAGAAATTGCAAGAAAAAGGTAAAGGCTTGCAAAAAGTTGGTCGTACACACCTACAAGATGCTACTTTCATCATGGTAGACCAAGAAATTAGCGCCTTTGTGGACGGCTTAAAAACTGCAAAAACTATGCTCCTTCAAAACGCTGACTACCTACTCGACGTAGCCCTTGGCGGCACTGCGGTCGGCACAGGTGTAAACACGCCTAAAGGCTATCTAGACGTTATGGAAACTGTATTGCCAGAGGTAACAGGTGCTCCATTCCGCGTGAAAAACAACAAATTCCAAGGACTCGCTCTTAAAGATGCGTTCATGATGGCTCACGGTGCACTTAACACATTGGCTACAACACTGTTCAAAATCGCTAACGACGTTCGCTTCTTAGGCTCTGGCCCTCGTTGCGGTTACGGCGAATGGCATCTACCTGAAAACGAACCGGGCTCCTCCATCATGCCAGGCAAGGTAAATCCTACACAATGTGAAGCCTTGACCATGGTATGCGCCCAAGTATTTGGTCATAATACAACTATGACACTCTGTGCAGGCAGCGGTGCATTCCAATTGAACGTATACATGCCTATCATGATCTATGATTTTGTTGAAAGCTGTCGCCTCCTCGCAGATGCAATGAATTCTTTCACAACACACTGCATCGACGGTGTCGAATTCGTACCTGAAAAACTCAACTTCTTTGTAGAACAATCCCTTATGATCGCTACATCCTTAACACCATACATTGGCTATGATAAGAGTGCTAAAGTTGTAAAAGAAGCGTACAAACGCGGTTGCTCTATTAAAGAAATCATCTTGGAAGAAAAACTCATGACCGAAGACGAATTTGCCGAAGCAGTTCGCATGAAATAAAATCTCTCTCATCTCTATGACATATATGTAACATTCTCTCATACCTCAAATGAACGGAGAAAGCCTCGATACATTGATATGTATCGGGGCTTTCTATCTTTAATCTTATATTAGCTTATTAACTTTCAACAGAATTAGAGCAGACATTAGGTAAGCAAAAACAATAAGAACTACATACATTTGTTTTTTTCTAGCCCATTCATAATAGCTACTACGAGGTGGCTGTTTTAATAATACTGCTGCCACAAAAATAGGCAGCAAGAACCAAGCCATAACAATTGGTATCGCTATGTAATCTAAAAAATAAAACATGCTAAATAGCATGAATGGGTATGTAATAATTGTCGCCCAGGAGATAACTTTCATAAAACCATAATTAGAATTAGAGATTAAAGATACTAGTAATGGTGAAAGCTTTTTTCTTAAAAGTATTTTATATATGATCCAATAGAGAGCTATTACCGAGTAGAAGATAACTACGAAAACTAAGGGTAAATGAATATGCACAAAACTACCCCCTTCTACGTCTTAAGTAGTTATAAATATAGTTCCATACCACATAGCTCAAAAGGATTACAATATACGTAGTAACAAAAAAATAGAAATCGACTTCATCCTCAATCATTTCAGGATTTGTAACAACAGTAAAAGGGATAATTATAAGAAAGAAAAGTACAACGCCTCGTACAAAATAATTATAGATTTTTAAAAACATATTCTCACACCAACCTTAAAACTTTAGCTCTAATATCTCATAAGTTTTATAGCTATCAAGATCATAAAAAATACGATTATAAAAATATATTTCATATTGAATAGATTATTAATCTCTTTAAACCCATTTTGCTTAAATGCTTGTATTAATAAGTTTACTTGTTTACGACTTAACATATATAAAACTATGTGCAATACTATCCCCGCTAGTATAGCTGCTTTTAGATTTCCTTCGTATCCACCAGTTATCATTGCGCTAATAAGAGCTATATCCATAAGAATAATTGGAATAGCACATATAATAACTCTGTAAATAAAAAATTTACTATACATTAATCTACACCTACAAATTAACTCTGCTCTATTAATCAACACAATCAAAATTTTAACTCTAATATATCACAAATATTATATAAGTTCATATTATATAAGTTCATATAATAAAAAGAGGTATTGTATTTTCATATACAATACCTCTTTTAGTTTATACCTTATGATTTTCTAATATTTTATAAGGTTTATAGTCATTAATACGACAAAGGATATAATAAAAGCCATATGCTTCGTATCTAGTAGTTCATAGGTCTCGTCAAATGTATCATTCTTGAATGCTTGTATTATCAATTCTTCTTGTTTGCTTAGTTCCAAGTATATATCTAAATGACATCCAATTGCCACTAGTATTGCTATTTTGAGGTATCCCTTATATATATCCGCTGTCATATCATAGAGCAGAGAGATATCAAATAGAGCAAGTAGAATGATACATATAAGAAATTTATGGATAAAAGATTTACTATACATGATTGTATCCCTATAGTGAGATTGCCGTTTACACTAAGCTACTCCATCAAAGAATGTAATGACTGTAATTTCTCGTGGGCAGTTGATACGTATTGGGAACCAGTGTCCTGAGCCGTTATTAACGTAGCACACGCTTTGTTCTTCTACGTAGCGACCTTTTGTATATGGTGTACCTGTTGGTACCAACGGCATGCCCATGAATACGATTTGACCACCATGAGTGTGACCAGAGAGGGTCAACGGAATTTTACGTTCAATGGCTTCTTCAAAGAATTCAGGGTGATGTGCCAACAGGATAACAAAGGCATAGTCCGGAATACCAGATAAAGCCTTATCAATCATAGCTTCACGTTTTTCTTTTTCTCGATCATTGTCATACGCAACACCTGCAATATATACAGGTTGTTTACCGCCCATAATCTGAATATTGCTATTCACAAGGATATTCATCGGTGTATTATGTTTCAGCTCGTCTAATACCTTATTTACATCGTGATGGTATTCGTGATTACCTAAGATGAAATCAACGCCATCAGGGATTTGTTTTGCAAAGGTTGTCAGTCTTTCACAAACCTGTGGCAACCAAGCTAGTTTATCGATTAAATCACCAGTGATAACAACGCGATTAGGCTTTTCTACAAGGGCGAGCTTTAAAATTTCATCAAGATCATCTAAGTCGATGCTTGGGCCTACATGAATATCGCTGAGTTGAACGATTTTATAATCCTTTAAGCCAGGTGGTAAATTCGTATAACCGAAGCTTTCATGAGTAACCTCAATCTCATGTTGACCTACATAGGCAGCATAGCTAGAACCACCAATTGTTGCCAACGGTACCACTGTTGCCGCGGTTCTAAAGAAGGCGCGACGGCCCGTTCTATTTTCCTCTGGCGTTTTGCTCCAAATTTTATTAACCGCCCAGTATAGTAAACCTAGGACGATGAATACAGGAATAGCCAAGAATAAGCCAAAGAGAAAACCGTAACTTTCAGTACGGAATAGATTCATCAACGGATAATACATCGTTCCGTATAGATCCACTTGATTGAGTATATAGTATCGGATGGCAGCGAACCACGCACCGATAATAATTATATAACCCACCCAAGCAGGCCATTTCTTTTTAGGCTTCCACAAATTGAGGAAAAGCGCCCAAAATCCTACCAATCCTATTACAAGGATAGCAGAAAAAATGATATTAAATAGAATTCTCATTCATTGCTCCTACAAATTATTTTGCCATCTCCGTCAATTTACCATGAGGACCTGCCCAAGCATAGTTAGCGAACTCGTCGCGCTTGATGAGCATCCAGTCCTTTGGCAATTGCTTTTGGATAGCTCCGATCGTTATATTCTTAGCATCTCCTGCATACGTTAAATCACCCCGAAATGCTTTCATAAACCATTTTCGATGAGAGAAAATATGTGTTATTTCTTTTACCAATACAGGTTGTAAAGCTAGTTCAAAACCTAGGTCCTTAACTAATTCTTCAAGGCCTCGTTCACCCTCGTCAAAGGTAGACACCATTTCCACCGAAGGAAATTCCCACATGGACCGTAACAACCCACGATTCGGGCGTTTATGCAATAGATAATAGTCTTCGTATTGCAAGATACCTACAAATACTGGAACCTCTACAACCTTTGTTTTCTTGATACGCACTGGTAATTTGTCCGTATCCTTGTGTTGATATGCTTCGCACATATTTACAATAGGACATTCTCCACAGCGCGGAGTTTTTGGAATGCACACAGCAGAGCCAAAATCCATTAAGGCTTGGTTAAAATCACCAGGGCGATCGTGAGGTAATGTTTCCTCTACAATAGCAGTTATAGCCTTCTTACCTTTAGTGCTCAAAATATCATCAAAGATGCGATATAAACGAGCGTAAATACGCAGCACATTGCCGTCTACAGCTACCTCTGGTTCATTGTACGCCATAGATAGTACAGCCCCAGCCGTATAGGAACCTACGCCCTTCAAGGACTCCATAGTCTTGCGGTCATGAGGCACTATACCACCGTAGTTTTCAACGACGTCCTTTACACCAAGGCGTAAGTTACGAGCCCGGCTATAGTAACCAAGCCCCTGCCAAGCGTGAACCACCTCATCCTCAGAGGCCTTTGCTAGGTCCTCCAAGGTTGGGAATAAACGCATCCAGTTGTCATAATAGGGCTTCATCGCCTCAATGCGAGTCTGTTGGCTCATCACCTCAGAAACCCAAACCTTATAAGGGTCTCCACAATCACGCCACGGCAAATCCCGCTTATTCACATCATACCACGCCAATAGCTGTGGTACCCACTTGGGGCTCTTTTTATCAGTCATATTACCTCAAAATATTATAAACTTAGGACTCTAGTACCACGTTCATGACTATAGGCATATTACAAGCATATTGCATATATGTTGCAGCCAATAAGGTACAGATTATCCATTAATATACAGATCAATGCGCGCCAAGTGTTCACTTTCAAGAACGGTATCCACAGTGGTCAGATCCATCTTATCTACCGTACTGTTGTCTCGGCCAAATACGATAGGCCCTTTTAACTTCTTGCCTTCTAGCAGCATTGGCAACCATTGGCGGTCACCATCCCACATGTGCTCGTAAGGAATTTCGTCTACTGTTAGCCAATGAGGTTCCATTTCGTCTGTTTCCTCTACATTGCCTGTGAAAGCACGCAAAAAGTACACATAACCTACATGTGTTAAGCTTTCATCAAAAGGAAATTGAAAATCAAAAGCAGCCACACATTCTAAATCTTCCGGACGACCATGAAGTCCAGATTCCTCAAATAATTCGCGAATAGCACAGTCTCTGAAGCTTTCACCAGCCTCGAGTTTACCGCCAAACCCATTATATTTATCAGCCCCGAAACCACGTTTCTTACGACCTAGCAATATGCGATTTTGTTCATCAATAGGAAATACGAGCGTCGTCGGTTTCATAAGGCCTCCTTAATCGTTAAAATAATACCCTATTATTATACCATTATTTCATGTACGAATGGGCTAATTATGGTATGATTAAGAGTATAGATTTTCTTATACGGAAGGAGGCACATGATGAATAAACCACTACGATTTAACATCGCACTAGGGCGCACAAAGCCTGTTAATATTCGCAACGAAGAAGTGCGCTGCCCCTTCTGTGATCGTTCAAAATTAACGGATATTCTAGATACATCAGGTCATATCATATGGCTCATGAACAAATATCCTGTATTAGATAAAACATGGCCAACGGTTATTATTGAAACGGAAACAGACGAAGGCGAATTTTCTACATTGCCTGCCGATGAAGCGGCTCCCATTTTCCCCTTTTGGCCTGATAAAAGGCAGGTTTAAAGAGAACGTAAAGAGTTCAAATCCGTACTGTTCTTTAAGAACCATGGTTATATGTCCGGTGGTTCCATTCGTCATCCTCACAGCCAAATCATAGGCCTTGAAGATTACGATTACCACGAAGATATTACAGCTCAAAATATGGAAGGCTGGCTCCTACACGAGGATCAAGATTTACGCATCACTTTGTCCACACAGCCTATCATTGGCTTCTTCGAGTACAATATACGCTTTAAACCTGATGCACCTGTGCGCTCCGTAGCGCTAAGATTACAGCAAGTATTGCGGTATGTATTGCGCAGCATCGCCAATTACAGCCAGTCCTACAACTATTTTGTATATAATCTTGAGGACGGTTACGACTATATCAAGGTAGTAGCCCGTTACGTAACAACACCACTCTATGTGGGCTACAAAATTCCTCAAACTTGCGATGAAGAGCGGGCTGCAAAAATCATTCAAGACATTGCGCCGTACTTCCACGCATCAAAATAGTTTTACTTATACATATTGTATCTAAATAATTTTGATATATTTGAAAGGATGTTTATGAAAGTATTTGCCATCGGCGATCTCCATCTATCTGGCAATCCTCCAACGAAGCCGATGGATATTTTTGGTCCCCATTGGGATAATCACTGGAGCCGCATCAAAGAAGATTGGATGGCCCGTGTAACAGACGAAGATATAGTCTTTCTCGTAGGTGACATGAGTTGGGCCCTTCGCCTCGATGAAGCAGCTTGCGACTTACAAGAAATTGCATCCATGCCGGGTAAGAAATATATGATCCGCGGCAATCACGATTACTGGTGGGCCTCTGCCAACAAGATGCGTAACCTCATGGGCGATGCGATCACCTTCTTGCAAGGTCACGGTACAGCACAGCTTATTCAAACAGAAGAAGGCCCTCGCATCATTGCTTTTGGTGGAACACGCGCCTACCTCTGCCCTGGAGACTCTCATTTTACACCAGAAACAGACCAATCCATTTACGATAGAGAACTGATGCGTACCGAAGCAGCATTACTAGAAATGAATAAAGCTGTAGACATACTAAGAGAAGAAATTACTGCTGAAGCAAAGGTTGATATAACAAATCTTAATAAAGCTGATACAACAGATTCTGATAAGGCCTATCTATCAGCAATAGATATAGACAACATACCAGTAACAAAAATCTTATTGTTGCACTATCCTCCGTTCAATGAATCCAATGCTCCTTCAGGCTTTACAGCACTCATGGAGACATACAATGTAGATACTTGTATCTTTGGACATTTACACGATCAAATATCCTTTAAGCGCATTCCAAAGGAATTTGGTTCTACTAAATTAGAGCTAGTGTCTGCAGATTACCTAGACTTTAGACTGAAAGAAATTATGTAAGGAGAGACCATGAGTCGCATTCATAAAGAACATTTACAAGCGGGATATATCTTTGGTGATACTATCAACCATGAATATATTTACTTGCCCTCTGGTGAGGTAGGTACTGACCATCCATTGGCAGTCCTTGAAACCCCTACAAAGCGTGAGGATATCACATTGGACGAAGCGGTCCACATGATTGACACATTAACACTAAAACGTTGTAGCCATCCTACACTAGGGAAAAAATCATTTTAATAGAAAAAGGGGTTACAACTAAATGCGGTGATAACGCATTAATTGTAACCCCTTTAAAATGTGAAACCATCAAGAAAATTAGATGGTTATAGGACAAATTAGATTTGTATAATCTTAGTCTATCTTAATATTTTATATGCATTTCCTATTTAAAATAATATCCGTCTAAACGCATATATACAGACAGCAATGAACATTAACATCGAAAATATAGCAATAAGTCCACGCCTATAATATAAGCTATCTCGTTTTTGAAAATAGCCTGTACACAGTGTAATCAGTGTAAAAATAGTCCAAATACTTCCATAATTTACAATTACTTTATAATCCCTATCAATTATAATTTTAAGAATTAGTAATATTAAGCTTATAAGAGAAATAATAGATAAATATTTTGTTAAACTACCAAAAACTCTATGTTTTTTTATATATTCATACTCTTCATTAATAGCAGTTTTACGAATTTCAAGTTTATATAAGGCTATACCAGAAATTATAGATGCCAAAATAAATATATTTCCTAATATTATAATCTTACTCATTTTTCACCTTATTTTTCCACTTAAGCTGGTAGATATCTACCAGCTTTTTGTATAGACTTATATAGTTTTTAGATATTCCATAAAAGGATTATCCTAAGAATCCACCATGGCCCATACGAATACAATCCTCTTTTGTGATTTCATCGTTTGCTACGAGGCGTGGCAAGATTTCATCAAATGCCGTTGGTTTGCTAAATAATACGCCACCTGGAACGCCAAGAATCGGTGTACCATCAGCACAATAAGCAATACAAACCATAGAACCTGGCAATACAGGTAATCCGTATGTTACTACGCGATCTGCATAACGTTTAATGGCCCCTGGTGTTAAATCGTCAGGGTCAACGCTCATGCCGCCGGTACAGAAAATAATGTCGGCGCCAGCTGCTTTTACCTTATCAATAGCCGCTACGATATCGTCTGTATTGTCCGTTACGATTTCATGAGCTACTTTATTTACACCAAATTCTGCACAACGTTCCTCAATGATTGGGGTGAAAGCATCTTTAATACGGCCTTCAAATACTTCGGAACCTGTAGTAACAATGCCCATTGTTTTGCGTACGAATGGTTTTACATTAAGTAAAGGCTTGCCATTAGCAATTTTCTTCGCATCCTCTACTTGTTGTTCCTCTAATAACAATGGAATACAACGCATGCCCGCTAATTTATCGCCTGCTTTCACAGGTGTATTATTAAATCTCGTTACGATAGTAAGCTCGCCAATGCTATTAATAGCGTGTAGTCGCTCTACGTCAACTTTAAAGAGACCGTCTACGTCTGCAATAGCTTCGATTTTGCCTTGCGCCATAGGTCCATCGTGCATATTTTCGCCACCTGCCATATTGTACAAAGCACGTGCCACGTCCTCTTCGTGCAAGAATCCTTCATCCTCAGGTTCCATCACAAAGATATGCTCTTTACCAAGGTCTAGTAATTTCGGAATATCCTCTTCCGTAATAACATGGCCACGACGGAATGGCGTATCTTTCACCTCTCCTATGACAATGCGTACTAAATCATGTATTAATGCATGCCCTACGGCATCTTGTGTTCTAATGGATTTCATAATATCTCCCTTTATAATCTAGAATTCTGTGTAATGTATTAGACCCAAAACTGTATTCAAACTTTAAATGCTGAATTCTATACAATGTATGTTATAACAACAAAATATACCTAATCCTATTCTGAATTTCTTGCAAATTAGTTTATAAATATCTTCCAAATAAGACCTAAATAGTCTTATGTATTAATCATATAAAAATAGCTTTATATATGCTGTAACTCAAGTCACCTTATTCGGTAAGATCAGATTGCACCGAGTATACGCGCAAGTAGTACACCAATCCAGCAAAGGATTAAGCCCCCTACAACTTGTACAAAGCCATAGAATAAGGCTTGTACATAGGACTCAGCCATCATGAGTTGTAACATTTCAAAGGCAAAGGTTGAAAATGTTGTAAATGCACCGAGTCCACCAACAACGAGGAAAAATCTCGCCAACTGCGATAAATCTGGCTTTTGCATATATAGACCTAGTACAAGGCCAATAATAAGGCAACCAATGAGGTTTACTACAACCGTTCCATATGGAAAGGAACTCACCTTTGTCATAACCCATTCGCCAAGAGCCATGCGACACAACGCACCAACTGCGCCACCAATGGCAACTGCAATGTATTTTTCCATATTGCCTCCTATACTTACAGTAGTATCCTACGATTTTCACAATCCGTGTAATTATCTGAAATAACCGATAAATATCTAGTTTTCTATATTAGTCAACGACCAACAGTCTCAGTATACTATATTTAGAGAGCAGGGAAAAGAAAGGAATCCCTATGAAACCTGCAACAACACCGTTAACTGAGCTGCGAATAAATACCTACGAAGACCCATTTTTACAACATCAATATGTGTGTTTAGGTCATAAAATTGCCAGCATTCGTATATCTCTAAATATGTCCCAACACGAGCTAGCACGCCACGTTGGTATTAGCCGCAGTTATTTGAGCAAGCTAGAGTGTGGCACAGGCATATCCGGCATGTCTTTAGAAATTTTATTTAAAATCGCTCAAGCATTCCAAATTGATGTAGCTCAGCTTGTAAGGTTGCGTATCATAGATTATAAAAGTTGCAATGCTCATCTTACGTCACACTACAAACGATTAGAGTTTCTAAATCATACGAGGAACAGTACACCAGCTAAAGCCGAGCCAAAACTAAGTTAAATTAATCAAATACTCTAAAATCGATCCTACAGAAAAAGCCCCGCCAACGGTGGAGCCTTTCATATAGTATGCCCAATTAAAGGCATTATACTTCATTAAGTTTTTTATGTTGTACCTCAGCATTTGCTTTTTTGAAGATAAATGCATTATTAATGTGCTGACGCATAGCATTTTCTGCTGCCACTTCATCATGACGCTCAATAGCATCTACGATATGATCATGTTCATCGTCGCAATCATGTGTACGCACTGCATTGAAGGAGCTGATGTACATATCGCGATTAACGCGTTCACGGAAGCTCGCAAGGTATTCTACAACGCGTTCATTACCAGAGTAATGAGCGATCATTGTATGGAATCGACTGTTTACTTCAACACGTTCTGTAGCATCTTCAATTTCATGCATTTCTTTACAAATTTCACGCAACTCTTTAATTTGTTCATCAGTCGCATGACGGGCACAAAGTCGCGCACCAAGCCCTTCCATTACTTCACGCACTTGATACAATGCAATAATCTCTTCAGGAGTATCCGCTTTTACAGTAACACCCTTCCAAGGAACAATAACTACGAGATTATCTTTAGCCAATTTACGGAATGCTTCACGAACAGGTGTAGCACTCACTTGCAATTGTTCTGCAATTTTTACTTCGTTAAGCTTTTCTTGTGGCATCAATTCGCCTGTTAAGATAGCTGTTTTTAATGTTAAATAAACTTGTTCACTAAGCGGTAATCTTTCAATAGAGTCCACAGCGGACAATTTGTATTTATCTTTAGAATCTTGTCGTCCCATTAATATCCCCTAATCTTATATCCCCTAATCTTATATCCCGTCAAATCATTCGTACTTTCAAAGAACGGCTAAAATGAGTATAATATATTGTACGATATATTTTGTATTTTGAATAAATATGTTATATGTGATTTAGTACATATAGTATAATTATAGAGCTCACATCTAAGACTGTCAATTTAACGATAGATAATAGCTATATCTCATTTTTGAAAGTAAGGAAGTTGTACCATGAGCCGTTGTTTAGTTATCATAAATCCTGTATCAGGTGGCGGTGCGGCACGTCGCTATGCCCTCGATTTACAATGGAAATTGAGCACCTTGTTTGAAACGATTGAGGTCAAATTCACTACTGGTGAAGGCGATGCTACACGTTTCGCAAAGGATGCTTGCGAACGCGGATTCGATGCTGTATTCTGCATGGGCGGTGACGGCACCGTAAATGAAACCGTTAACGGTATTGCCCAAGGTGGCTTTAAATCTACCTTTGGTTTCATTCCTGTTGGTACTGTAAACGATATGTCTCGTGCCCTTGGTATTCATCAGAATCCAACACAGGCGATCAAACGTATTGATATCAATCAAACACGTACCATTGATATCGGTCGTTGTAACAACAAATATTTCTGCAATAATATCGCAGCCGGTGTTATTCCAAAGGTAATCGAAGAGGTTACCCCAAAGGAAAAAAGCATTTTAGGCCCTCTAGCCTACTTCTTACGCGCAGGGCAAGCCTTATTTACAACAAAGGACTACACATATCGCATCAAAACAGAGAATGACGATTTTATCTGTAAATCCCCACTCGTTCTTGCATTGCTCACCAATGTAGTATCTAGCTTTGAACGCTTCATGCCAGAAGCATCTGTAGATGATGGTTATATGCGCATCATAATATTCAAGGAATACTTCATCCTCGATATACTCAGCGTATTGCCACTTATCATTAGTGGTGCCATCTACAACTCCCGTTATACAACAACACTAACTGTGAAAAAGGCTCATATTGAGTTATTATCTAATATCGGTGATTTACCTACTAATATGGATGGCGACCAAGGCCCATCCATGCCAGTAGATATCGAAGTATTGCCACGGGTTCTAAAAGTATTTGCCCCAGCAAAACACAAAAAGAAAAAGGCTTTGAATTTGCCTATACTACCACATATCTAATAAATTGTAGAGAAATCTACAGGACAAAACTATATAACAATCTATAACATAAAAGCTCTCTATTCAAGAATAGAGAGCTTTTTATGTTCATTACCTTATAGGAATACCTACCTAGTCCCTGCATATTTCTCATGCATAGCACTAAGTTAAGCACATACTTACAAGGCTAGTCTATGATGATAGCATCATGCAAACGGAAGCTATAGATATAAGATGCTTTCACAGGCATCCCCGTCAATCGCTCTAATGCCTCTTTATAGAGATCCATTTGTATTTTATAGCGCTTGATGAGGTCTTCCCCAGATTTGACGCGGTCCGTCTTGTAATCTACAAGAACCCACTCACCGTCCTCTTCAAAGGCAGTATCGATAATACCTTGGAGGAATAGATTTTCGCCGTCCTCTAAGGTATCGTATACGCGTTTCCCTTCAAAAAGCATACTAAACGGCAATTCACGCTCAATACGCTTCGCATCGATAAGACGCTTTCCAAGGTCAGAACTAAAGAATTTATATAGACTTGTATCGCTTAATAGATTTCGTTCTTCCTCTGTGAAAGTCCCTTTCGTTACAAGTGCATCAAGCTCTTTCGTTAAAGAAGCTTGGGTATACTGCGCAAGAGGTAGCCATTGCATGGCCTCATGCATCAAGGTACCCCATTGAGCCCCTGTCAACACATCCTCTTCGGACTGTAATGCTTGTGGTTTGCGACCGAATACAGAATTCGCTAAATCATCGGATTGACCTAAAATCGTACCTGAAACAGCTCGTTGAGAGCCAGCCTCTACCATATCTACTGCTTCAGTAGGTGTATTAAGAGTATCAATTGTCCCTGCTTCTAGTTCTCGTTCTTGGAATCGTCGTTTTAATTCACTAACAGAGATTTTAGCAGTGCGACGTGTGGCATCACTGTACGGATAGGTATAGTTAAAGCGATCTACTATTTCCTGCGGTAATTCCACAGAGTTAACAGCTTGTAATTCTCGTACCTTATTGATGGTAGTTTCATCGATATCTGCTTTATAATCGAGATCACCATAAAGAGAGCCATCGTGAATTTCAACCTTGATACGACATTTCTTGTCTGGTAAGTCAAAATAGGTAGGCCCTTCGTACTCAATGGCTACACGCAATGGATTGCCGCCGTCTAAATGACGAGCAAAGCCCATAATGAGCCAGTCTAAGTATGTATTAGCTTGGGTGATAATATCCGTTGGCAATTGTTGGCCTTCTACAGAGGCAGCATTTTTAATGAGTTCACCTAATGTGCTCAACCCACCCTTAGAATTTTTAAAGCCTTTCACAAAGCCCGTCATAAATAACTTATCTCGCGCCCGTGTTAATGCTACATAAAGAATACGCTGTTCCTCGGCTTTCAGGGCTGCCTCTTTGACATCTTTCACATAGAACCACGGCATAGTTGGGAAGGATACTCGAATATCTGGGAAGTACCCCTTTAAGCCAAGACCTGCGTTCTTATCGATAAGAAGCTCAGAGCGAAGGTCCATCATATTGAATTTCTTTTGCATCCCAGATAGGAATACAACAGGGAACTCGAGACCCTTACTCTTGTGGATAGTCATAAGACGCACTACATTATCCGCTTCGCTTACCACATTGGCAAGAGGCATATCTTGGTTACTATCACGCAAGCTTTCAACAAAGCGCAAGAATCTAAAGAGACCACGGAAGCCAGAGGCTTCATACCCTTTAGCGCGGTCATATAAGGCGAGCACATTTGCTCGACGCACAAGACCATTCGGCATAGCCCCTACATAATTTACGTAATCTTGAGATTCGTAAATATCCCACAATAAATCGGTCACACCGTGACGACGCGACAAGGTACGCCAACGCTCCATATGTCCAATAAAGGATAATAAGCGCTCATCTTGAGCCTCTTCTGCATAAGCTGGCATGAGAGACCACAATGAACCCTCACCAGAGAGACGCAAAGCACCTAATTCGTTTGCATCAAGCCCAACTAATCCAGAGTGCAATACCGCTGCCATCGGCAAGTCTTGTTCAGGATTGTCTATGATGGATAGCAACGCTAGTAAAAGCTGAATTTCTTGGGCTTCAAAATACCCATCCCGTTCATTTACCACCGCAGGGATACCTGCTTGGCGCATGGCCTCTACGGCACGGGTGCCCCACCCCGCCAAGGATCTGCGCAAAATCGCAAAGTCTCGCCACTCGATTTGACGGAATGTACCATCTGGATTTTGCACCTGCTTCTTAGCAGCGTGAATTTCCTTAATCTTTTGAATAATGAAATCTAGCTCGCGTTCGTTGTTCTCAGGGTCATCCCCTTCGTCTTCATCGCTTTCACTAGCACCGAGGGTATCCTTGCTCACATCTAAAAGCTGCAATTCAACATCGCCTCCAACCCAGTCCTCAGGCGCATTCTCTACGATACGGCCAGGAATGAGGGATTCAGCCTCAGTATAATTGAGCTCCGCCGCCTCTTCTGTCATAATTTGATAGAACAAGAAATTCGTGGCAGCCAAGATATTTTCGTGAGATCGGAAGTTCTTCGCTAGGTCGATACGGCGCTCTACCGCCTCATTACCACCGTAGGTGTTATATTTCTCCATAAATAGAGAACTGTCCGCCATACGGAAGCTATAAATAGCCTGCTTCACGTCACCCACGTAGAACCGATTATCGACGCGAGAAATCAAGTTGATAATCGTCTCTTGCACACCGTTCGTATCTTGGTATTCGTCGACCATGATCTCTTTGAAAGTATCTTGCAGCTCCTTCGCCACGTCAGACGGCTGAGGATCATCCTCTGTACCAGGCTCAACGAGAAGGGCTAAACATAGATGCTCCAAGTCACTAAAGTCCATAATGCCTTGCTCTTGCTTCATGTCCCGATACGCCTTATGGAACGCAATGGTGAGCTCCACAAGACCTTCAATGATAGGATATTGAGCTTTGAACTGCTCTTGCAAGGTAGCTTCTGGCACTGTGAATACAGAAGCTTGCATGGCTTTTAGGTCATCCTTATTTTGAGCACCTAAGGATTTAAACTCAGCTACTAATATAGGGTCATAGGATTGAGCCTCTTTTGAACCCATGCGGAACTGATCTTTAATAAAGGTGTCTATATGCTTACACGCTTCGCCCATATCATCCCAGGTTTGAGCATTTGAAAGCATGCCTAGTGCAGCCAATTGGTTATCATATATGTTTTGCCATTTATGAGGCCCCACTGGATCTAGCAAGATTTGTTCCATCCGCTCTAAGCGCTCACGAATACGGTCTATAACAGCTATATGTTGATCCCACATATATTGGCCCCATAGCGTATCGCTTGGGTTTATTTCCATTGCCTCTTTATAAGGTGCTAATGCTTTACGTAGCCATCCATCAGGATTAGCAAGGGACATAGCGTAGTTATACAAAGACATAATCTTTGCCGTTAAGCCTGCATCAGATTTATCATCGCTGAAAAAGTCCGCCAATTCATAGATATTATAAAGGCCTTCTTCATAGGATTTAGTTAATAAATCGGCTAATACCTCTTGTTGCAAGAGTGCCATTTCTGCTTCGTTACCGATGCGAGCCGTTGGATTAATGTCGAGCTTGTAGAAATAAGAACGAATTACCCATTGGCAGAAAGAATGCAACGTAGAGATATGAGCAGATGGTAAGAGATTAAGCTGTCGTTCAAGACGCTGCTGCATAGCCTCATCATCAGTAGACTCCATGGCTTTTGCTAAGGCAAGCCCAATACGAGCACTCATCTCTTGTGCCGCCGCCTTTGTAAAGGTTACAACCATGAGCTCTTGCACAGATAAAGGATTATCCATATCTTTAAGACGCGTAATAATACGCTCTACGAGAACAGCAGTCTTACCTGAGCCAGCCGCTGCCGCTACGAGCAAGGTTTGATTATCTAAGGACGAATCCTTAGGCGCTATGATGGCAGACTCCTGCTCTGGCGTCCATTTAACACCCATGGTTTTCACCTCCTTCGTTAAGAACCTCTTTCATCCGTTCTAGTGCATCATCTTCGGATAATCTAGATAAGTAATTATATCGGTTACGGCTAGAGTCAAAACGGCATACAGTGTTGTAATCACAGTATGTACAAGGTCTATTCTTATTTAACTGGTACGGCTGAATTGGAAATTGACCATCCCCGATGTTGCGACCGATGTCAGCCATGACGTGGTTGGTATAACGGCACATTACATCAAACTCGCCGGTGTTCTTAACCTTATGTAAATCTCTGCTAGAAATCGTTTGATCCTTTTTCGTAGCAATCGGTACATATGGACCTCGTTTAGCTCCGTAGGATAAGAACTTATTATCTATATGCGTTAACAACTCAATATCATCGGAGAAGTAGCCGCTATTATGCCATGCGTCGCTTTCCTTAGCTAAAGCTACTGCATCCTCATAGGATAGAGGCGCGCCAGCAGGGATTTTAGGGTTCTTCACATAGGAATACACCACAGCTGCAGGAGCCATAGATTGTCCTTGCGTGTTACCATAAGCGGATTCTAAGGCTAACAGATAGGTCATGAGCTGCAATTTAAGACCATAGTACACATCTTGGGCTGTTACATGAGCGCCACCCGATTTGTAGTCAATAACCATGCCATAAGTTTGACCATCTCGAGTATATTCATCGATGCGGTCAATTTGACCAATAAGGCGTAAATAACGGTCTTCCCCAAGAGGCACGCGAATCGGATTCCAGCCGCCTTGACGGCCAAAATCTTGCTCTAAGTATTTTGTATCAAAATCACTGCGCTTGGACCACTCTACAAGGCGGTCTACCGTCACATGTAATGTTCGTTGTACACGCTGCTCGATAGCCTTTTGGTAGGCATCGCTCGTTTCCTCACCAGCCTGATTTTCTTGTAAAATCTCATCGGCCACAGAGCGACATAAATTTTGTTGCTCCTCTTCATTGAGATCACGCCATTGTTTATTATTTTCTAATAGATAATTGCCTAAACGCTCTAAATTAGCATGTAAGAATGTACCAATTTCAGGGGCCCCAAAGGAGCGTACACGACGTGGCTCTAGCTTCAAACCATATTGAGCATAGAACTTAAATGGACATTGTTGGTATCTCTCTAGGCGTGTTACAGAACCTGACATATAGCCTTTAGATAAGAATAATCCATTTACTAAATCCTTCGTAATGACCGGCACATCGTTATTGTCTCGAATACCACGAGACACCTCTCCTAAACGAGGGCGGTAGATATCGCTTTCACGAGCCCAATTATAAAGGCCCCACCACATTGGGTTAACTTCATGACCACTAAAGAGAGCACCCCAGCGCTCAGATAATAGAGACAAACTTTGTAAAGGTCTCCATACATAATCAGCCTCGGTATCAGGCGTAATAGAGAGCGGTATATCTACGGCTTTATCTACATAACCAAGTGATTCTAAGCGCTTCACCACGAGGGATGGTTCAAGGCCTGTACCATCTTCACCAGAGCTTGCATAGGACAAGGTCAACGAATCGGATGCCCGTGTCATAGCTAAATATAGTAGGAAGTTCTCGTTGAAAGCCTTCGGCAAAGCCCCTTCAGCCAAGGTAATGCCTGCATCGGCCAATTCTTGGCGTTCCTTATCCTTGATAAGTCCTTCATCGCCCATGCTCTGTGGGAAAACACCTCGGTTGAGGCCCATGACGAACACCTTAGGCCACCATTGACTATAGCCACGTTCGATGGTGGTAATCACTACATGGTCCAAGGACGGAGGAATCATGGAGTAATTTACATCACTCAAGCCTTCTTCAAGGAGTAGCATCATCTCATCCAAAGTCAATATTTCGTCCTTCATGACCATAGAAATTTCGTCTATGAAAGAAACAACCGCATTGTACATCTGTTCATGACTAGCTTTAGACTCTTGATCACCTACAGTTTCTGCGTCCTTCGCCCATTCATAGAGGCGCTGTGGCACTTGCAAGATTTCTAAGAGACCATAGAGTTGTTCGCCCCATTCTGCCCCCGTATGGCCTTCGCTATGAGCGGCAAAGTCAAACCACGGAGATAATATATCCATAATGGTCTGTCTTGCTTGATTAATACGGGCTCTACGAGGTGCATCTAAGTGACTTTCTTCATCTTGCCCCTCATGGAATCCTCGTAGATACGGCCAGCTTTCACGTTCCCATTTATAATGGTCGATACCAAACTCGAGCACATAGTTCTCTAATTCATCTACGGCCTCACGAGTAAGAGGCATCAAGTCCGTTTTCAGCAAAAGGAACATGCTGTCTCGGCTGTAACTATGGCGCACAATATCAAAGAGAGCCGTCAATAATTCGCCTAAGGGATGATTTTTCATAGGACGTTGGCGGTCGATAAAGTGCGGGATTCCGTAGCGAGTAAAGACCTTTTCCAAGGTATCTCCGTATGTTTCGGACTCGCGAAGCATAATACATACATCGCGGTAACGAGCCTCTGGAGAGGACTCCACATAGGCTAAAATACGGCGAGCCACCGCGTCAGCTTCCCGTTCTCTGTTATAGCCACGAATAAGCGGTATCGTAGTATCTGTAGAATTTTGCTTACTAGGGCTAGTAAAGTAGTTCGCCTCTAACTCTTGAACTATTTGAGGACCTCTCTTGCCGTTAAATCCGACCCAATTAATACGAGTACCATAACGAGCCACTAGGGTATCATAAATCTCCAAAGGACGACTAAAGAGATGTTCCCCTCGACGAGCGAGATTTAACGCCTTCGGAGCCATCGGTAAGTCAATGGTTATAACCGCTTCCTTAGCCAAATCAAACAAGGTATAGATCAACTCATAGTGTGTAGGTGTAAACCAATGGAATCCATCGATAAAGACATGGCTATTTTCCATCAGTGGAGACTGTGGCAAGGCCTCAACAATTTCCATGATAGGATCGATGTCACGCTCCCCATGACGGCTGATTTCCTCTTCATAGGCGGCCATACAAATGGCAAGTTCACGCAATTTCTTTTGTAATACTTTATTTTTTACGGACTCCGCCCCACGTTCTAGGTCAGTAGGACCTGCGCGGAATGCGCGAAACTCAGAAAAGAGCTGTTGCAATACAGAGGAAAACTCAGGCCGTTTAGTAGCCTGTTCTAAGAGGCCTAATTCCTTTTGTTTTCGTTTCATAACAAGGCGCAACAACATAGACCGGCCAAAGCTAGATAAGCTTGATTGACCGGCCCCCTTAGAGCCTATGGATTGATATACTTGGTACCCCAAACGACCAAAGCCCACAACACGAACTGTGGTAAAGCCTTTTTCAGGCATAAACTCAGCAAGCTCCCGTTCTACCCGATAGGTCGCTGGTTCAGGAACGAGTAAGATTATCGGTTCCCCTGGACAATCGGTCATGACTTGACGTATCCGTTCATATACGGCACGTGTCTTACCAGATCCTGCTCGTCCATAATAGACGCTAATACTCATGAGACCTCCCTAGTGAAACTTTCACCATCTCAATTTATAGAAATCACAAACTTCATCTTATTTTTAAATTTCTTTTCCTCAGGTATAGATTTAAACTAATTTTTTCGATATAATATATTACTATACTACGTATTATTATATAGTAATATGATATTCTGTGCCTAATTATGGGGTAATTAAAGGCAAATTGTACAATATTTGACTCATTAGATTAAATTTGTTTATAATTAAGAAAATATTTTATATTTTATTTACAATTGACGGAATTTCATATATAATACAGATTAGTATTTGTGTTATTTGTAAAAAATCATGTATTTAGGAGTGAATTATTATGAACAAAAAACATTTAGCAGCTGCTTTCGCAGTATTCGCAGCTACAACTATGTCTTTCTCTGCTTTCGCAGCATCCATCGATGCTAATGCACGTGCTTACGAACGCGCTGCAGCAGAGCAATATACTTACGCAGCACCTCAAGCGGCTACACCAGCGTACCAATCTGGTTATGTAACAAGCGCACCACGCCCTGGTTACAAACCATTACCAGCGGTACCTTACACAGCAGGTGACATGGCTCAACAAATGCCTGTATCTAAAGAATTAGGCGATCCAATCTTCGTAGCACCTGAAACAACAGCTGTAGGTCTTCAAATCATGGACCCTATCGCTACTAACAGCCAACCTGTATACCAAGAAACTGTAACTTCCGTAACAGCTAATGGTAACGGCAGTGCATATGTTTCCCGTTATAAAACTAACCAATTAAACGCATTCGACTTGTTGTTGAACGGCAAATCTTACACTTACGACTTGCCTGCATACACTAACGGCTACCAAGTGAAAACTGCTAGCTCCTACAACCGTGCTGGCGACGGCGTTGCAAATGTATTCTCTACAAACGTAATCACTGAAGCAGTTGTAAACAACAACTCCTTGCGTATCACTGTTAACATGACTCAACCAACAGCTGTAGCAGCTGCTAAATTGCGTTCCATGCAACAAACTGGTCAAGTAGCAGGCGGTGA
>USQK01000010.1 GCA_900556785.1 uncultured Veillonella sp.
TATATCTAATATAGATATATAAAACCTAATGGTTTTACTGTTGTTGTGAGTGTTGAAAATAAATAATATATAATTATTATGCCTTATATATTCTATAGTTTTTTTCGACCATTCATGATACCATAAAATATAAGTTTTATTTTTTATTTTAAAGGAGTGATTTTATGCCACTTATTGACTTAGCGTTAGTCAACGATGTATGGACATTGAAACTGTCCATGATCCAAACTGTAGGCCTCGCTGTAATCACGTTATTCATTGGTACTTGGATTAACAAGCATTCCAAGTTCTTACAACGTATGTGTATGCCTGCACCAGCTGTAGGGGCTTTGCCATTTGCATTCTTAACTGCTATTCTTTCTTACTACAAGATTTTGAACATTACCTTTGAAGGTTCCCTACAAACATTCTTAATGCTTGCCTTCTTTACTACTATCGGTTTGATGGCTTCTTTGAAAGTCCTCAAAAAAGGCGGTATCTTCATTATCTTCTTCTTCCTCGCTTGTGCAGTATGGATTGTTGTACAAAATACAGCAGGTATTATGATTGCTAAAGCTTTAGGTATTGAACCAATCATCGGTATTATGGCTGGTTCCGTATCCATGATTGGTGGTCTTGGTACTGCTGGCGCCTTCGGTCCATATTATGAACAATTGCTAGGTATCCCTGGTACAGCATCCGCAGCGGTTGCAGCCGCAACATTCGGCATGGTAGCAGGTACAATTCTCGGTGCTCCTGTAGGTGAACGCATTATCAAAATGCACAAAGTTAAAACACCTTATGAAAATCCTGAGTTAATGGAAGATGAAGGCATTGACATGATCGAAGATCACGTTGAAAGTGGTGGCAAACAATTCAATGCCCAAGACCTTTTAACAATCTGTATGTGGATTGGCCTTGCATTAGGTATCGGTACTATCGTAAGTGCTGGTTTGTCTATCTTAACTCCACTACCTGCATATATCGGTGCAATGATTTGTGCAGCTGTAATCCGTAACTTCGGTGACTTCACTAAAGCTTACAAAATCAACGATGCAGCTCTTGATGCAGTATCCAATGTAGCATTATCTCTATTCGTAACTATGGCTATCAATAGCTTGAAACTAGTTCAATTAATCGATCTTGCTTTACCACTTATTACGATCTTAGTTGCACAAATGGCACTTATCTGTGTATTTGCATATCTTATCTACTTCCTATTTGGTCGCAACTACGATGCAGTTATGCTTGGTTCTGGTGCCATCGGCTTCGGCTTAGGTGCTACACCAAATGCATTGGTTAATATGTTATCCTTAGCAAGTAAACATGGTCCATCCCCTCGTGCATGGCTCGTAGTTTCCTTGGTAGGTGCATTCTTAATCGACTTTGCTAATGCTTTCCTAATTACAACAATGGCTGGCATTCTTTACTAAATAAAAAGGACCCGTTCGGGTCCTTTTTTTATGAAAAGAGCTTATTAGAATGATATGTTATCAATCTAATAAGCTCTTTTTACATTGTGGGTTATAGGACAAAAAGTGTTGCTGTTAATGCCGATGGAACTAGTTAAATACTAGCTCCATCGGCATTTTATCTTTTTGAGTAACTTTTACATATAGGACAAAAAGTGTTGCTAAAAAGTCGGAAACCCCTTGATTTTACTGACTCAAAAAGGGTTTTATCTTTCTAAAGAGATATATTTTTTAGAAGGAGTATAATTATGAAACTAGTCAGATGCCCTAATTGTGGTTTCGTCTGTAAGAGAAATGGTAAAACAAGTGCGGGTTCTCAACGTTGGTATTGTAATCAATGTTCTTGCTCATTCACAAATAAAGTGAATAAAACTAATAATAATTTACAGATATTTTTGGATTGGTTATTTGGTAAACACACACAGTTAGATATGGCTGGCGATGGACGTTCATTTCGTAGAAAAACATCACAGTTTTGGGAGCTTTGGCCATTACCACCAAAAGTTGAATCATCAAGTAGTGTGGTATTTGTTGATGGTATTTATTTAGCTAGAAATGCTTGTATTTTAATCTGTTGTAATGAGACGCATGTCTTAGGCTGGTATGTTTGTAGATATGAGCATTCTAAGGCTTGGGAGGCTTTATTACGACGTATTTCATCACCTATAGTAGTTATATCCGATGGTGGTACCGGCTTTCAAAAGGCATTAAAAAAAGTTTGGCCGAAAGCCAAACTACAAAGGTGCTTATTTCATGCATTTCAACAAGTAAAACGCTATACAACAATACGTCCTAAAACGATTGCTGGTTGTGAGTTATATGGAATTGCAAGGGATTTATTAACAATACACACGCAAGATCATGCTATGAAGTGGGTACAAAACGTTATGTCATGGAAAGTACGACATAGGGTATTCCTATCAGAAATAACAGTTGATGAAAATGGTACGATACGACCTAAACATGAACGACTTATAAAAGCAGAAAATTCCTTAGTTAAATTGATTAACAAAAGATGTTTATTTACTTACTTAGATGCATCATTAACATGTACCTGCCCAGCTACTAATAATCGTATAGAAGGTGGTGTAAATGCTCAGTTACGCACTATGTTACGTAATCATAGAGGAATGTCTATTGAAAGACGAATAAAAGCGGTGTTCTGGTGGTGCTATATGCACTCACCAAACCCGCTTTCTAATGCAGAAATACTTAAGGTTATGCCGACCAACAAGAGTATTTCTGATATATATCATACCATACATGAACAATCTAGGTTAGAAGCTTCTATTCCGACTTGGGGTGATGCTATTGTTTGGAGTGATTTGCATAATTATGATCGCCTATTTACCAATCTTTGGGACTAAAATAGCAACACTTTTTGTCCTATAACCCTACATTGTACTATTTAATTAAAGAAGCCCACGCATTAGCTACATCGGCGAATTCTTGAAGGGTAAATGTTTCCCCTCTTCGTTGACCATCGATATTCGCTTTTGCTAACAGCTCTTCGATTCTATCTTTTGATAAGCCCGTTGTTTTCATTGTATTAGCAAATGTTTTCCGTCGTTGCGCAAAACCAGCTTTCACCACTCGGAAGAATAGTTTCTCATCAATCACATCAACAGGAGGCTTGTCACGCAATACGCAGCGAATAACAGAGCTTGTTACAGCTGGAGCTGGCAAGAAAGATTTAGGCGGTACATCAAGTACAATATCAGGCTCAGTATAATACTGTACAGCTACAGACAATGCACCATAATCCTTTGTACCTGGCTTAGCTACCATACGCAAGGCCACCTCTTTTTGCACCATTACAACAAGGCGTTCTATCGGTAATTTACTTTCCAATAGAGACATAATAATAGGTGTTGTAATATAGTATGGCAAATTAGCAACCACTTTAAATGGTTTATGGTTCATAATGGTTGGCACATCGAGTTTCAACACATCACCATGGACAATACGTACATTGTCATAAGAAGCCAAGGTAGTATCTAGAACCTCTAATAAGCGACGGTCTAACTCAATGGCCGTTACATCGGCACCACTTTGTGCTAACCCCTGTGTCAATGTGCCAATACCAGGACCTACCTCTAGTACAGGTTCACCAGGTGTCAATTCCGCAGCATGTACAATTTCGTCTACAATACCTCTCTTAATAAGAAAGTTCTGCCCTAATTTCTTACTCATTTTAATATCGAAGCGTTTACATATATAATGTACTACTTCAGGGCTTGCAATTACTGATTCTAACATCTTAACTCCTATTTTAACTATTTACAGCCTCTTCAAAAGCATCTCGACTTATACCGTAGTGATTTAAACGGTATAAAAACTGTTTCCCATTGCAATAACCAATGCCTAACTTTGCACCAATAATCGCACGGCGAACGGCACTATCTGGCATACCTGATAATCCATGACGAACTAGATCTACCATAGAAAATTCGTTAGATGATTCCAAGGATTCTACATGTAATGTAGATAAAGCCTTTCTAATGGATTCTGGAGATGCTTGTTCTATGCCAATATCATCATTTGCAAACGCTTCATCACGAGGGACAAAAGCATGCTGTGCATTAGGGAATTTTTTTGTTAATACACGACGAATTCTCTCCCCTGCTGTATCAGGATCAGTTAATATGATAATACCTCGCTTTTCATAAGCTACACGAATCATATCAATAACACCTTTACGAAGTGTAAAACCCTCTGTAGCAATACAGTCTGCTTCCACGGCTTGTGCAATACGTTGTATATCAGATTTTCCTTCTACTACGATGACTTGTTTAAGCATAGGTCCTCCTTTATTCTATTAGTACATTGTAACATATATATAACATTGCTTAAATACTTATAATCGAGTAGTATAAGTAGTGTAATATATAAAAGGAGGCCATTATGACCTTACAACAATTAAAGTATGTCACAACAATTGCAAATATAGGCAGTATTAGTGAAGCTGCTAAGAGACTCTTCGTGTCTCAACCAAGTCTAACAAAGGCTATTAAGGAATTGGAAAAGGAAATGGGCATTACCATTTTCGACCGCACCAATAAAGGGATTACTGTTTCTAAAGAAGGGGAACGTTTCCTCGGCTATGCACGACAAGTACTAGAACAAGCCACTTTATTGGAAGAGCAATATAAAAGCCAAAGCGGTGGTAAAAAACAATTCTCTGTTTCTACGCAACATTACTCCTTTGCAGTTAACGCCTTTGTAGAGCTTTTAAAAGGCGCAGGCATCGATCAATATGATGTATCCTTACGGGAAACTCAAACCTATGAAATCATCGATGACGTAGCTCATATGAAGAGTGAGATTGGTTTACTCTTCTATAATGATTTTAATAGACCTGTACTGGAGAAATTAATTCATACTAATGAATTAACATTTACAGAGTTATTTACTGCACACCCACATATCTTCATAGGCAAAAACCATCCACTAGCTAATAAAAAGGTTGTATCTATGGACGAATTAGAGGAATATCCATATATCTCCTTTGAACAAGGCGATCACAACTCCTTCTATTTCTCTGAAGAAATTTTTAGTACCGTTGTACGACCAAAACATATTCGTGTACGCGATAGAGCATCTCTCTTTAGTTTATTGCTTGGACTAGATGGATATACCGTATCTAGTGGTGTTATCGATGAAGAAGTAAATGGGGAGAATATTATCTCTGTACCTCTCGCCGAAGAAGGTTTGATGCATATCGGTTACATTACCAATAACAAAATGCATCGCAGCCGTTTAGGGCAAGAATATATTCAAGCCTTAGAACAGTATGTAGGCAACTACGGCAGACATATTAAACTACCTGAAACAAAAGAATAATATTGTAGGATTCTTGATTATATTTCAACTACTCTACATAATAGTTTAACTTTACATAAAAGCACTCTCGATTTTGAACTGTACCTCGGAAAATTGTGTCCAATTTTTGGGGTGCAGTTCATTTAGAGAGTGCTTTTTAATATATGTAGGAAATCTAACTGCTAACAACTAAACCAAAGAAAAGCATAAGATAGAATAAGATATGCCACAACTGAGTTGATACTATATTACTTTTACATCTCGATATAACTGAAGCGCAAAAATAACTCTCTGATATAACTTAAAACTATATACAACATTAATATATTGATATTTTTATATATGCTCATCCTTAGTTATAATAAACCTATCGAATCTATCGGTTTTACCGTTTATATAAGGAGGATTATATATGTCCAAACAATTAGCACCATTTCATTTTGATATCGTAGGTTCATTCCTACGCCCAGCAGAATTAAAAGAAGCTCGTGAAGCTTTTACAAAAGGAAATATTACAAGAGAAGAGCTAACAGCTGTTGAAGATCGTCTTATTACAGACCTCATTCAAAAACAAAAAGCTGCAGGTCTTCCTGTTATTACTGATGGTGAATTCCGCCGTGCATACTGGCACTTAGATTTCATGTGGGGATTCAATGGCGTAAAAGAAATTGAACTTGAACACGGTTACAAATTCGTTGGTCAAGAAACAGCGCCAGGCTCCCTCGCCCTTACTGGTAAAATTACAGGTACTAACCATCCATTTGTAGAACATTTCAAATTTGTAAAACAATTTGAAGATGAACATACTACAGCTCGTCAAACAATTCCTGCGCCATCCCAATTCTTAGCCGAATTATTCCGCGAGGATAACGGTATTACAACACGCTCCTTCTACCCTGATTTAGAAGAATTAATTCAAGACATTGCTGCTGCATACCGTCAAGTAATTAAAGACCTCTATGAAGCAGGTTGCCGCAACATCCAATTTGATGATTGCACTTGGGGTATGTGCTGTGACCACGCTTACTGGACTGGTCGCCAAAAAGATAAAAGTGTTACTATTGAAGGTGAAACAGCTAAGTACCTACGCTTAAACAACTTGGCTCTTGAAGGTCGGCCTCATGATTTGGCGTTCACAACGCATGTATGCCGTGGTAATTATAACTCTACTTGGGCTGCTAGTGGTGGTTATGAACCAGTTGCACCAATTCTATTCGCTAAAGAAAATGTAGATGCATACTATCTAGAATTTGATGATGACCGCTCTGGTGGCTTTGAACCATTGCGTGAAGTGTCTCCTAATAAAAAGGTCGTATTAGGTCTTATTACATCTAAACGTCCAGAATTAGAGGATAAAGAGGTTATCAAAGAACGTATTAAAGAAGCTACAAAATATATTCCACTCGATAGACTTTGCCTATCCCCTCAATGTGGCTTTGCATCTTGTGAAATCGGCAACCAATTGACCGAAGAGCAACAATGGGCTAAACTTGCATTAGTTAAAGAAATAGCTCATGAAGTTTGGGGTGATTAAATGAACGAACACACAATATATTTAGGGGGCGGTTGTTTCTGGGGCCTTCAAGGGTATATCAGAAAAATCTCTGGCGTGATTTCCACTGAAGTAGGCTATGCCAATGGTCCTACGGAAAATCCAAGTTATGAAGATGTCTGTCATGATAGTGGTCACGTGGAAGCACTAAAGGTTACATACGATGCAGATGTACTTTCCTTAGATCACTTAATTCAATACTTCTTACGCGCTATTGATCCATTCAGCATTAATAAACAAGGTGGCGACGTAGGCATTCAATATCGAACTGGTATTTACTATATAGATAAAGCCGACAAATCAATTATTGAAAGCACTTTAGCTCGTGCGCAATCCTTCGAAGGAAAGCCATTTGCTATTGAAGTATTACCTCTATCTAACTACTATTCTGCAGAGGAATATCACCAAGATTACTTAGATAAAAATCCTACTGGTTATTGTCATATTCCACTAGACCTATCTGATGAACCACTTGTAGATGACAGTGACTATAATAAACCTTCCGAGGAAGATCTCAAGGCTTTATCCCCTCAAGAATTTGAAGTTACACAGAACTCTGCTACGGATGCGCCGTTCAGTCATACCCTAACTGATGAGTTCAAACCAGGGCTGTACGTAGATATCACTACGGGAGAACCCCTCTTCGTGTCCGCCCATAAATTTGAGTCTCACTGTGGTTGGCCTAGCTTCACAAAGCCAATCGCAAAGGATGTCATTAAATACTATCAAGATGACTCTCATGGCATGAATCGGATTGAAGTCCGTAGCCGCATTGGTAATGCCCATTTAGGCCATGTATTTGAAGATGGTCCTAATGGCTCACTTCGCTACTGTATCAATGGATCATCTTTACGATTTATTCCTAAAGATGAATTAAAAGGTACAAAGTACGAATATTTAATTCCATATATCGAAGACTAAAAAAGGACGCCTTAATCATAAGGCGTCCTTTTACTATATCTACGATGATTACTTACTGAGCTACTTAACTATAACCAAAAAGAGGATACATCTTATAGATATATCCTCTAAATCATCATATTAGTCCAATACGTATACTGTAACGTCTTGGCGACCAAAGTCCATAGCCTCACCATAAGAGTCCATTACAAGGTCGATTTTATTACCCACAATAGCACCACCTGTATCGGCTGCAATAGCTTCACCGTAACCAGGAATAAATAAACGTGTGCCTAATGGAATAACATCTGGGTCAACAGCTGCAATACCACGTACTGCAGGTACACCAGTAGCTGTAATACCAGCGCCATCACCATCGCCAGCAAGGTAAGCAGAAGCTTCCATTACAATAGCACGAGATGAGCGACCAGCAATATTACGAGATGTAGTCACTTCACGAGTACCTTCTTTAATAATAGTAGGTACCATTTCGCGTTGTGTTACTTTAGATACGTCGTTAGTCTTAATAACTGTACCATTACTATATAATGTTTCACGTTGCACTCGTTCTAAACCAGGTTGACCAACTTGAACAACCTCTTCTTCACCTTGTGCCATTGTATCATCTTTTTGTCGAATTACTTGAATAGCAATTTCTTGATCTACAGTAGACAAGGATCGACTAGTTACTTGTGCAATTGTAATATGTGTACCACTTAATACAGAACCATTTGCATCGCCTACTACAGCGTAGTTAGGCATTTTGAAACCAAGTTCATTAGCAACGCCTTGTGCAGTTGTTTCTGTTGTGAAAACAGCTCTAGTCTTACCATTAACAGTTACATAAACTGGAATGGCACGTACAACAGTTAATGTTGTACCATTTTGAACAGATGTTGAGCTGGAAATAACTTTATCATTTGGATTTAATTTAACCCCGGCATCGCGTACGATACCTTCGTTAGAATTTAAATGTGTTCTAACAGTGTGTGCTGCACCATCTACCATAACGGTTACGGTTTTATCATTATAAGAAAAACCTGTCATAGTTACAGCTGTTACAATCAATCCTGCAACAACAGACGAAATATATCGTTTGTGTGTCTTATGAATTCTCATATTGTAATCCCTCCTGTAATGTAACTATTCTACTACAGATAGATATAACCTGTCAAACGATATAGGTTAACAATAAGAGATAAACGCTTGTAAATACTGAGTTTTAAGTTATTTTATTTTCTATATTTTTCGCAAAAGTCCACTGTGTACGTACATATCGATATTTCTTAATACTATACAATATATTCCGAATTGTGTACATATATACGATACCACTACTATATATAGTATGTTGGTTTTTTTTATAATATAAATTGTATTTTTATGTGTTTTTGAATTGTTACCAATTTTTTCTACACATCCCGAAACTTCATTTTTATCTCATTTTTAAATATGTATACATGTAAAAAAGCCTGTAAAAACAGGCTTTTTCACTATTATGAAAATGTATTAAAATTCATCATTCAACACTACGTATGAATTTCACTATTTATTCATCTTAAACATTGGTTGTAACCGCTCAATTACGGTCATTGACTCCTTATGCTCATGGGCAATAGCCTCTTTCATAAGTTCTTCTTGAGCAGAAATTGGATGTTCTCGATCATTAATTTTACGATATGAACCATCGGCTCTCATAATATGAGCTTTTAAGGTATCTTCTAAATATAAATTCAATATAGCTTTAACGCGCTCCTTATGGCGTTTATCTTCAATAGGAATCATAAGTTCTACACGTTCATTTAAATTTCTTGGCATCCAGTCTGCACTAGATAAGAATAGACTTTCATTTCCCCCATTTCGGAAATAGAATAGACGATGATGTTCCAAGAACCGTCCTACCACTGAACGTACCGTTATATTATCGCTGACACTGGCAATACCAGGTCTTAGTGTACAAATACCACGAACTATAAGATCTATGCGAACACCTGCAGCAGAGGCTTCATATAATTTAGCAATAACTTCTTTATCAAGCAAGGAATTCATTTTACCAATAATATATGCTTCTTCGCCTTGTTTAGCGAATTCTATTTCACGGTCAATTAATTCCATTATTTTTTCCCGCAAATTTAAAGGGGCTACAATAAATTTATTCCAAATTGGAGGATCGGAATAGCCAGAAATTAAATTAAAGAAACGAGATGCATCATCGCCATATTCATCGTTGCACGTAAATATGCCACAGTCCGTATACATTCGAGCCGTCTTACCATTATAGTTACCTGTAGCTAAATGAACGTAACGTCTAATACCTGCATCCTCTCTGCGCACAACCATGGTAATCTTAGAATGAGTTTTAAGACCTTTCAAACCATAAATTACATGACAACCTGCCTTTTCTAAGCGGCGTGCCATATGGATATTATTCTCTTCATCAAAGCGTGCTTTAACCTCCATAAGTACGGTTACTTGCTTCCCATTATCCGCAGCCTTAATCAAGGATGCAATAATTGGAGAATCCCCACTTACGCGATACAAGGTTTGTTTAATAGCGAGCACATCTGGATCTGTAGCTGCTTGTGCAATAAATTGTTCTACTACAGCAAAAGACTCAAAAGGATGGTGGACGAAAAGATCTTGTTTTCCAATAACAGAAAATAGACTTTCACCTTCATGATTAACTAATTCACTAGGTAGTTTAGGTTCAAATGGTACATAACGAAGCTGGTCAAGGCCTGGGTAGTTACAGAAATTAAAGTACATACGACAATCAAGATGACCGTCTATACGGTATACATCCTTTGGTTCTAATTCAACACTGGTAAGCACAAAGTCTAATAAATTATCCTTTACCTCACCGCACACCTCTAATCGTACCGCATCACCACGACGGCGACGACGCAAAGATGCCTCTACTTCCGATAGCAAATCTGTAGCTTCTTCTTCATCGATTTCTAAATCTGCATCACGAGTAATTCGAAACACCATATAATCTTCGATGCCATAACCTTGGAAAAACTGATTTGCGTAATATGTAATGACGTCCTCTAGGTAAACGAATCGATGTTCCTTATTCCCTCGACTTGGGATTTCAATAATACGATCGAGTACGGATGGAATTGGCAAGATAGCAATCTTATAATCCTTAGTACCATCTGGTTGTATTTGAAAGATACGCACAATAGCATTGATGGTATGATTTGTTAAAAATGGGAATGGATGACCAGAGTCAACGGCTAATGGCGTTACAACAGGATAGATATGTTCTTCAAAATAGTGACGTAACCAAGCCTTAGATTTCACATCTAACTGTTCTGGATAGGTAAAATAAAATCCATGAGATTCTAATTCAGACAATACATTCTTTAAATATGTACTTTGCATCGATACGAGGCGCTGTACAGACTCATCAATAGCCTTTAACTGTGCCTTAGCATCCATATGAGCAGCATCGTACTTAACAATGCCATTCACAACTTGATGGCGTAAACCAGCTACGCGAATCATAAAGAACTCATCTAAATTAGAGCTAGCAATGGCAATAAATCGGAGTCGTTCTAATAACGGAGTATTTGTATCAATAGACTCTAATAGGACGCGCTGATTAAACTTTAACCAAGACAATTCACGATTAAAATAATACTTTGCATTATTGAACATGACGATCCCCTCCCCTTACTAGTACGATTTCCATACCAAATACCTCTGTAAAGTATTCAGAATCGCGATTAAAGGTCCACCATTCTAAGGAGATATCCTCATTAGTACGACAGAATACATATAGTACATTATCTCTTTCTTCCAATGTTACATCAGAGATTTTTTGATTGCTCCCCGCGTCGAGTGCACAAGCAACACGAATAATTGCTACTAGCTTCGTAACCTGAATTTTTTGTAATTCTGTTAATGCATTGAAATACGCATCGTCATCATTTGGTGTTCCCTTGTAGTGGTAATATACAACATTAGCTACTACTTGTTTTTCTTCTTCTGAAAGCCCAAATATATCGGTCCCCATTACGATATGATACGCATGCTCCCCATGATTTCGTAAATTTACAAACTTGCCAACCGAGCAAAGAATGGAAGCTATACGACATAAATATCCCCATCGTTCCGGTAAGCCTTTATGGCGTAAAGCGTTACAGAATAAAGCGCTAAACTTTTCTACCTCCGCATCATGAATACGGTCTGTATGATATCTGGCGGCCACAGCACGGGCTAACTGTGCATTTTGCTCCCGCAACTGATACATAAATGGATTATTCTCTGACTCTACCCCATAGAACCAACTAATGCCTTGAGAGAATGAAAAGCTACTAAAAATTAAAGATTTCGGCCCTATAGCCGTAATAATTTCATTAAATAAAATCATGGTAGGCATTAAAATATTAGCCTTATATTCAGGTAATTTATAACGGTTCATCAACTTTGTTGCAGTTACACCATCAAAAGAATTAATAAGACCTTTAAATCGTTCTGGCTCAACAGTAATGATATCTTCTTTATTATTTTCTTGTCCCATTAAATGAGTCATATATTGCGCTTCGTCACCAGATAAGACAATACTATCAATATTAAAGGTTTGTAGTTCTTCACGGAGTGGTCCAATCATACGATGTAAATATTCCGTAATAGCCCTTGGAAATGATATAGAAGATCGTTGATTTCGATTAAATGACTCCATAACACGTAAGGAACCACTATGCATATTGCGTTGGAACAGTAAGCTTTCACCACGCCAAACTGTTAAACCGACCCCACCAGATGTAATATCTAAGAATAATGTAGCCTTTGTAGGATCAGTTAGATGGTATTGATGTGTCATCTTGTAATATAGTAAGGCGTATTTGTAATATACCTCTTTCGGCATATCGATGACCTCAACACGCATCCCTGTTTGAATATAAATTTGATCTAAAATACTACGACGATTAGTAGCCTCACGTATTACTGTCGTACCATATAGTTTGGAACGAGTCACGCCATAATCGGCCATTAATTGCTTATATCCCTTTAAAATATGACAGATTTCTTCAATTGTTTTAAAACTCAACCGAGAGGTTTGAAATAACTCCTCCCCAAAGGTTACTTCTCGCGCTGCATAATCGATGACACGTACATCGTCTATGCCTTTATACTCTAATATGGTAATGCTCATGCTACTGGAGCCCACATGTAACACCGCATATCGTAATGCTTTTGGTAATGCCATTATGCCTCCTTACGAGATTCATGCCACTCTATTTCTAATATTTTCTTGAATTCCTTTTTGAAAGATTTTGAAAGCTTTTCTACAGCAGTTTTCGTGACACTTACATCGCGTCCCTCTAGGTAAAATACCTTTATAACTACACTCGTATATTTAATATTTACCTCTAACCGCTTAATAAATTGTTCATGACTTTCATCAAGAGCCTCTGCTATGGCTAAAATAATGGAAAGTTTTTGCCCTAATAAACGTTGCTCTTGATCTAATAATTTACCATACAAGAAATTTTTATATTCCTTTGGTGTCAATCCATGAGAGTTCATCACTAAAAATGCACTAAAAGCTTGTTCCACATGGGAAATACCATATAAATTACTATTAACTAACATGTAACAACCATGGCGGGCATGACTATAATAGTTAACTCGTTTGCCTATATCATGCAATAATCCCGCTGCGATTAAGCATCGTCTAAAATTCTTATCCGCCTTATGAAGTGGCTCTAATGCATCATACAAATTGGTAGCTAATTTCGTAATATACTTAGCATGCACTAGCTCATGCTTTGTCATACCTAGCAGTACATTTTCCGCAGAGTGGACTAAAATATCTTCGATAATTGAATTTCCACCTAAATAATACTCTCCATAATAATCGTAAAACAAACCTTCCCGTAAACCGCAACCGCCCACAACGAGTGTCTTAGTATTTACATAGTTAAATAGTTCATCCACTATAGTAAGCCCTGCAATGATAATATCTGCACGGTCCGATGATAAACCACTAATTTTTTTACGAGCCTCTAAGGATTTACCTTTTACATCTTCCAAGATTTCGTGAAATCTATGATATGGTAGTTCATAGTTATGTAGTTTCGTAATAGGATATGATAGCTTACGTTGATCTATTTTAGCAATATTACGAGCTGTACCACCTATACCTAATAGAGGTAGTTTTATATTTTGAAGCCACGTATGTTCCTTAATAGTTTTCTTTACGGCCTTCGTCATCTTCTCTAGTTCCTTAGGAGTATACTCATCACCTTTTTGATAGGTTCCTGTTAAGGTTAGAGCCCCTATAGGTAAGCTAACAGCTTTCACAATATGTCGATTTTTTACTAGCGTTACCTCTGTACTAGCACCGCCTAAGTCAAAAATAATAAAATCTTTAAGGCCAATCGTGTTGATAACCCCAAGGAATCCAAGGCGCGCCTCTTCTTCACCAGCAATACATTCTAAATCTAGACCTGTTCGTTCTTTTACGGCTTTAATAAAAGCATCCCCATTTTTAGCTAGACGTACTGCAGCCGTAGCAACAGCTTTTATGGTATCTACCTCCATAGCGTCAGCCATATGAACAAAGCCTTTTAAAGCACGCAGAGAGCGCTCCATTGGCTCATTTGTTAACTCATGAGTGCCCCACATATTTTCACTTAAACGGACACTCTCTTTTTCTTGGTATATGAGACGATAACTGCCGGTCTTAGAAATCTCATAAATGACAAAACGAACGGAGTTGGATCCTAAATCTATAAATGCAATACGTTTCATGCTACTAACCTCGACTTACTATAGTTCAGTATGAATATACTTTAGTATACCATAGAAAAACGCGATTCTCACCGATAAGGGAGAATCGCGTTTTATAATTTATGATTCAAATGAGTCTGAATGGATACCCTAAGAATTAGAACAATGCCATTAGACGTTTACAATATTTTATTTACCAGCATTTATATTGACTAGTATCAAAATTATTCAATACCGAATACACGTTTACCATTATTATAGGTAATCTCACAGAACTCATCTACATCCATACCTTTAAGGCCAGCAATTTCCTCTGCTACAAACTGAGTCTTGCTTGGGTCATTGCGACGGCCTCTAAATGGAGGTGGTGTCAAATATGGTGAGTCTGTTTCAATAAGAATTCGATCTAATGGTACTTGTTTAGCTACTTCTTTAAGGTTTGTAGACTTAGGGAATACTACAGGGCCCGCAAAGGATATGTAGAAACCTAATTTAATAGCTTCTTTTGCCATTTCCCAGCTACCAGAGTAGCAGTGGAAAATGCCCCAATTATCCTTACCTTCATTGCGCAAGATATTCATAATATCCCCATGTGCATCGCGGTCATGAATGATAATTGGTAAATCTACTTCACGAGCAAGCTCTAGTTGACGAATGAATACGCGTTTTTGTGTTTCACGGTCAGAAAAATCATAGTAATAATCTAAGCCAATTTCACCGATTGCACGTACTTTATCATTATTAAGGGCTTGATCCTTATAGAACTCATAGTCTTCTTCTGTAAAATCTTTAGACTCATGAGGATGTGTACCTACAGCAGCATATAAACAATCATACTGTTCCGCCAAAGCTAGTCCTGATTCAACAGTACCTCGGTCGACCCCTGGAATCATAATATATTCTACGCCTGCATCAAAGCAAGCTTGTAACATCTCATCACGGTCGTTATCAAAACGACCGTCATTTACATGAGCATGTGAATCAAAGAGCTTCATTATTTAACCACACTTCCTGCTGGTAAAGATTCGATATTTGTTACTTCTAAATGTTCTTCCCAATCAGATGCGGACAAAATCATGCCATAAGACTCAATGCCCATCATCTTCTTAGGAGCCAAGTTAGCCAAGTAAATTACCTTTTTACCAACCATAGCTTCTGGTTCATAATATTGAGAAATACCGCTTAATACTGTGCGTTCTTCAATACCGATATCCAATACAAATTTCAATAATTTCTTGGACTTAGGAACCTTTTCACAGCTTACAACTTTTGCTACACGAAGATCTAATTTTTCAAAATCATCGTACGTAATGTTTTCTTTTAATGGTGGAATATTAGATGTGTCTACAGCTTCTTCAACCTTCTCTTCCACAACAACTTCTACCATTTCAGGAATTTCAAAACGTGGGTAAATAGGATCACCTTTTACAACCTTTGTACCTGTTCGAATTAAGCCCCAAACTTTTGCATCCTCAAGAGTAGCATCTGTAAATCCTACAAGTCCTAATTGGTCCCAGATTTTTGGAGCACCTACAGGGATAACAGGGCTTACTAAGATTGCAATGATACGCAATGCTTCTGCCAAGTGATACATAGCAGATTGCAAGCGTGCTTTGTCATGAGCATCTTCAGATTTGGCCAATACCCAAGGCATTGTTTCATCAATGTATTTATTCATGCGACCAATAAAGGACCATACAGTTTTGATAGCTTTATTAAGCTCCATATTTTCCATCGCCGCTTCAAAATCTTTTGCAGTTTGAACGGCTAATGTAGATACATCACGATCCAAATCATCCATATCATCGCATTTTGTAATCACACCACCATGGTATTTTTCAATCATCGCAATAGTACGGTTTAATAAGTTACCTAAATCATTAGATAAATCTGCATTAATTTTTGTAACGAAGTTAGGTAACGTAAAGTTGCCGTCATTACCTAACGTAATCTCGCTTAATAAGTAATAACGCAAAGAATCTGCACCATATGTATCAATCAATGGGATTGGATCGATTACGTTCCCCAAGGATTTACTCATCTTTGTACCATCTACAATCATCCAACCGTGTCCAAATACCTTTTTTGGTAATGGCAACTCAAGGCTCATGAGCATCATAGGCCAAATAATTGTATGGAAACGTACGATTTCCTTCCCCACTAAATGGAGATCTGCAGGCCAGTATTTTTTATATAGTTCACCATCACCATCAAATGGAGAGAGTGCACTAATATAGTTCACTAATGCATCGAACCAAACATATACTACATGTTTAGGATCAAATGGGACCTTGATTCCCCAATCAAAGGATGTACGAGACACCGCCAAGTCTTCTAGACCTTGCTTTACAAATTGAATCATCTCATTACGACGAGATTCAGGCTGAATAAAGTCAGGATTCTCTTCAATAAACTTAAGCCATTGATCCGTATATTTACCGAGTTTGAAGAAATAACTTTCCTCTTTAACACGCTCTACAGGGCGACCGCAATCCGGACAAGTATGATTAGGTCCTAGCTTCTGCTCTGTCCAAAAAGTTTCGTCCGGTGTACAATACCAGCCTTCATATTCGGCTTTGTAAATATCGCCCTTCTCATAAGCTTTTGTAAATAACGCTTGAACAACCTTTTCATGACGTTCATCGGTAGTCCGAATAAAATCGTCATTGGAAATATGCATTTTTTCCCACAATGCTTTAAAACCATTTACAATATTTGTAGTATATTCAAGAGGAGTAATGCCTTGTGCTTCTGCAGCACGTTGGATTTTTTGGCCATGTTCATCTGAACCAGTCAAAAAACGTACATCATATCCTGCTAATCGTTTAAAGCGTGCAATTGTATCGGCTACAGATGTACAATACGTATGACCAATGTGCAACTTAGCACTTGGATAATAAATAGGTGTCGTAATATAATACGTTTTCTTTGTGTCTCCCATGATGAGCCTCCTTCTAACCTTCGAATGGGAAGGTTTAACGTTCTACAATATTATATACATCCCGGCGGGAAACGTTAAAACGCTTTGCCACCTGGCGAATAGCTTCTTTTTTAGGTACCCCAGTATCTACAAGGGCTTGCACAGCATCTTCATAAGATACTGGTTCATCCAACACTTCACAAGTATCGGACTCCACTGTATCAGCACCGCTTACGATGAGGACGAATTCACCTTTATAGGTGAGCTGTTCTAAATCCTTTATAAGGCTTTCTAGATCGGTGCGTACAAAGGTTTCAAACTTCTTCGTCAATTCCCTTGCCACCGTTATAGAGCGATTACCAAAGACTTCATACATATCTTGTAAAACCTCTTGTAATCGATGCGGGGCTTCGTAAAACAGCAAGGTTCCCGTCACTTGTGAAAGTCTTTTTAATTCTTCAATACGATGTTTTCCCCGTTTAGGCAAGAACCCTGCAAAGGTAAAGGATTTAGTATCTAAACCTGATGCAATAAGTGCTGTTAACGCCGCATTGGCTCCTGGTAATGGAACTACAGCTATGCCTTCTTCAATGGCCTTTGTTACAAGGTCTGCCCCTGGATCAGAAATAGCAGGCATACCCGCATCACTAACGCAAGCAATCGACTGACCTTCTAACAAAAGCTCCAAAATATAAGCACCTTTTTCCTCCTTATTATGTTCATGATAAGAAATCAAAGGCTTTTTAATATCAAAATGTTTTAACAATATGCCCGTATGACGCGTATCCTCAGCCGCAATAGCATCTACCTCACCCAAAATACGAACAGATCGATACGTCATATCTTCTAAATTACCAATCGGTGTAGGCACCAAGTATAAGGTGCCCCATTCATTATCGTTCATACCAAGAGGACACCTCCTTCGTGTACACATTCGTTTTTTTGTAAACGATGAGTGGTGGCTCAAGTACAAGACCTGCCTGACCTTGAAAAATAGACTCTATCAAAACTAATTTTGCTGGTTTATCTAGCATACCATGAACAAACCGAATTCGTTTTGCTTGAAAGTTAAACCTTTCTAGTTCATGTAATACATATTGCAAGCGACTAGCACTATAAATCATCCACAAACGACCTTTATATTTAATAAAGGACTGTACCGCTTTCAGAACATCACATAAAGTTGTATGTCCATCATGAAGTGCTAAATTACGCTCTTCAGATGTAGGCTTTGCACCGCTTTCACAATCATAAAAAGGGGGATTAACAATAACACCATCAAAAGGCTTATCTTGTATATCGCGATATGTCATATGTCGATAATCGCCACATAATATATTTACCACATCTTGTTTACGATTATGTTCTACGCTACGCTTAGCCAACTCAACGAGAGTTTCATTAATTTCTATACCTGTAATATGACCTGCCCCTAATGACGTACCTATAAGCGGCATAACCCCTGACCCCGTTCCAAGATCAACATAGGTATGACGACCATTAAAACGACAAAAATGAATGAGTGCTATGGCGTCAAAGGAAAAGCGAAACATATCAGAACGCTGATAAATCTGTAAGCCATCGATAATTAAATCATCAAGTCGTTCTTGATCATTCATCAGGCAATGCCACCTCGGACCATTTCAAATCGATAGTACGGCCCGCTTCGAGCTGTACCTTTACAGTATGCTTATGATGATTTACCTTTAAAACTTTACCAATACCTTCATCGGTAACAACCTCCTTACCAATGCCAGGAGGTGCTATATCTTGAGGAGATTGAGGGCGTTCCTTCTTCACATATAGGTCGCCACCTTTTTTATATAAATCATCTTCGTAGTTAAGGCAACACATCAATCGACCACATACACCAGAAATCTTCGTAGGATTTAAGCTCAAATTTTGATCCTTTGCCATGCGAATCGATACAGGCGTAAAGTCACCTAAGAAATTTGAACAACACAAAGGTCGACCACAAGCACCGATACCATTTAGTACTTTAGCCTCATCACGGACACCTACTTGGCGTAACTCGATGCGCGTTCTAAATATAGTTGCCAAATCTTTAACGAGCTCACGGAAGTCAATACGGCCATCTGCAGTAAAGAAGAATATAATCTTATTCATATCAAATGTGTATTCCACATTGATAAGTTTCATCGGTAACTTGCGTTTTTCAATTTTTTCGAGACAAATTTCAAAGGCTTTTTCTTCGCGCTCTTTATTCTTCTCGATTTGTTTCAAATCCTTAGACGTCGCCTGTCTAATAACAGGCTTCACAGGGGCAACAACAGAATCTTCATAGACCTCTTTAGGTCCAATCACAACTGTGCCGTATTCTACACCACGTGCTGTTTCAACGATAACTCCATCCCCAACGGATAGTTCTAATTGTTCAGGCTGAAAATAATAAATCTTTCCCGCCTTTTTAAAGCGTACGCCAACTATGGTTAGCATTTAATCCTCCTCCCGAGCATCATGAAGGGCGATACTAAGACCGTCCACCACGAGAGCGGTTTTTATATGTAAGCGCAAAGCCCGTTCTGCTTGCAATGTTTCAGTAACAACCTCTGACAATGCTTGCATGGACCAGCGCGGTAATAATCGTAATAATTGAGTTTTGTACATAGGTACTTGTAATTGCGTGTCTTGAGCCCCCATTTTAAGAGCCATCATATCTCTACTTACAAGGCGTAGCCAGCGCATCAATTCCGTTAGGCTTTCACGAGATAAGCTTTCACAAGCTAAGGAAATCATAGTAAACCATCGCGTTTCAAAAGCTAATATATCCATCACCTTAACGGCTAACTCTAGCATTTCAATGCGACCTTGTGTCGTCAGTTTTTCCACCAATTGTGGATTACCATGACCAGCTAATAAAGCCTGTTCTATATCACCGGTAATTCCACGCGCTATAAGAGCGGTGCGAATCGTATCTACATCAACACTGTTAAAACCAACTCCCATACATCTAGAAATGATGGTAGGCAATACGGTGTTAATCTTGTTCGTAATAATGATGAAGTACACCTGTTCAGGTGGCTCCTCAATGGTTTTTAGCATAGCATTTGCCATAACTGCATTGGCTGTGTGAAAGTCCTCCACAATGACAACGCGGTTCCCATTGCCCGCCACAGACAGATGATCTTGTAATAATGAATACCACTGCTCTACCTTTAAGGTTGTTTTCATAGGGCGAATCCAAAAGGCATCACCCTTATCCATATAGATAGGTAATCCTTCGGCTTCGATACGTTTTTCCGTATCCCCATTTGCTAAACGGGCTTCCTTAACCTCTGCTAAATAAGATTCCCCCTTAGGTTGAGAGAATACTTGACGCCCTAGTAATAAAGACGCTAAGCCTATGGCCATATCTAGCTTGCCAAGACCAGATTCGCCATAAAACAAGAGACTATGAGGTAATGCATTACGACTTACAAGTTCAGATAGGTGTGCCTTAATCGAATCTTGACCAATTATAGAATCAAAATATGTCATAGTGCCTCCTATCAATACATGCTCAATATTAATATTATATAGGAAAAAGGCGACTTTTAAAAGAGTCGCCCTATCCTAAGGTAGTAGATTTACTACTGCTTGATATACATCGTTATGAATTTCTTCAATGGTGCGCAATGCATATTGACTGGAATCATCTTTTGTAGCACAAGGAATTCGGTGCCATTGATAGCGTTCTACTAGCTCTTCATAGGCATCGTGAACAGCTACTAAATATTGATGATTTCCTTCATGAATATCCCCTGTATTACCGCCCGTTTTACCAGTGCGCTCAGCCATTAAGGCTTCACTCACTTCGAGTGGCATATCTAAGAGACATACCGCATCAGGTGTGGGCAAAGCAAATTTGTTAAATTCAAAGTCTTCAAGCCAATCTAAAAATGCAGTACGTTCCTTTGGATCATTGTATTTAACCATTTGGTGTACCATATTAGATGTCGTATAACGATCTGCAATGATAATCCCCCCATCTTTATAGAACTCTTGCCAATCAGTTCTAAAGGATGCAAAGCGATCTATAGCATACATGGAGCTTGCTACATAAGGATTTACATCATGTACATCTTTGCCAAACTCACCAGCTAAATACATTTTGATAGGCATAGCAGCACCACTATCATAATTCGGAAAGCTTACAGATTTAACTGCATGACCTTCCTTGGTTAATCGCTCTACTAATAGTTTAGTTTGCGTAGCCTTACCGCTACCATCTCCACCTTCTAGTATGATTAAAGTCCCCATAATTACTCCTGTAACACCCAAATTGTTTCCAATGACATATCATCGGCTCCATTCGGCACATACCCTAGAGCCTTCCGATTCTCTATATATTGTAACACAGAGGAGCTAATCTCTTCACCTACCGCTACACAAGGAATCCCTGGAGGATAATAAGCAATAGTCTCTCCTGCAATACGATGCAGTGCATCTCGTAAAGGCACTTGCTCACGATTAGCATACATAGCATTGCGAGGAGTTACACGCACAATAGGTTTTGGTAGCAATGAAGAATCTTTACTAAGATTTTCTGCATTCTCCACCACGTTACTATTATCTACTTTAGATGTATGTAATATCGTATCACTTATAGCTTGTACTGCTTGAATGAGAGACGTTACAGACTCTTTTGTATCGCCAATAGTAATGAGTACTAACACATGGTGCGCTTGCACTAACTCTACCTCAATACGATATTCTCGCAATATCCGTTCAAACTCAATACCTGTCAGTCCAATTGCTTTAGCATCAATTAGTACTTTTGTACAATCATAGTTTACTACTCGTTCTTGAATGTCTATATATTCCATAGTAGTAATACCTGAAATCTTATTGAGCTCATGACGCAAATATAGGCTCAATTCTACGGTTCGACTTACTAGGGCTTTACCTGCTGTGGCTAATTGATGACGCGCCATATCTAAAGAGGCAAGGAAAATATAATTGGGACTAGTGCTTTGTAGCATTTGATGCATTTGCGTAATGCGACGCTGATTGATTTTATCCCCTTGGCCTAATAACCAAGAGGTTTGTGTCAAAGAACCGACTGATTTATGCGTGCTTTGTGCTACTAAATCTGCCCCTGCCTCAATGGCTTCAACAGGTAAATTTTCTGAAAATGGTAAATGAGGTCCGTGCGCTTCATCAACAAGAACAAGCATTCCTCGTTTATGCGCTTCTTTTACAATCTTTACAATATCTACACCTACGCCATAATAATTCGGGTAGACTAAGAGAATCGCCTTGGCCTCTGGATGTGCATCCATGGTTTTAATAGCATCCTCCACTGATACACCTAAAGGGATACCCCACCGATCATCAAATTGGCAATCCATATAAACAGGCTTCGCACCAGATAACACTAATCCACTAATAACGGAACGATGTGCTTCTCGAGGAATAATGATTGCTTCATCGGGACCTACAGTTCCCATAATCATAGCTTCGATTAAGGCCGTAGTGCCATTGATGGAAAACCAACAGTGATCAGCACCATATAACTCAGCTGTTAAGTCTTGTGCTTCCTTTAATACCCCTTCTGGTTCATGTAAGTCATCTAAGGCATACATAACACCTAAATCATATGGCAGTGCCGGTCCCATCCAGTCTTTTAGTAACTGAGGCGCTTCAACACCAATCTTATGACCTGGTGTATGAAAGGGCACAAAATGTTGTTCCTTATATGATTCTAAAGCCTCTACAAAGGGCATTTTCTCTTGATTGCTCATATATACCTCGTAAAAAGGGCATGAATCTCAATGAGACTCATGCCCTTTTGCATGTTATTTATCGCTGTGGACGACGCTTAGGATTAAACTGATTCATCCCTTTATCGATACCCACCTCTAAAGTACCTAATACAGCCTTTACTGTATCTTTGATACCTTTTTGTACTTTCTCTTGTGATTCTTCACTAAATGGTGCTAACACATGATCAATGACAGTCCATTGCGGTAATGGACGACCAATACCGACGCGAAAACGCGGGAAGTTTTCGGTGCCTATATGAGAAATTAAGGATTTAATCCCATTATGCCCACCAGAACTACCATTTGGTCGAATACGTAATTTGCCTACAGGTAAATCCATATCATCATAAATACAATACACATCAGATGGATCAATCTTGTAATATCGCATTAGTGGACCTACAGATTCGCCACTGGCATTCATAAATGTTTGAGGCTTTACAAGCAATACCTTTTCACCAGCTACATTAATACTGCACACCTCTGCACGTTGTTCCTCTCTCCAAGGAGTATGAGAAATGCTATCCGCAATGGCATCGATGACCATAAATCCAATATTATGTTTTGTCGCTTCATATTGCTTGCCTGGGTTACCAAGGCCTACTACTAACTTCAAGAATCACCTATTATTTATCAAATAAATTACTTACTGAAACTTCATGAAAGATACGCATAATTGCTTCACCCAATAATGGAGCTACAGATAGTTGCGTTACATTGTCTAATTTGCAATTTTCTGGTAATGGCATTGTGTTTGTTACGATAAGCTCTTTAATGTTGGAGTTTGCAATGCGTTCACTTGCTGGATCTGTTAATACAGCATGGGTAACAGCAGCCATAACAGATTTAGCACCAAATTCTTCTAATGCTTTAGCACCTTCTACAAGAGAACCTGCTGTATCTACAATATCATCAACGATGATACAGTTTTTGCCTTTTACATCACCGATGAGGTTCATAACTTTAGCTACGCCTGGTTCAGGGCGTTTTTTCTCGATGATTGCAATTGGCGCACCAATGCGGTCAGCCAAATCACGAGCTCTTGTAACACCGCCAAGATCTGGAGATACTACAATAACATCTTCAAGATTTTTTTCATTAATATATTTAGCTAAAATGGATGCACCATATAAATGATCTACAGGCACATCGAAGAAGCCTTGAATTTGACCTGCATGCAAGTCAATTGTTACAAGACGTGTAATACCAGAAGTTTGCATCAAGTTTGCTACTAATTTTGCTGTGATAGGTTCACGGCCACGAGTTTTGCGGTCTTGGCGAGCATAACCGTAGTAAGGAACTACAGCCGTAATATGACGAGCAGAAGCACGTTTTAACGCATCAGCCATAACCATTAATTCCATTAAATTATCGTTTACAGGATAGCTAGTTGGTTGAATGATAAATACATCTTTGCCACGTACGCTTTCATCAATCATTATTTGTACTTCGCCATTGTTAAAACGGCCTACAAATGCTTCACCTAAAGGCAACCCTAAATAATCACAAATTTCCTTTGCCAATGCAGGATTTGCATTACCTGTGAAAATCTTGAGTTTTTTGCCGTCTTCAAATGCCATTTTGTTACCCTTTCATTTGCTCCTATACTGGTTACTTATCCATAATCCATACATTACAGATACACACTATTGCCTTTTTATTGTATACTATTTTGACCTAATTGTGTTAAAAAATATGAGATTTTTTTTATTTCTTTTTGAAAGTATCCTCTGTTACCCAATTATCTTTCACAATTTGCTTGCTACGACCTACCGCCAAGGCCTTATCTGGTACGTTTTTAGTAATAGTTGAGCCCGCACCTACATAGCTATAATTACCTATTGTTACAGGAGCAACTAAGTTACTATTACAACCAACAAATGCACCATCACCAATAGTCGTACGATGCTTAACTTTCCCATCATAATTTACGGTAATAGTGCCACAGCCAATATTAACACCGGCCCCAACATCACTATCGCCGATATAGGAGAGATGTGGAAACTTGGTACCTTCCCCAACAATAGAGTTCTTAACCTCTACAAAGTTACCTACATGAACCTTATTACCTAAAACTGTATTTGGACGCAAATGGACATATGGACCTACATCTACACCGTCTTTTACTTCACAGTCATGACCATAAGTAAAATGGATAATCGTATCATTACCGACTTTTACATTCGTCAAACGAGTATGTGGTCCAATTTCACAACGCTCACCAATCACGGTATCACCTTCAAGGACTGTACCAGGATGCAAAATTGTATCTGCACCTACTGTTACCTCAGGAGCCACATAGGTATTTTCAGGGTCAATAATTGTTACGCCAGCAGTCATTAACTCAACATTTTTACGATGTTTTAATATAGCTTCAGCCTCTGCTAATTGCAAACGTGAGTTTACCCCTAAAGATTCTTCAAAATCCTTAGTCATGTATGCACTTACCTTGTCGCCACCATTTACGAGAATACCTACTACATCAGTAATATACAATTCACCTTGGGCATTATCATCAGATAATTGATCTAAGCAAGGCCATAGTTTTTTACTATCAAAAGCGTACATACCTGTATTTACTTCTTGAACCGCTAATTCTTCAGGTTTACCATCTTTCTGTTCTACGATACGAACTACAGAACCCACTTCATTACGAATGATACGTCCATAACCAGTTGGATCCGGCATATGAGCAGTTAAAATTGTAGCTGCTGCACCGGAATTTTTATGTTCTTCTAAAAGCGCTTCTAAACTTTCTTTTGTAACCAGGGGAGTATCACCGCATAACAATAAGATTGTACCATCATAGTCACCAAGTACTGGTTGAGCCATCTTAACTGCATGACCTGTACCATTTTGTTCTTCTTGACGAACAAATTCAGCACGCTCTCCCAAGTAATTTTGTACTGCATCGCCACCAAAACCAACAATAACAACATCGCGATTGGTACCAATGGATTGAACCGTTTCAAGAACGCGTTCTACCATCGCCTTACCGCCGACCTTGTGTAACACTTTTGGCAATTTAGACTTCATACGCGTGCCCTTACCAGCAGCTAAAATAAGGCTTGCAATATTCATAGTAATCTCCTATCTGTTATCTCTCATATATCTGACTTTTTAATAGTACTTACATCATATTAGCCCATTGTCCAATATGCGATCTAAAGTCATTATATCTAACTATAATGTATCTAATATTAATTGTTTATTCTTCATCAAATACTGGTTCTATGTTGATTTTCTTTGTATTTTCATCAATACCATAGAACGTAAATAGTGATTCATAATCATCGATTAATTTTGGATTTGGCTCTGCAGTTGCTACAAGAACACCGGTCCCAACAACGACACCACTCATTTCTAAAACAAGTTCTTTAAGACCTTTTGCAGTGCCACCTGCTTTCATAAAGTCATCGATAATCAAAACTCTAGCATTCGGTGGAATAGCTCTCTTCGTAAGCGTCATAGTTTGAATACGACCAGAGGAACCCGTTACGTAATTAATACTAATTGCGGAACCTTCAGTCACCTTACTATCACGACGGGCAATGACAAGAGGTTTATTGAAAGCTCGCGCTACCATGACAGCCAAGGGAATCCCCTTTGTTTCTACTGTCAAAATATAATCTGGATTACGATCCATAAAGCGAGTCATAATAATTTCCCCCAGACGTGTCATCACATGCCAGTCATAGAGAATATCAGACATATAAATAAAACCGCCAGGAATGATACGATCCGGCTCCATTAAACGAGCTTGCACATCTCGTAAAATATCATTTGCCTGAGAGCCTTTACGATGAGGAATAAAACGCACTCCGCCTGCTACGCCAGCTACGGTTTCTAATGTACCCAATTGAAAATGCTCCATAGACTGTCTCACACAGGTTAAGTCTTCACTAACTGTAGACTTTGCCATACCAAAGAAGTCACAGAAATAATTTAAAGGAATCAATTTTTGCGGTGAATCAACTAACAATTTTGTCATTGCCACCATGCGTTCCACGCGCCGTACTTTATCCATAGAATTTCCTTTACCATTCATCATTTAACTATTGATTGCACTCATGTAACAAACGTCATGAGTTAGTTGAAATATATCTACGTCTATTATACCATAATTTCCGAATATTCGATGTTATATAAACATTATAATTCGGCAAAATAAAAAACTCTCTAGCCCTCATGTAATACTGTAAGTTTAGACCTTATAGTCTATTACACTATTATATGTACTAGAGAGTTTTTATTATAAAACGTAAACCTTCACAGTTTGACGACCAAACTGCAATGCTTCAGAACGAGAATCATAAGCTAAGTCAATTCTATGACCTTTGATAGCGCCACCAACATCATCAGCTACAGCATAACCATAACCTTCAATGTATAATCGCGTACCTAATGGAATTAATTTTGGATCTACAGATACGATGCCCTTCTTTAAGCGACTACCTGTAGCCGTATAATTACCATTGCCAGGATCTTGAGCAGAATAAGCACTAGCTTGCATAGTTAAAACGCGAGAGTATTTATTTGGTACACCATTATGACTTAATTCTGTACCATGTCCACCATAACGAGTCTCCATCTTTTCTAAAGCATTCATCGTACTAGGACCAACGCGACCATCTACAGCGAGTCCCTTTGACTTTTGAAATTTCCGTACAGCTTGTTCCGTATTATGACCGTAAATACCATCTACAGAATCATGTAAAAAACCTTGATGCTTTAACATGGTTTGCACCTTGCTAACATGGTGCCCCCGTTGTCCCCGATCAATCGTTTTTGCCAATGATACGGAAGATACCATTGTAGTCATACAAACAAGCGTACATGCAATAATTATTTTTTTAACCATATACACCTCACCTTACATTAAGTAGTATACTATACAGTATTAAATAATCTATAAACAATATTGAGATAGTAATACAAAAAATGTATGAATAATGCACTTTATTAACTACATATATATCATAGAAATCTAAGATACCAATGAAACAAAATCTCCATTATGGACTACTTCATCTAAGTAAAATGTAATTTAACATTAGATGTATGGGAGTCAATAATGGAGACTTTACTAATACTATTTAATTTTAGCAGTTATGATACAAACCAATATGGCACTCTTTACGATTAGCACCAACTATACGTAAGTATATATAACCTATAATTGCAGAAATAATAGAGCCGATTAATACCCCACCCTTAGCCATCTCTTGAGCATGACCTGGATCAAAAGCTAAAACGGAAACAAATATACTCATAGTAAAACCAATACCACATACAATGGATGTACCATATATAAATTTCCAGTTAGCTTCTGCTGGCATAGGTACAATACCTAACTTAATCATTCCAAACATAGCACCAAAGATACCGATTTGTTTCCCTAAAATAAGACCTAGGGCAACGCCTAAAACAACTGGATGTGTTAAATCTGCTACACCAAATCCACCAAGACTTACACCGGCATTAAAGAAAGCAAAAATAGGAACAATAACAAAGCTTACCCAGTTAGATAAATAATGTTCCCAATGTTGCATTGGTCTAACATATTTACGACCAATCTTGCCCCGTTCAGGAATTGTCATCGCCAAGATTACGCCTGCCATTGTAGCATGTAAACCAGAACGAAGAATACAGTACCATAAAATGATACCAAGAATGATATAAGATAAAGATCTAACGTAACCAGACCGATTACAATAAATCAATAACCCCGTTACAACTACAGCACCGAATAAATAGAAAAGATTAAGATGTGCTGCGTAGAATATAGCAATAACAATAATGGCAATTAAATCATCAATAACAGCTAAGGCTGTCAAAAATACTTTCATCGAGTTAGGAACTCTTGAGCCTAATGCAGTTATTACACCTATAGCAAAAGCAATATCTGTCGCAGTAGGAATAGCCCATCCATGAATGTAAACTTCACTAAATCCAGCCATAAGATAGTAAATAATAGCAGGTACTAATACACCAAATAATGCAGCAATACCTGGCATGATACGCTTAGCATTCGTATTAAGTTCACCACTTACCAATTCACGTTTTACTTCTAATCCAACAAAGAGGAAAAAAATCGCCATTAATGCATCATTAACCCACTCCATCGTTGTTAATGGACCTAGTTTTAAATTAACCAGAGACATATATTGTGTTGCCAATGGAGAATTCGCTACGATTAATGCAATAAGTGTAGCTCCTAATAAAACGGCAGTAGCCGAACCAGGAGAACGTAAAAGTACAAATATCCGTTCCATATGATTCCTTCCTAATATAATAAGTTCATTATTTGTTCTTAATAGATCTTATTTTGTAAGCCACAATTAAAACTATAGCACCTAATAAACCAGAAATAATAGATCCTATAAAGATACCAATTTTAGACATTTCTTGAGTTACACCAGGTGGAAATGCCAATGTGGCCACAAATAAGCTCATAGTAAAACCAATACCACAAACAATGGCTGTACCATAAACTTCTGGCCATGTTGTATTAGTAGGCATCTTGATAATTTTAGATTTAACCAAAACGAAAACAGCAGAAAAAATACCAAACTGTTTACCTAAAATAAGACCTAATGAAACACCTAGTACAACAGGATGGAATAGGTGATCTGCTGAAACATCAGCAAAGGATACACCAGCATTTAAGAAACTAAATAAAGGAATAATCAAGAAATTAACCCAGTTCTTCAGTTTATCAGCCCATTTAAGCATAGGATATACTGTTTCACCATCAAGTTTACCTGTTGCAGGAATAGTCATAGCTAAGACAACACCTGCAATGGTTGCATGAACACCAGACTTTAATACAAAGTACCAGAGAGCTGCACCTAATACACCATATAATACAGGTCTAACATATCCTTGTTTGTTAGTATACCACAATGCACCTGTAACGATAGCAGCACCAATCAAGTATGGGAAATCAACACCAGCACCATAAAAGATAGCTATAACAATAATAGCAATTAAATCATCTATAACCGCCAATGCAGCAAGAAATGCTTTCATAGCATGTGATACACGCTTACCGAGCATCATAATTACACCTATGGCAAATGCAATATCAGTAGCTGTTGGAATTCCCCAACCATGAGTATACTCAGGCACAGATCCAGCAATTAAGAAATATACTAAAGCTGGTGTCACAACGCCTGCAAGAGCAGCTAATACTGGTAGTAGTCGTTTTGAATTTGTATTCAGCTCACCAGAAATCATTTCGGATTTAATTGCTAGCCCTACATATAGGAAGAAAAGAGCCATTAATCCATCATTTACCCACTCCAATATATCCATAGGGCCCCAAAACACATGCATTAAGGAGAAATACTGTTCTGCTAGCGGAGAATTTGCTGTAATAACACCAAGAATAGCGGCTAATAAGAGCATAATACCGCCAGATGATTCAGACTGAATAAATGCTTTTATATAATTCATAGTAACTACCACTTTCTCAATCATAAAATAAATACAAATTTTACTACATAAAATTATAACTAATATATATTATTTTATCATTTTAGTTCGAAATAAATCAATAAACTTATGATGAACCTCATTGATTAAGTGTATAAAATATACAATGAATTAATGATTAAATCCTCTAATTAAAGAAATAAAAAATACAACTAGAGGAATAGTTAAACAAATACCTGCTATAGTATTTGTAACTGGATTGGACCAAAGTGGCATAATAAATCCAAGTAATACTAAGGTACCACAACAGATTGGTGTACGCCAAACATGTTTTATCTCAGCCGATACTTTAGATTCTGTAGCACTAGCTCTGCCAAATTTCTTTTTAATAGTCATAATAATACCACTCACAATGCCTACAATAAGAACAATATCCCAGATGGCCCATAATATTTTAAGAGCCATCGTATTATGATTATGAATATGGAGATTAATCATTGTAGTCATGCCTGTAAAATACCAGGGGATATTTTTTGTAGAATACATATCCTTAGTAGAATCAGTATATAAATTAGCATAGACTGGTTGGCCCAAGAACATAGCTGGATCATCATCATTTTCAGCACCTAAATAAAATGCATAATGATGATTATTAAATTTAGATGGATAATCTATAGATATAAGCTGACGATCTGGGTATGCTTTCATAATTCGAGAGATAGCTTCAGATGGTTGTAAAATGTCAGATTGACCAATTGAAAGTTCTTGCTTTGCAGTGTGTAGTACATCTGCATTATAGCTGTCATTAGCAATAAAAAATCCACCTATCCATACACCTGTAATGCATAATATGAATCCCCATACAGTGGCAACCATAGCAAATTCTCGATGTAATGTACTTAATTTCATATAGTTAGACAATACAGTAGATTTTGCAAAGCTTTTACGAAATGGACCATATAAAAAAACACCAGAAATAATAGATAACCCACATACTAAAGATAAAATCGTTACAATATAAATTCCTGTTTTACCAAGATCTAATCGAGTATGTAGTTGATGAAGTGTATGTAATACACTTCGAACCCAAGGATGCGCAGGCGTTTCATGATGTGTAGTTATGAGGGACTTTGTTTTAGGGTTATATAATACATAATCCCCTCCCATCCCCATACGTGCTGGAGGCGCTACAGTTGCGGAAGAATCAATAATACGATACCGTAAAATATGTGTAGCCCCCATAGCTGGAGAAATATTTAAAATATCCTTAGACGGATATTTTTCTTTCACTAATAGGGCACCTTCATCAGCATAATTAAAAATAGACATTTCTTGTTGGCTCATCTCCATTGATAACGAGGAGTGATGTGATCCTCCTTGAGCCCATGCATTTAATTCAGTTCTGAACATAAGGATAAGTCCTGTAATACAGAACATTAAGAAAAATAGCACAGAAACTATAGATAACCATTTATGAATTTTATAAATTTTTGACATACATATGCCTCCTTCCTCATTATTTTATACATCAATTCTTATATCAACACAATACAGCAACCACTATGGGTATAGAGTATATAAACAAGCTCCACTTGAATGTATATATTATAGTATGATACAATATGTACATCATGCGGGCGTAGTTCATCGGTAGAATGCGAGCTTCCCAAGCTTGAGAGGAGGGTTCGATTCCCTTCGCCCGCTCCATATAAAATAAGACATGATGTGATTTACATCATGTCTTATTTTTTGTATAATGATATAATAAATATAAATTTGTATTGTATATTTTTTTACAAGGAGTACTCCATGAAATTAAGCGCAAGAAACCAATTAAAAGGTAAAATTGTTGAAATTCAAGAAGGTGCTGTAAACGCAATTGTAAAGATTAATGTAGGTAACGATAACATTCTTACAGCTGATATTACAGTTCAATCCGTTAAAGAATTAGGCTTAACAGTTGGCAAAGAAGTTGTGGCTGTTATCAAATCCACTAGCGTAATGGTTGGTGTAGAATAATAAAACTAGAGTCGCTTCGGCGGCTCTTTTTTGTATATATAATTAATAATAAGATGTTATAAACAAGCCCTGTGATTTTATGAACATGGGGATATTTTAATTATATAATTTAAAAATATTCAACTACCGCTCCGAACTAAGCGATGCAGTGAATCTGTCGTCGTTTAGTCCTTATTACTTTTAACTTGCCCTGCCTACCAAGTACCCTAGGAGGATAGGTTTACATGTATTTGGAGTTACTCAACTAATGTACGCTTCGGTAACATTGGCACATTGTGCCGCGTTACCGTATAGATTTAGTTTACCTCCTACCACTAGCCGCAGCTTCCTATCACACTCGCCCATGGCAATATATAATACATTATGCTAATGTACAGACTTAACTATAGGGCTTCGTCGAACCTGATGCAATGGACGTACGCGTCGCTGCGCTCCTTTACGCCCTATTGCCCTAGGCTTCCCACGCCGTCCTATAGATTATTATCCATAGATAATACTTGTACAACCTTGGCTGGAGACGTCTCTAGCAGGTATGAGAACTGTGCTCGTTAGAGCACAAAAATAGAGGGCCAATCCTTTAGGATTGACCCTCTATTTCGTCAATCAGCGAGTTCTCATGTACGGTTCTGCCCTCCAGGATACTGGGTGTTCGTCGCTGTGGATGGACCTATGTAGCTTCGCTACATGTCCATCTTACGCTCCGAACTAAGCGATGCAGTGAATCTGTCGTCGTTTTACTCCTCCATCTTCTACTGCCCTGCTCACCAGGTACCCTGGGAGGATAGGAAGCCATACAACAAAAAAAGACACACCCTCAGGTGTGCCTTTAAGCAATCAGCGGCTTCCTATCCTCCCAGGCCGTCTCCAGCCAAGTACTTTCGGCGTTTATGAGCTTAACTACTGTGTTCGAGATGGGAACAGGTGGATCCTCATAGCCATCGCCACTGAATCTGTCAGAGTTTGTACTCTGAAAACCACATAGAAGTTATATATATTTGTTGCACTAGAAATTCTAGACTAATTTGTTTTCGTCGTCAGCTGTGGATTTTGTTTCACAAAATCTTACGCTGCGACATAAGCGATTACGCGCAATGTATGCGTCGCAATGCTCCTTTACATTGGCTACACTGCTTAAGTAAAGCCCTCGATCTATTAGTACCAGTCAGCTCCAAACCTCACGGCGCTTCCACACCTGGCCTATCAACCATGTCGTCTACATGGGATCTTACTAGCTTATGCTATGAGAAACCTCATCTCA
>USQK01000011.1 GCA_900556785.1 uncultured Veillonella sp.
ACCAATTAAGCAAATATCAAAAAGAAGCTATTCAATTAACACAAAAGCAATTAGCTGAAAAATCTGTTCAAGATAGCAAAACATATGAGAGCAAATTGGACCTCGATGAGTCTCGTACTATAGATTTGGCATTAGCTAATAACCGTACTGCAAAACAAACTAAATGGGGTTATGAAGCTGCTAAATCTGCAGTTAGCCAAGTAGCAGCAGGTAAAAACCCTAGCGTTAGCTATGGTTGGTCTGCTCAAAAAACCGGTGGTGATACTGGACGCGGTAAATCTGGTAGTCATAACTTCTCCATTAGTGCTCCTGTATTTAATCCTCAACTTGATGCAAGTATTGACTCTGCACGTTATACACGTGAAGGTACTGGCGCTAGTTATGAAGAAGCATTGCAACAAGCAAAATACGATGCAATCAGTGGGTACTATACTTTGATCATGAACCGTAATCTTGTTGATGTGGCTCAACAAGCTGTTAAAGATTACCAAGGTCATGTAACAAATGTGCAAGCTCAATATAATGTTGGCTTGGTAGCTAGTTCTGATGTGTTGGCTGCTAAAACAAATCTTGCTGACTCTGAAACGAGCCTTGTTAAAGCTCAAAATGCTGCAAATTTAGCAGAAGCAAGTTTAAATCAAGTCATTGCATACCCTGTACAAACGGCTATTAACACAGCAGAACATGACTTACAATATAAACCTTACAATGTTACATTAGAACAAGCTAAGGCATATGCTTTGCTTCATCGTTCTGCTCTTGTAAAATCTGCCCTTGATGTAAAATCTGCAGAAGAAGCTGTAAAATCTGCTAAATCTGGTTATTTACCAACTGTAGCAGTAAAAGCAGGTCGTGGCTATGCTGATCCAGATGGTTACTTTGGAACAAGTACAAAATCTTGGAGTGTAGGTGCTACTGCATCCTGGAGTTTATGGGACGGCGGTGCTACACAAAATGCTATTAAAAAAGCCAATGCACAACTTGAACAAGCGAAAGAAGCTAATTTAGCTACTGTTGATGCTGTATTATTAGCCGTACAAAAAGCATACTTGAACTTGCGTTCTGCAGAGCAAACAATCCAAAGCACTCAAACTGCAGTCGCTCAAGGTCAAGAAAGCTTCCGTATTGCTACACTTCGCTATCGTGCTGGTGTTGGTACAAACCTTGACGTTCTTGATGCGGAAACTAAATTAACAGATGCTCGTAATAACTATGTACAAGCTCTTTATAATTACAATATTAGCATTGCAGCTCTTGAACAATTGACAGGTGTTCCATTGAATACTCCAGTTGGACAAGGTGCAGAAATTATTGCAAACAGTGGTGCAGCTGAACAATTAGCACAACTTGGTGGCAATCAATAATAGAATACTAAAAAAGACGACTTCGGTCGTCTTTTTTTTGTTATAGATTTATAAAGCGTAAATTCATTGTATATTTTCATTTTTATGTTATGGTAATGTTTAAAATAATTTTATCTGTAGTTATTGCAGAAAATGATTAGTAAAAAAATATATTAGTTTTATAAAATTTACCCTTAAAATACTATAGTTATTACTTTGTGTGTGGTAAGATTAGTATATATATTTATATTATTCATAATGTGTATGGGAGATCATTATGACCCGTAAAAAGTGGTGTCTCATAGGGGCTGCAATTTTAGGCTTATCTGCAGTTGGTGCTAGTATAAACCCTATAGCTCAGACCTATGTAGCACCTATGGTTAAAGAACAAGTAAATAATGCCATAAACGGATCTGTGGACTATGATTCTCTTCGTATCAATTGGAATGGTGATGTAGTTTTATCAGATGTGGTGATTAAAGATCGGGATGGTCACTTAGTAGGGACGGCACAAGATGTAGCCGTTGGGGTTAAACTATCTGCATTACCAAGTATAATTGGGGGTAATACATCAGGGGCAACAGCTATATCGACTGTTACTGTAGAGGCACCTGATCTTCATATATGGCAATTGAACGATGGATCTTGGAGTATAGAAAAATTAGTAAAACCATCTGATCCGAATAAATCGGGTGGTTTTGATGGTGATATTACCATTAATAATGGCCATGTAGCGCTACGTACTAAAGATGGCATTAAACGCAATGTTGAAAACCTTGATGGTACCGTTGCTCTTAATATGAGTGGTATGTCCAAAGGGGCTTTTACTGCTGATGTAGATGGTTCATCTGTCCTTGTAAATGGCAAAATAGATATGGATGATGTGTCTAATTTTGATGTGTTTGTACAAGCTGATGAAATTGATACTGCTGGTATTATGAGCTTTGTTCCGTTGCGCAAAGATCTTGTTGTAACGAAGGGGAAATTACAAGATTTACATCTCAATATTAAAAGTGAAGATGGACAATATGTTATGAGTGGCAATGTAGGCTTTAAAGGTTTAACAGGCACTTTTAAGCGAGGCAATACGATGTATACCATTACTGATGGTGAAGGTCGTATTATGTTAAATCACGACCAAATTGTCATTAGCCATAGTTCTTGGCGTATTAATGATCAAGCAGCAAAACTTAATGGTCTCATTACGTTAGGGAAAGAGGAAGAATATTTAAACCTTAATGTTGTGGCGGATAAAGTAGCGCTAGAAGCTATTACTGATGTGGGAATTACAGGTGTTGTTGGCGGTCGTGCACATATTGGCGGCACCACTGTAGCGCCTCGCGTAGATGCGACAATCGGTGGTGATGGTATTTCTTATAAAGGGTACCATGTGGACCGCGTGCAGGGAAATGTAGTATACGATAATGGATTAGTTCGCATCGATGATGCTCAATTATCTATTGGCGCTGGCAATACTAAAGTTAAAGGTCAATACGTCGTAGATACAGGTGATTTTGACGCTGTTGCTAATGTTCATAACTTATCATTGGATACTTTCACACAAGATTTGACGATGCCTATTACAGGGACAGTTGATGGAGAAATCCATGTTTTGGGTAAGAATAATCAAGTTACAGATCTTGTAGGCGCTGTTCAGGGCCATCAGATTGGGGTCCGTGGTGTAGTGTTGGATTCTGTAAAAGCGGATCTAACCCATAGTGACAATCTTACCAATATAACTATGGTTGGGAATATGGAAACTGGATCCTTTAGTGGATATGGTTCGATTCAAAATGGTCAAGTGGATGCTACAATTTCTGGTAATGCGTTACCGTTAACATCACTTAGTTCAATCATAGGTGACGATGTTGCTGGTACTGTTAGCACATCTATTAATGTAAAAGGCTCCTTAGATAATCCTAATGTGACTGGTACTGTATGGGGACAAGAGGTTCTTTATAAGGGCGCTCATTTTAATGATATTCATAGCGATATTACTTTGGACAATCATGTTCTAACCATTACCAATGGTCATATTGGTGACGGTAGTGGTGGTTATGATATTACAGGTTGGTATAATATCAATACTGATGCATTAGATTTAAATGCTAAAGCTCGCGCAGTGCGTATTGAAAATTTAATTCGCCCTGTAATTGACATTCCTATTACAGGATGGTTTGAAACCGATAACCATATAACAGGGACTGCGGCTAACCCTATTGTAGAAGGCCGAGCTCATTTATGGGATGGGTCTGCTTATGGCAAGCTTATAACTAATGCTTTTGCAAAGTATAACTATAAAAATGAAAGATTAGAGTTATATCGTTTTGACATTGAAGGTTATGGTGCGACTATTACCGGTGGCGGTACTGTATCAAAAGAGGCTATTAATATTGATTTTGAAGGTAAGAAAATCGATATGGGGAGATTGCTCATCAATACCGACTATAAGGTGGATGGTTTACTAGCAGGCCGTGGTACTTTAACAGGTTCTATGGATAACCCTCAGTTTAATGGTTACATTTTATCTGATGCTTTATCTATAAATGGGCAATTATTGACTGATATTCATGGCCACGTGTATGCAGATAAATCCGTCGTAAATGTACAAGATTTTTCGTTTGCTGAATCAAATGGTGGTCGTTATGTTGCTAAAGGTGGCATGAAGCTCGATGATAGTAAACAGTTATTTGGTGTTTTAGATGTTACCAATGGTAGTGTAAAGAACTTATTGGCTTTATTAGATCGAGCTGATGAGCACCTCGATGGTCAATTAAATGGCTCTGTTGAAATTGGAGGTACGAAGGACAATCCAAGTGTTATTGTAAATGGTAAAATTAACGATGTTACTATTGATGATAAGGTTGTCGGTGATGCAACAATTGATGCTAGCCTAGCTAATCGTAAGTTTAAAATTACCACTTTAAAACTACCTGTTGGTGAGGGCCTCATTGCTATGGGGGGTACTTTGGATCTCGATGGACAAGCTGATTTACAAGTAGCCTTAAAGGATGTCGACATAGTGCCATTCTTACCACTTGTAGGTAAGGATATTCAAGCAACAGGCTGGGTAACAGGTGTTGTGAATGTTACTGGAGAAACGAAAAATCCTAAGGTGGAATTATCTGGTGCAGTAGAGTCCGGTTCGTTCAATGGAATTGGTATTGATGAAGGTTTCGTATTAGCTACAATGCAAGATCATGTCATTCAAATCCAACGTATTCAAGGCGCTAAAGGAGGCTATAAGCTCAGTATTTATGGTAAAATTCCATTGGCGGCTCTTTATACATCTGGTTATTTAGAAGCTAGTGATGCTAAATCTATGGATGTAACAATTGACTTTAACGAAGCAGATATGGCTGTTATTCCTCTTGTTACTACTAGTGTTAAAGATGCAACGGGGCCGTTAAAGGGTGCAATTAGGCTTACAGGGACTATAGACCAACCTGAGGCATACGGCACAGTATCTGTACGTAATGGTACTATGAAATTGGCCAATGTAGATAATGAAATTACTAGTATTGACGGAGACTTAATTTTCTCTGGACAACAAGGGGATTTCCAATCTCGTATCAATATGGGGAAAGGTAGTGCTGGTTTAGCGGCTAAGGTAAATTGGTCTGGTCATGAGCTTACCAACTATAAGGCTGCCCTTCAACTTGATGGACTCGATGTTCGTAGTGAATATGTGAGAGGCCCATTAAATGGCGAACTTTACATTGCGGAACGTGATGGATTACCTACCTTGATAGGTAATTTGGATCTAGAAAACATCCAATTTAAGATTCCTCTTTCCTTGCAGTCTAGTGAAAGCAACACCAACATGGGCGTAGATGTTAATATTCATGCTGGCAAGGGTGTGCGCCTATATGATCGTACTCTATACAATATGTTCATAGGTGGTGATGTTCATTTCGGTGGTACATTGCAAAATCCTACTGCTAGTGGCCAGTTCGATGTTAAATCTGGTACGTTCAAATACTTAAGTCATGTATTTAATATTACAAAGGGGAATGCACACTTTGTAGGAGGCTCCTATTTACCAAACTTACAATTAGAGGCTGAAACGAATGTAAGCAACTACAATATTATGCTTGGTGTAAAAGGGACTGTAGATCATATGGATCTTACTTTGTCGTCCAATCCTAACTTATCTAGAAAGCAAATTATTTCCATGTTGACCTTTGGTCGTGGTGCAGATTCTAATAGTAGTACATTGACAAATGATGATGTGAATGCTGTTGCTACAGCAGGTCTTCAAATGTTTGCTTTTGGCTATGTGCAAGATGCATTGCAAAATACATTAGGTTTAGATAGGATTAATATTACGACAGGCTCCATTGATCCTGATGAACCGACTAATAGGGAAACAGCAGGTAATTACAATATTGAAATTGGCAAGTATATTGTGCCAAAGGTAATGCTTACTTATTCTCAAGGTATTAATAATAAACAAAATAAATATGGTGTTGAGTATTCTGTAAAACGAAACCTCAAGTTTACTGCATGGCGTACATCGCAAGGAAACAATTATTTAGGTGGTCGTTGGACAAGAAGCTTCTAAGTTTATGACTAGAGTGTGCAAATCCCATGGGTATGCACATTCTAGTCATATTAATTTCATAAAATTTGTTTAATATAGTACTCATTCCAAGCAATTTATGCTATAATGATAAAGATTTATTAGTCTTTATAAATAAGATGTAAACTCTTTATGGGGATGAGTTCTAGGAGGAATTTATGTTTAAACCAAAAGCTTATAAAAGTATGCTTGCAGCGTCCGTGTTGACCGCTGTCATGGGGACAGGCAGTGTATTTGCTGCTGAGGTACAAGCTGGCTATACTCCAGATTTAAATAGCACAACGACGACTAATGCTGCTACAACAAATGATGCAGCTACTACACAAGCTGTTTATAATGCTGATGCAACTACTACAACTATACAAGATGAAACTGATGCAGCTATCTTAGCTGCTCGTGGTGATACGACTATATCTAGTGACGGCACTGTAGTAAAAGGTTCTGATGGAACTGTTACAGTCAATAATGCTGCTTTAAAAACTGATGATAAACAAGTAAAAATGGTATCTAAAACTACTGGTGGTACTGATCTTGATAAGGCTGCTGAAAATGGCCAAACTCAAGCTGTTACAACAGTAGAAGCACAATATGTTACATCTGCTAGTGCAGAATCTGTTAATCCTTACGTAGGTAAATTGATTACCGGTTTATCTATATCTGGCGTTACAGCTGAACAGCAAGCAAATTTGTTGCCAATTTTAACTGAAAAAGTTGGCGATGCCGTATCTGTTGATGGCGTATTTAAAGATGTAACTAATCTTGGTAATACTGGTTACTTCTCCGAAGTAAATCCTGTATTCACTTCCGTGCCTGAAGGCGTAAAATTGGACTTTGCCGTAACAGTAAATCCAGTTACTACTGGCGTTTCCTTTGAAGGTAATACTGTATATTCCTCCGAAGTATTGACTAAGTTCATGGACATTCAACCAGGTCAAGTTCTTAACTCTGTATCCGTAGGGCAAAAAGTTCAAGGCATTAATGCTGCATATGCTCGCGATGGCTATATGTTAGCACATGTTGATGGTGTCCGTGTAGATGACCAAGGCGTACTTCATATACACATTGTTGAAGGTATCGTAGAAGATATCATTCCAGCAGGTAACAAGAAAACCCGCAATAAAGTTATTACTCGTGAATTTGTTCAAAAGAAAGGAAAACCTTTTAATAAATTCTTGGTACGTCGTTCTGTAGAACGCGTATATAACTTAGGTTTCTTTGATGACGTAAACGTTCGTATGTTGCCAGGTGAACAAGATCCAAATAATGTAATTATTGAAATCGATGTATTGGAACATAAGACTGGTACCATCACATTAGGTGCTGGTTACTCTAAATCTGATGGGTTGATGGGTATTGTTGAATTCGGTGAAGATAACTTCCGTGGTACTGGCGATAAATTTAAAGTTCACTGGGAAATCGGTGGTAAGAAAAAATATAAGAACTACCAAATCTCCTACTTGAAACCTTGGATCGATAGCAAAGGTACATCCCTTGGCTTCTCCTTCTTCAACCGCGAAGATGAATACACAGATTACAATGAAGATGGTAATGAAGTAGCAGAATACAATAAGAAATCTCGTGGTTTCAATATTTCCTTCGGTCGTCAAACTGGGGAATATACTCGTGATTACTTGACATTAGAATCCCGTAAAGATTCTTATAAATGGGATGATGATGATAGCTCTGGTTTCCGTTATGATAAAAATGCGGGTAAAGGTACAAACTGGGATAATGGTTCCTATAACTTCGCATCTGACAACTATGTAAAAAATAACTTCGGTCGCATTAACTCTGTAACATGGCAAAAAGTATACGATTCTCGCGATAATATCTATGAACCAACTCGTGGTCGTCGTATTTCCTATACTACACAATGGGCTGGTCATGGTTTGGGCGGTGACTTCGACTTCTACAAATTCACAGCTGAAACTCGTATGTACAAGAAATTGGGTGCTAAAAATGTATTGGCATTCCGTGCACGTGCTGGTTTCATCCAAGGTGATGCTCCTTATAGCCAATTGTTCACATTGGGCGGTGCTGATTCCTTACGTGGTTATGAAGATGATCAATTCCGTGGTAAAAAGATGTACAATGCTACATTGGAATTCCGTTTCCCAATTGTTAAGAAAGTTAGTGGTGTGTTATTCGGTGATATTGGTGATGCATGGGATGCACCAAATGTTACATGGTATAACAGCAAAAAATCCTTTAACTATGGCGTTGGTGCTGGTGTTCGTATTACAACTCCAATTGGTCCTGTTAAACTTGACTATGGCGTGGGTAAACACAAAAATAAATTCCACTTCAGCTTCGGTACACAATTCTAATATAGTAAATGTATATGGTGAAGGCCTCTTTTTAAAGAGGCTTTCACCAATATCTCTATATGGCATCCTTTGATGCAGTGATTTAAAGAAATGAGGGCACTCTATTATGATGCGAATGATGAACAACAAGGCGAATGTAAAGATTTTTTCCATCGTCATTGCTGCAATTTTTATTGTTGGTATTGGTGCGTTAGCTTATACGCAAATGGCTTCGCCTAGTAGTAATAGTGGGACTAGTACTATTGGGGTTATCGATACATCTCGTATGTTGTCTCAAGATAATCCAATTTATATCTCTGCAGCTCAAGAGTATATGAGCTATCAAAGCCAATTACAACAAGAAACGCAAGCTAAAATTGATGCAGCACAAGATGATGCTACTAAACAAAAAATCGCTGAAGAAGCGCGTCAAAACCTAGCTAAAAAAGATCAAGAAATTGCTAAATCCGTTCAAGATAAAGCTATGGAGGCTGCAAAAGCGGTTGGTGATGCTAAGGGTCTTAGCGTTGTTATGACTAAAGATACTGTACTATATGGCGGTGTTGACATTACAGATCAAGTATTGAAAAAACTAGCTACTGATGCAAAAAAATAAACTGTAGTTCTATGTAAGGGAGAACGACAATGAACGGGAAACAACGATATATAGGACTAGTCATATTTCTCGTTGCTGCAATAAGTGCTATGGTTTGGGCCTATGGTTTTGTAACAAATCGCCAACAGGGTCCTGATGGCATGTCAATAGGTGTTGTACGCATTGATGATGTACTAGAGTTTAATCCATCCTATGCGGATTATAAACAAGCCAAGAATGAACTGGAACTTTTACAACGTCAATATGAACTTGAACAACAAGCCTTAAATGCCAAGTCAGAGACACAAGATGAACAGTTGAAAACACTTGCACTGGATTCAACCTTGTCAGATGCTCTTACGGTAGAATTGCAAACTCGTATTGCAACAAAAGAAAATGAACTAAATCAGCAATTAAATTCGAAGCGCAATGAATTGACTCAAAAGTATTTAGCTGAGTTAAAGGTTAGTACTAATGAATATGATCTGGAAATCGTAAACCTTCAATTAGACTTATATGCCTATGATGCACGTGTATATATAGATGATGCACAAAGAGCAGCGGCTATGGCTGAAAAAGCTAAAAAAGAAGAAAGATTAAAGGACTTATTAGCTAAGAGAAAACCATCGGATTTCGATGTAGATTCAATTAAAGCAAAGGTACAGGCTGAGCTTGCTCCAATGCAACAAAAAGGGCAGGAAGAGCTCAATCAATACGCTGCATCCCTACAGAAGGAATTAGCTGAGAAACGAGACTCCATGGTACAACAACAAGCACAATCCATCATTGCTAATAATAACCTGCCTGTGGCGCAAGAGTGGAATGATACATGGGCAAAAAAACTTTCAGATAAAGAAGCTGAAGTGAGTGCACTTCATGAGGCTATTTTAGAAGATGTTCGTATGCGTGTAGCAATTATTGCTGAGGAACAACATTTGGATTTAGTCATCATCGATGATGGTGGTAATATTAAAGGGCTTGATATTACTGATGCAGTGAAGGCGTCCTATCGAGTTCAATAAGGAGTTATATTATGAATAAACGTATTAAATCTTTAGTATTAGGTGCATCTTTAGTAGCTTCTATGGCTATCTTAGGTGGCTGTGGTTCTAATAATGTTGGTTATGTTGATAGCGTAAAAGTAGCAAACAGCACTGAAAAAGGAATTGAAATTACTAAAGAAATTAACGCTAAAAAAGCCGAATTAGATGCTAAAATTGCTGCTGCCGATGAAGCATCTAAACAAAATGTATTTAATCAAGCGAATCAAGAATTAAATGCCTTTGCAAATGCAAAAGCGCAAGAATATCGTCAATATCAAGAACAAAAAATCAATGAACTTGTGAAAGAGAAAAAGCTTGATGTTATTATTGAAAAAGGCGCTGTTGTTGGTGGTGGCTCTGATGTAACTGATGATTTGATTACAAAAATGGGTAAAGCTTCTGACGACCAAATCAAAGAAGTTGAAAATGCAGCTAAAGCCCAAGAGCAACAAGATGCTCAGCAAAATGCACAACAAGCAGATCAAGCTGCAACAAGTACAACTGAAGCTGCACAATAATTGAGGATTACCACGGGGGAGGAGTTTGCCTTGGAAAAAACTTTACAGGAACTCGCAAATTTAGTAGGCGGTCAACTTATAGGGGATGAGTCTATTGTCATTACTGAGACACGTAGCTTTGAGCAAGCAGTAAAACAATCCATAACTTTTGCAATAGGTGAATATGTTGAACATATTGCATTATGCCAAGCGGGTGCTGTTATCGTTGAATCGGAAGTAAAAAATGCACCGATGGCGCAAATCGTAGTTGATAATGCAAAAGCTGCATTCGCCCAAGTGCTAGAAGTATTCCATCCACCTGTTGTAGTTCCCCGTGAAGTGCATAGTACAGCTATTATTGGCAAGAATGTTACACTTGGTAAAAATATAGCTATTGGTGCCTATTGTGTTATTAATGATAATGCTGTTATCGGTGATAATGTAACGATTCGACCTTATGTATATATTGGTCATAATGTACGAATTGGGGAAGATTCTGATATCTATGCAGGTGCTATCGTACATGAGAACTGTATTTTGGGTAAACGCGTTGTATTGCGTGCTAAAGCAGTTATCGGCGGTGAAGGTTTTGGTTTTGCCACAGAAAATGGTATTCATACGCATATTCCTCAAGTAGGCAATGTTATTCTTGAAGATGATGTAGAAATTGGCTCTTGCACTACTATCGACAATGCTACAATGGGATCTACCTTGGTACGCCGCGGTACCAAAATTGACAATCTTGTTCACCTTGGCCACAATGTTGAGATTGGAGAAGATTGTTTCTTAATCGCACAGGTTGGGATTGCAGGTAGTACAAAATGTGGTAACCATGTAATCTTTGCAGGACAAACAGGCTGTACAGGTCATATTACAATTGGAGATAATGTACAATTTGCAGGTAAAACAGGAATTACTGGCAATGTGCCTTCTAATTCTGTTATGGCTGGGTATCCAATGAGACCTCATAAAGAGTGGCTAAAATTGGCTGCTTACGAGAATCGTTTGCCAGAAATGGTGAAAACTGTAAAACAATTACAAAAAGAAATTGACGCTTTGAAAGCACAGCTTAAGGAGAGCTAATAATCCATGTATAGGTTTATGAAAATCTTTAGTGCCTTTATTTGCTTATTACCTAAAGGTTTGCAATATGCTATTGGTACATTGCTTGGTGAAATTGCGTGGTTAGTGGTGCCACCTAAACGCAAGCGCCTGGCGATAGGCCAAATTTTATTCTGTAATATTACAGATGATCCTAAAGAAGCTCGACGTATTGCGAAAGCTAGTACTACACGCTTTGGCCGTATGATTATTGATGTATTGCGCTATCCTGAAATTAAAGATGGCGCATACAAAGATATGGTGGAGTTTATTAATCGAGAGTACTTAGATGATGCCTTAGAAAATGGTCGAGGTGCAATTTTAGCTGCTGTTCATAGTGGTAACTGGGAACTTTTAGGTGGCGTTCTTGCTTCTGAAGGATATCCGCTGATTTCTGTGGCTATGAAACAGAATGGTGATGCCGATAAGTTTATCAATGAATATCGTCGGATTATGCATCAACATGTGACCTATAAAACAGGTGTTCGTGAAATGATTAATGAACTAAAAAAAGGTGCGTTTTTAGGCCTTATTATGGATCAGGACCCTGGTGATGATGGCGTTCTTGCACCATTCTTTGGCTATGAAACATTGACGGCTGCGGGACCAGCTGTACTGGCTCGTATGCAAGATGTGCCTATTATTTTTGTAACCATACATTATAGTCCGTTTTCTGAGAAACATGAGATTGAAGCACATCCACCAATTTATGTGGAACGTACAGATGATAAAAAGCGTGATATAGCGGTAACAACAACTCGTTTAAATGAGTTTATTGAAGATTATATTCGGCGATACCCTGAAGATTGGTTCTGGCTTCATAACCGTTGGAAATGGACTCGTCGCTTTTATGGTGAACAAATAGATACACCACCTGATGTTTTTCAATAGTTAATAATTTTAAAGAGATTTTGTTTATGCGATTGTGGAATCTTCAAGATGAAACTGATTCCTACTAGCATGGATGAAATCTCTTTTTATTTTATACTTATAATTTAGTGTTTAAAAATAATCTATTAAAATTTTAAAGACTAAGAATAGTCTTTCCAATTAGCGTAATATATGGTAAATTTCTTGTAACACCTATGCAAATAGGGTATAATACATATTGGTGTATAGTAAACGTGAATTCGGATTATGAAAGGACATTCTTATGAGTAAGCCACAACAAACAATAAAAAAGGCTGTTTCATATCAAGGGATTGGCCTTCATAGCGGTGAACCAGTACATATGGTTTTTAAGCCTGCACCTGAAGATACAGGAATTGTGTTTGTCCGCACGGACATTGAAGGGCATCCTTCTGTGCGAGCACACATTGATAATGTGACGAACACTATGCGCGCTACCACGCTGGAAAATGGTGAAGCAAAGGTATTTACTGTTGAACATGTGATGGCAGCGTTCAGTGCTATGAATATTGATAACTGTTATATTGAAATGGATTCTCCAGAACCTCCTGTAGGTGATGGTAGTAGTGCTATTTTTGTCAATCTTATTGAAGAGGCTGGCATTGAAGAACAAATAGCATCACGTCATATATACAAAGTGACTCGATCTCATGCTGTTTATGATGGGGATCGTTTTATTGTGATTTTGCCATATGATGGCTATCGCATGACTTTTACATCAATTAACAGCCATCCGTTGCTTGGTACGCAACAATGTGATTTTGAAGTATCGCCTGAGTATTTCAAAGCACACATTGGATCGGCTAGGACTATCGGATTTATGAAGGAATTGGAACAATTACAGGCCATGGGGCTTGCAAAAGGCGGTAGCCTAGATAATGCATTAGTCTATGATGATGAGAAATGTCTATCTATACCACGCTTTGAGGATGAATTAGTTCGCCATAAAGCATTAGATGTTATAGGGGATTTATTCTTGTTAGGACCGATTGAAGGCCATGTAATTGCTTTGAAATCGAGTCATGAATTAAATTCAAGATTGGCTCGCAGTATAATGGAAGAAATAAGGGAGACACAGCCATGATTCTTAATCACGAAGATATTTTAGAAATTTTACCTCATCGTTACCCAATGCTTTTGGTTGATCGCATTGTTGAGTTAGAACCTATGAAACGTGCTGTGGGTATTAAAAATGCTACATTCAACGAATTGTTCTTCCAAGGTCACTTTCCAGGGAACCCCGTTATGCCAGGTGTATTATTGACTGAAGCTATTGCTCAAGTCGGTGGTATTGCATTATTGTACCCTGAGGAAAATCGTGGTCTTACTCCTATGTTTACAGGTATTGATAAAGTGCGTTTCCGCCATCCTGTAAAACCTGGCGATCAAGTTCGCATGGAGGTAGATATTGTTAAAATTAAAGGTAAAATGGGCAAGGTTGAAGGCCGTGCCTATGTTGGCGACAAATTGTGCGCTAGCGGTGAATACATGTTTGCCCTTGTATAATAGAATGAGGAGTGATTGTAGTGATAGTTGTAGGCATGGAAAATGCGAAATCCAACATCCATAGTACAGCCATAGTCCATCCAAATGCTAAATTGGGCAAAGATGTAATCGTAGGTCCTGGCGCTGTTATCGGCGAACATGTCGAGATTGGCGATGGCACACAAATCGGTGCACATGTTGTAATTGGTGGTTGGACAACCATTGGTAAGCGTTGTGAGATTTACCCTAGCGCATCTATTGGGTTGGAACCGCAAGATTTAAAATTCAAAGGCGAAAAAAGCTATTGTAATATTGGCGATGAAACGGTTATCCGTGAATTTGTCACTATTAGCCGCGCTACTGGCGAAGGTGAAGAAACACGTGTAGGCAATAACTGCTTGCTTCAAGCATGTACACATGTGGCTCATAACTGTATTGTTGGCAATAATGTAATTATGAGTAACTGTGCAGGCTTAGCTGGTCACGCTATCGTTGAAGATCGCGTAGTTATTGGTGGCCTTGCAGGTATTCATCAATTTGTTAAGATTGGTCGAAATGCTATGGTTGGTGGCATGGCTAAGGTGGTCCAAGATATTCCACCATACGTTATTGCTGATGGTCAACCAGCGCGTGTTATCGGCCTTAACTCTGTTGGTTTATCTCGTGCAGGTATTTCAGAAGAAGTACGACGAGATTTGAAACAAGCATTCCGTATTATCTATCGTTCTGGTTTTAGTTTATCTAAGGCTATTGAAGAAATGGAAATGCAGCTTGATTCTTCTGTAGAAATTGAAAATTTATTACGCTTTTTACGCAATGCCGATCGTGGTATTATGCGTACACGTCGCGACTAATTCAAAAGACCTCGTACAATGTACGAGGTTTTTTTGTGTAATTAATAAATATTAATATTTTTATATGATCTATAAAATTTAGGCTTTTAATGGGATAAGAATTTTATAATAGTAGTTCATTAATATAAAATATTTTGATAAAAATATTTGAATATATTTTACGTTCCTGAGTTGTAAAATTAGGATTAAAATAATTCTGTTAAAATGTTGAAGAAATAGGCATAAAACATAGTGTTTTAATGGTAAAAAGTATCCATTTATAGTACAATATATTGTATATGATTATGTCTTTTTTGAGGCATTATTTATTGTAAATTTGTAATTGCTAATTGATATATAGGCCGTAGGTCATCTAGGAGGTATAGTCTTGGCAAAGGTAGGATTGATTGCAGGCATTGGAGTTTTACCTGTAGAATTCATGCGTGCCGCTCATGTATTAGGTCACGAGGTAGTTGTTATCGGCGTGGTTCCAGATGTAGACCCGGCTTTGAAGACTGAGGCCGATGCTTTCTATGATATTAGTGTTGCTAAACTAGGTAAAATCTTCAAAACCTTGAAAAATGAAGGTGTTGTAGAGTTAACCATGTTAGGCAAAGTTACTAAAGAAATTCTTTTTAAGGGTCTAGCTTTCCCAGACTTGAAAACATTAGGCGTGCTTAAACGTTTGAAAAATCGCAAGGATGACACGATTATGCTTGCCATTGTTGATGAAATTGAAAGAGAAGGGTTTAAAGTTTTAGATCAAACCGTATATCTAAAACCATTTATGCCAAAGGTGGGGGTGCTTTCAAAAACACAACCAACTGCTGAGCAATGGGCGGATATTTGCTTTGGCTTTGAATTAGCAAAACAAATGGGCGGCCTGGATATTGGACAAACTGTTGTTGTTAAGCACAAAGCGGCAATGGCTATCGAGGCTATTGAAGGTACTGATAAGTGCATTTTGCGTGGCGGTGAGTTAGGTCGTGGCGATGCAGTTGTAGTTAAAACAGAAAAGCCAAATCAAGACGTGCGTTTTGATGTACCTGCTGTGGGGATTAAAACATTAATGTCTATGATTGACAGTGGCTGTAAAGTGTTAGCTGTTGAAGCAGAAAAGACTATTTTTGTTCAGCAAGAAGACGTACTTGATATGGCTAATCGCCATGGTATTGTCATCTGTGCTGTAGACCAAGAATTTGTGAATTCCAGAAAGGATGCATAATGAAAGTCATGTTTTCTGCCGGAGAAGCATCCGGTGATACTCATGCGGCCAGCGTTGCAAATGCACTAAAAGAAATAGATCCTTCGGTCGATATGTTTGGTATGGGTGGCACCTTGATGGAACGCGCTGGTGTTCGCATCGTATACGATATTAAAAATTTAGGTGTTATAGGGATTGTAGAGATTGTCAAATCCTTACCAAAATTCTTTAAACTTCGCACCTATTTAAAACGTGTCATGATGAAGGAAAAACCGGATATTCTCGTATGTGTAGACTATCCTGGATTTAATATGAAGCTGGCAGCCGTAGCTCATGAATTAGGGATTCCTGTTCTATATTACATTGCCCCTACAATTTGGGCATGGCATAGTAGCCGTGGCAATACGATTCGCAAGTATGTCACTAAGGTAGCATCTATATTTCCTTTTGAAGCAGAAGCGTATCGCAAATATAAATGCGATGTAGAATTTGTAGGGCATCCTTTATTGGATATCGTACATCCTACAATGACTAAAGATGAGGCTGAGGAATATTTTGGAGCCCGTAAAGAGGCTAAAAAGGTTTTACTCATGCCTGGCAGTCGCAAGCAAGAGGTTTTATCATTGCTTGATACGATGTTAAAAAGTGGTGAGCAATTGATGGCAAACCATGAAGATATTCAATTTTTCTTACCTCGAGCACATACCATCGATCGCAGTGAGCTGGAAACCTTTATCGATGCCCATAAGGTGCCTGTTACGATTACAGAAGACCATACGTATGACTTGATGCAGATTTGTGATGTGTGCCTTGCCGCATCAGGAACTGCTACGTTGGAAACAGCAATGATGGAATTACCGACAGTGTTACTGTACCGTGTCTCCCCAATTACTTATGGTATTGGAAAAATGGTAGTAAATGTATCACATGTAGGATTGCCTAATATTGTGGCTGGTAAAGAGGTAATTCCTGAATTATTACAAGATTCTGTTACACCACAGGCTATTGTATCTTTAGTGGAACCTCTTCTAACTGATGTTGAGAAAAATAAAGCTATGCGCAGTGAATTGCGTGAAGTACATCATAAATTAGGTGAACCAGGCGCCGTAAAGCGTGTAGCGGAATTAGTATATAATCTCGGTAAGGAGAAATGTAATGAATAGTTACTCTAGGCTCTTATATTTTGTAAAGCCTTATTATAAACGCATGATCTTTGCAGTATTTTGCATGATTGTTGCGGCTGCAGCCTACTTGGTAGTTCCTTGGTTAATTAAAAATGTAGTAGACCAAGTATTAGATGAAAAGAATATGTTTATGTTGAACCTCATTGTAGGGGCTATTATTCTTATATTCTTAATTCGTGGCTTTGCTACCTATGGTCAAACCTATAATATGTCCTACATTGGACAACGTGTCATCATCGATGTCCGTGAGGCTATTTTTAATCACTTGCAAAAATTAAGTTTATCTTATTTTGACCGCCGTAAGACTGGCGTTATCATGAGTAATCTTACGAATGACGTGGCAGCATTACAAACTGCTGTAGTTGATAACTTGATTTCCTTTATTACAGAATCTGTAACACTGATAGGTTCTCTCGTGTCTATGCTTCTCATCGACTGGAAATTGACACTCGTTACCTTTATTACGGTTCCTGTAGTGCTTGTGATTATCAATGTTTTTGGTAAAAAGCTTCGCGTCGCAGGTCATGATGTACAAGGTCGTGTGGCTGACATTACAGCCCTTTTACAAGAGGTTATTAGTGCAATTCGTGTTGTGAAATCCTTCGCCCGTGAAGATTTTGAACGCAAGCGTTTTGAAGATGAAAATGATCGCAACTTTAAAGCTGTTATTAAAGCTACTAAGTTGACTAGTTTACTAAGTCCAATGGTTGAGTTTTCTGCGGCTATTGCAGTGGCAGTCATTCTTTGGTATGGTGGCTATTCTGTAGTAACAGGAACTATTACAGCAGGCTCTTTGATTGCTTTCTTGATTTATGCCATTAATTTGTCCAACCCGGTAAAACGCTTGAGCCAAGTGTATGGTAACATTCAAAAAGCCTTAGCAGCAGCTGATCGTGTATTTGAAATCTTAGATACTAAAACTGATGTTGTAGAAAAAGCTGATGCTATTACGTTGCCATCTATTAAAGGCGATGTAGAGTTTAAAGATGTTTCCTTCTCTTATGATGGTGAAAAAACGGCGCTTGAAAACTTCACGTTGTCTGTTAAGGCTGGTGAAAGTGTAGCCCTTGTTGGTCCATCTGGAGCAGGTAAAACGACTCTTGCTAACTTGTTACCTCGCTTCTACGATGTAACGGGTGGCGCTCTTACCATTGATGGTTATAATGTAAAAGATGTTACATTTAAATCATTACGTGAGCAAATCGGACTTGTACCACAAGAAACAGTATTATTTAATGCCACAATTAAAGAGAATATCTTGTATGGTCGATTAGATGCTACTGATGAAGAGGTATATGAAGCTGCTAAGGCTGCTAATGTTCTTGAGTTCGTAGAAAAGATGCCTGATGGTCTCGATACAGTTGTAGGTGAGCGAGGCAGCTCCTTATCTGGCGGTCAACGTCAACGGGTAGCCATTGCACGTGCTATTTTAAAAGATCCTCGTATTCTAATCTTGGATGAAGCCACATCTGCATTAGATACAGAGAGTGAAAAACTTGTACAAGAGGCACTAGATCGCCTCATGAAAGGGCGTACTGCATTTGTTATTGCCCATCGATTGAGCACAGTTCAAAATGCTCATCAAATTGTTGTACTTAATCAAGGCCACTTGGTAGAGCAGGGGACTCACCAAGAGCTATTAGCTGTAAATGGCGGATTGTACAATCATCTCTATTCCGTTCAATTCTCCAACAAAGGATAACCATGTACTGGATATATAATGTATTGCTCATATTTTATTGGATTGGCTTGATTCCGGTTATTTTATACCGTCTCGCCTTTGAAGATGGATTTTATGAGCGTATCAAACAGAGTGCAGGCTATATGCCAGCCTCATTACTAAAGAAAATTGAAGGACGTCGTGCTATTTGGATTCATGCTGCTTCTGTAGGGGAAATTGTAGCTACTAGTCCGTTAGTAAAAGAGGTAAAAAAGGAATTTCCTGAAGCCGTTGTGGTCGTATCTGTCGTAACTGCTACAGGTCATGCAATGGCACATCGCATTATTCCGGAGGCAGAAGGTATTATTTTCTTCCCTCTTGATTTGCCTTATTTGACACGTAAGATTTTGCATATTATTAAGCCAATTGCTATCTTGCTTGTAGAAACAGAAATTTGGCCTAACTTCTTGCGTATCGCTCAATCAGAAAATATTCCTGTGATGATGGTTAATGGGCGAATTTCTGATCGTAGTATGAAACGCTATAAATATATTAGTGCATTCACAAAAGAAATGTTGCGTTCTATTGAACGTTTCTGTATGCAATCTAAGTTTGATGCAGCACATATTGAAGTGTTAGGAGCTCATACACCAGATATTACTGTAACAGGGAATATGAAGTACGACCAAACGTACGCTACTGTATCAAACGAAGAAAAACAATCTCTTCTTGAAGAGTTTGGCTTTGGTAATAATCATCCTATAATTATTGCTGGTAGTACACATAAGGGTGAGGAAGAAACAATATTTGAGACCTTTAAACAAGTATTACAAGAATACCCTCAAGCTCGTTTACTAATTGCGCCTCGTGAGATATATCGCGGTCATGATGTTCAAAATCTAGCGAAGCGTTATGAATTAAATGCTATTTGTCGTAGTGATATGACAGAGCCAGTTCATGAAGGAATACCTGTAGTTGTTTTGGATACTATTGGCGAACTCGGTCGTTTATATAGCTTAGGGGATATTATTTTTGTTGGTGGTTCTCTTGTGAAAACTGGGGGCCATAATATTCTCGAACCAGCAGCACATGGTAAACCAATTCTTGTAGGACCATATATGTTCAATTTCAAAGAGATTTTCGCTTTATTACATTCTCGTCATGCTTGTGAGCAGGTGAAGAATGGTAAAGAATTAACTGATATGGTATTGCGATTATGTAAGGATAAGAATTTATCAACGGAAATGGGACAAAACTGTCTTGATATTATTCGTGAAAATCGCGGTGCTACACAACGCAATACACAAGAGTTACGTCAGTTATTTGAAAAACACCATATTATTCCATAAGCTAGATATAATTTATTAGATTCATCTATGATGTTACATAATAGGAGGAGTCACCTATGAGTGGGGAAGCATTATTTAAATCCATCGTTAGTGGTGAAAATCAATCCATATTAGGTGATATAGCTCGTTCCAGCTTGGGCTTTCTAAGTAAAGGTTACGAAAAGGCTGTATCAATACGAAACGCTCGATTTGATGCGGGAAACGGGGTTACTAAAGTTACCGTTCCGGTTATCAGTGTTGGGAATATTACTGCTGGTGGTACAGGTAAAACCCCAATGGTGAGATTTATATGTGATGTACTCACACAAAAAGGACTCCATCCTACTGTGCTAAGTCGTGGCTATCGGGCTGAGGACAATAAGAAAAATATAATTATTTCTAAAGATGGTGCTATGTTGGTAGAGCCATTTATTAGTGGTGATGAAGCTTGGTTGTTAGCCAAAGTATTACAAAAGTCTAATGTGATCATCGGTCGTGAACGGGCTAAATCTGCAGAAATTGCTATAAATGAGCTCGGTGCAGATTGTTTAGTTATGGATGATGGCTTTCAACATCGCGCATTAGCTCGAGATATTGATATCGTTCTTATTGATGCTTCTAACCCATTTGGTTATGACCATGTATTACCCCGTGGTTTATTACGAGAACCGCTTAGTGGGTTACAGAGAGCTAGTATTATTGTTCTTACCAAGGTGGATCAAGTGGCACCAGGTGTTGTTTCAGGTATCCGTAAGCGTTTAGCTCATATGCTTCCCAATACACCTGTATATGAAACAATCCACAAGCCTCAATGTATGTATACATTAGATGAGTGGGCCAACGGAGAAAATGGTTCTCCAGTCGATACATATCAAAAGCATCGAATCATGGCGGTTAGTGGTATTGGGAACCCTCAATCCTTTACACAAACATTGACCGATATCGGATATAATGTGGTCCATACAATGCCATTTGGTGATCATCATAATTTCGAAAATGATGATGTTGTAGATATTTGGAAAGAGGCATTTGCTCATCAAGCAGATGCTATTTGTATCACGGAGAAGGATGCGGTGAAGTTGAGTCAATTGCATGCAATTGAAGACTTGAAAATGCCGATTCTAGTGCTATCTATTGGGATTGAATTTATCTCTGAAAAACAAGAATTCATAGAAAATTTAGAGATTTAGTGTATAATAATAAGATACACGAATAACAGAAATGGGGTTTTATCGTGAAGTTTGGATGTGTTATTCCTGCGCGTTATGGTTCTACAAGATTACCGGGCAAACCATTAGCTGATATTGCAGGTAAACCTATGATTGAACGGGTTTATGCAAGGGTATCACAAGCTACAAAGACAGTATGTACAATTGTAGCCACTGATGATAACCGCGTATATTCTGCAGTACAACAGTTTGGGGGAACTGTTATGATGACAGATCCTAATCACCCTACAGGGACGGATCGATTAGCAGAGGTTGCGAGTCATTATACAGACTTAGATGTTGTTATCAATGTCCAAGGTGATGAACCGATGATTGATCCAAATCTTATTGATGACTTGGCACGTCTATTTGAGGAAGATCCAAACTTGCAGATGGCCACAGTAGCTACTCCTTTATTAGAGGAAGAGTACGAGGAGCTATCAGCGGTAAAGGTCATTTTAAATAATCGTAATGATGCGATGTATTTTTCTAGATCTTTAATCCCATATCCTCGCCATGATTTTGTGCGTCCGCCACTAAAACATATTGGCATCTATGCATATCGTAGAGAGTTTTTATTAAACTACGCTAAGATGGAGCCAACTCCGGCGGAGCAAACAGAATCTCTAGAACAATTACGTGCTCTAGAGAACGGTTATACAATTCGTGTTATTTTGACAAATAAACGATTTATCGGTGTTGATACACCTGAAGACTTAGCTCGTGTTAATGCAATTTACGAGCAAGAGGAGAAATAAATGAAAACAGTTCAAATTAAAGATATTACTGTGGGTGGCGGCAAGGGTTTATTTGTCCTTGCAGGTCCATGTGTTATTGAGGACTATGACCGCACATTAGCTATCGGTAAACGAGCAAAAGAGATATGCGAACGTTTAGGTGTTCCCTATATCTTTAAAGCTTCCTTTGATAAAGCTAATCGCTCTAGCTTTAGTTCCTTCCGTGGACCAGGTCTTGAGGAAGGGTTAAAAATGCTTGCTTCTATTAAGAAGGAACTCAATGTGCCCGTTGTCAGTGACATTCACTCTATCGAGCAAATTGAACCTGCAGCTGAAGTATTAGATATTCTACAAATTCCAGCTTTTTTATGCCGTCAAACTGATCTTGTTTACGGCGCTGCTAAAACTGGTAAATGCGTAAATGTTAAAAAAGGTCAATTCATGGCTCCTAAGGACATGGAAAATGTTCTTAATAAAATGAAAGAAACAGGTAATGAAAATCTTATGCTTACCGAACGTGGTTTTAGCTTTGGTTATAATAATCTCGTAGTTGACATGAGATCGTTTCCAATTATGCGTTCTTTCGACTATCCAGTAATTTTTGATGCTACTCATAGCGTTCAATTACCAGGTGGTGCAGGGACTAAATCTAGTGGTAACCGTGAATTTGTACCAAATTTGGCACGTGCGGCTGTGGCTAGTGGTGTAGATGGGCTATTCTTTGAAGTGCACGATAATCCTGAGGAAGCATTGTCTGATGGTCCTAATATGTTGTATTTAGATCAATTCGAAGATGTGCTTCGTGATTTAGTAGCTATTGATAAAATCGTAAAAGGTTAGGGGCGGTATTTGTGACTATTTTAGAACAAGCGGCACAGGTGCTTCATGAGGAAGCTCGTGCTATTGAAGAGTTAAGTTCTCGTTTGGATCACAATTTTGTAAATGCTGTAAATATGATTTTGGCTTGTAAGGGCCGTGTAGTATGTACAGGAATGGGAAAATCTGGTCATATTGGTCGTAAAATTGCGGCTACCTTGGCTAGTACAGGGACACCGGCACTTTTTATGCATCCTGGTGAAGGCGTGCATGGTGATCTTGGTATGATTACTGAAGATGATGTAGTGTTAGCCTTTTCTAATAGTGGTGAAACAGGAGAAATTATTAGTATTTTACCGTCTCTGCGCCGCATAGGGGCTAAATTAATCTGTGTTGTAGGGAAACCAGAGTCTACATTAGCAAAAAATTCTGATATCGTATTGTTGGCAGAGGTAGAACGAGAAGCTTGCCCATTAGGTTTAGCACCTACTACAAGTACTACCGTTGCACTAGCACTAGGTGATGCGTTAGCAGTATGTTTATTGGAACGCCATCATTTTACTCCAGAAAACTTTGCTGTATTCCATCCAGGTGGTTCCTTAGGTCGCAAATTATTGTTGACTGTAGAAAATATCATGCATGGTGGCGAGGATAATCCAACAGTATTTAGAGGGGCTACCGTTCGTGATGCACTCTTTGTAATGACAGAAAAAGGGTTAGGTGCTACAAATGTTATTGATGAAGAAGGACATTTGTTAGGTCTAGTGACTGATGGTGATGTTCGACGTGGACTTGATTCTGGCAGTAATTTTTTAGAATGGCCCGTAGAGGATATGATGACGTCTATGCCGCGTACGATTACAAAGGATAAATTGGCCGCAGAAGCGCTTCATTTGATGGAGAAAAATCAACCTCGCCCTATCACCGTATTACCTGTGGTTGATACTAATAATGTATGTCTTGGCATTGTTCACATTACGGATTTATTGCGTAGAGGCATTGTATAATGAATATTCAATGGATTGTTCTCGATGTTGATGGAGTTTTATCAGATGGCACTCTAATTTATACATCGACTGGAGAAGAGCTCAAAGCCTTTTCTGTAAAAGATGGTTTAGGCTTGACTGCGGCTCGTAAATCAGGGATAAAGTTAGCAATTATTACGGCTCGTGTATCTCCTATGGTAGAGCGCCGTGCAAAGGAATTGCATTTTGATGAACTTCTTATGGGGCATGCTAATAAAACTGAAGCATTAAGAGCTCTTTGTAAAAAACATCAAATCGACTTAGCTTCGGTTGCTTACATGGGTGATGATCTTAATGATTTAGGAGCTCTTCAACTCGTAGGTTTGCCGATGGCACCAAATAATGCGGTATTAGAGGTTAAATCAATAGCTAAATTTATTTCTACCGTCAATGGTGGACATGGTGCCGTTAGAGAGGCTGTAGAATATATCCTGAAGAATCAAGGTTTATGGGATTCTGTTGTTGCAGATTATGCGCGAGAGGCCCATGCTCATGGACAATAAAGGAGGTGGGCAGAATGAATAACGAATGGCAATACCATTTAGTTAAAGGCATTAGCTGGCTCGTTTGCCGACTGCCGTATAAGCTCATTTTGCTCATAGGCGCTAGTTTAGGACCAGTATATGGTCTCATAGCGAAGAAGCAAAAACTTAGAGGTATAAAAAACATAAAGATTGGCATGAACATGAATGATCAAGAGGCAGAACAATTAATTGAAAAGTTGTTCAAAAATCTTGGCCGTAGTGTTATGGAAGTCTTGTATATGCCAAACCTGACAAAGTATTTTATCAATAAACATATTGAAATGAGAGGCGTAGAACATTTAGAAAAAGCTATCGCTGAAGATAAAGGTGTAATTGTTCTTACTGGACATGTTGGCAACTGGGAATGGATGGGGGCTGCTATGGCGGCTCATGGTTATCCATCAACTACTATTGTTAAGAAACAACCTAATGCTCAATTTACACGTCTCATGAATGAATATCGTGAGATGGTGGGCCTTGATGTGTTTGCTAGTGGTGGCAATGAAATCGTTTCTGCTGCTAAAGCATTAAAAAAGAAGAAATTACTTGGTTTTTTAGCTGACCAAGATGGCTATATACATGGTTTACCTGTTCCATTTTTAGGCCAAGATTCCTCCGCAGTTATTGGTCCCGCTACGTTTGCAAGAAAATTTGGATCTCCAGTAGTTCCAATTTTTGCATCTCGTAAACCAGAAGGTGGTCATATTGTTCACATTCTACCAGCCTTACATTATATTGATACAGGTGATGAAGATGCAGATATGTATCGTCTAACTGAGGAATGTGTACGTGTTACAGAAGACTTTATTCGTGAGCATCCAGATGAGTGGCTATGGTTCCAACATCGCTGGATGACTAAGATGGATCAAATTATTGATTATGATAAGAAGGTAGCTGCACGGGAGAGGGCACATGAAAAACAATAAAAAATTAATTGCCATAGTGGCCGCCATAGTGTTGGCTCTGATTGGTCTTATCGTATATATTATGAAAGACTCTGGTGATGTTGGTACCACTCAAAATCAGAATGGACAACTGGTTAATTTCCAAGGAGCAGATTTACAAGAGGAAAAAGATGGCAAGCTAGTATGGGCATTATCAGCGGAAAAGATTGAATATGATCCACGTACAAAAGCTATTGTGCTGACTAATTTAAAAGGTCTTTTCTATCAAGATGATGTAACTACAACAATCACAGCACCTCATGCTGTATTGACCGGTGATCGCAACTCCCTTGATATTGATCAAGGTGTTACAGCTACAAATACTGATGGAGCTGAGTTTAAAACTGATGCACTTCACTTTGATAATAAGACGAAAACGTTGACATCTAAATCTGCCTTTACCTATAACGGTAAAGATATAACATTAACTGGTGATAAACTTGAAGGCAATATGTCCTTGAAGAAAATTAAAGCTATTGGTAATGCAAAGTTAACGAAGAAGTAATGCGAGGAAATATAATGAATAAGAAAAAACAGATTGGTATGGCTATTTTGGCTATGCTTATGACAGCATCTGTTACAGCTTGGGCCGCAAATGATCCTTTGACTATTAGCGCAGATACATTATCTTATGATGGCAATACGGGAATTGCTGATGCAAACGGTAATGTGGTAATTACTCAAGCTGATAAAACGATGACTGGTGCCAATGGATGGTATAATACAAAAACTCAGGAAGCAAATCTTGATGGCGGCGTATCTATGATTGGTTCTGATATGGCTATGTCTGCACAATCAGTGCACAGTTACAATAATAATAAATTCACTGCTAATGGCGGAGTTCATTTACAACGTAGCGATCGTCAAATTTTCGGTGATAAAGTTGAATATAATACAGATACAGAGTATGGTCTTGTATCTGGCAATGCTCGTTTGATTGCAGAAGGCACTACTTTGACAGGTAATCAAGTTGAAGGGTGGCTAAAAGAAATTCGTGCAGTAGCACAAGGGGATGTGACATTCTCTAATCCAGAACGAAATGTATCTGGCTCTGCAGAGCGTGCTACCTATACGCAAACACCTAATCAAAATGATGGAGTTGTACTTTTATCTGGATCTGCTCATGCTGTTCAAAATGGTAATGTACTCAATGCACCAGAGCTTAAAATTCGTTTAGCTGATGATTCTGCTGAAACATTGGGTGGTCGTAGTACACTCATCATTGTTCCAAATCAATAAGGATTAAATATGTATATAGAAACCAAAAACTTAGTCAAAACCTTTAGCGGTCGCAATGTTGTAGACGGGGTTAGTTTACGCGTTGATAAGGGGCAAGTCGTTGGGCTCCTAGGTCCTAATGGGGCAGGGAAAACTACATCATTCTATATGATTGTTGGCATTGAACGACCTAGTTCTGGTATCATTACCGTTGATGGCAAGGATATTACGAATATTCCAATGTATAAACGAGCTGCTGAAGGTATTGGGTATCTTCCACAAGAAGCATCAATTTTTCGCTCCATGACTGTTGAGGATAATATTCGTGCTATGTTACAAACAACATCAAAGAAATCTGATGAAATTGAAGCTATAGTGGAATCCCTCATTGAAGAATTTCATATTGGTCATGTTCGAGATCGTATGGGGATGCAGCTATCTGGTGGTGAACGCCGTCGCGTAGAAATCGCTCGTTGTCTTGCGTTAGAACCGAATTTTATTCTTCTCGATGAACCTTTTGCTGGCGTCGACCCTATCGCAGTTGCTGACATTCAACAAATCATTTTGCATGTAAAAAATCGCGGTATTGGTATCTTGATTACAGATCACAATGTGCGTGAAACATTGGGGATTGTAGATAAGGCTTATATTTTAAGTAGTGGTAAAATCCTCCTAGAAGGCACCCCTGAAGAAATTGCAAACGACCCAATCGCTCGTGAGCATTACTTAGGGGATAACTTTAGATTATAGGAGGGGACTATGAGATTATTAGATAAATATATATTAAAAGCTTTTGTAGGTCCGTTCCTATTTGGGGTATTTGCTTTTACCAGTATTTTTATTGGCACAGGTACATTATTTAGAATTGCTCAATATATTACTGAATATGGGGCACCGCTAGTTCTCGTTATGAAAGCTTTTGTGTTGGCATTACCAAGCATTGTTATCTTAACATTCCCAATGTCAGTACTATTGGCTTCACTTATGACCTTTAGTCGCTTGAGCAGTACTAGTGAGATTGTTGTTATGCGTGCCGGTGGTCTTAGTTTTTTACGCTTAGCGATGCCTGTATACATTATTGCCCTTATCATCTCAATTGGGGCTGTCGCATTTAATGAATTTGTTGTACCACGTACAAATAATATGTATCAAACGATTGTGCGTGAACAGATTATGAAAAATGCATCACCTCAAACACAAAATCATATCGTTTTAAAAACAATGAATGGTAATGATTTAGGCACATTAATGTATGCTAAAAGCTACAATGCGGAGACTAAAAAATTAAGCATGATTACGGTGCAACAGTTTGGTGAAGGTGGCAAGTTACAACAAGTTGAAAATGCGGATACTGCTGTTTGGAATGGTCAATATTGGGTGATGCAAAACGGCATTATTTATGATATTTCCGCTGGTGATGGTGTAGAACGTACAATGAAGTTCAAGGAGCAATCCTTGCCAATTAAGTCTGCACCAAAGGATATTCAACAAGATCAACGTAAACCAGAAGAATTAACAATCAAAGAATTACGTCATCAAATTAAAGCATATAAGGCGGCTTATACGAATGCCAATAAACTAGAAATGGAAATGTATCAACGTTTTACAATTCCATTAGCTAGCTTTGTATTTGCTCTTGTAGGTGCTCCATTAGGTCTTCAAAAGCAACGTTCTAGCTCATCTATTGGTTTTGGTATCAGTATCTTAATCATCTTTATTTATTATGGGGTGATGACATTTGCTGGTGCATTAGGTAAAGGTGGTGCATTGCCAACCGTATTTGCTGCATTAATTCCAGATACATTAGGCATCATTGCTGGCCTATATTTGAATTGGCGTGTATCTAAGTAACCTAGTATATAAAGAAATAAATTTGATTTACGAAATAGCATATTTTCGAATCCAATAATTGTGTAATCTTATGAAAGGAGGGACTCGATGTTAGTAGGTGTTAAAATATTAGTTATTATTGCCCTTATGGGGGGACTTATTGCCTACATGGGGGATAAGTTAGGCACTAAAGTTGGTAAGCGTCGCATGTCCCTCTTTGGATTACGGCCTAAACATACGTCCATAATTGTTACTATCGTAACGGGATTGTTAGTTGCTGCTGCTACAGTAGGTGTATTAACTATTACATCTCAAAGCGTACGAACAGCGCTCTTTGGGATGGATCAGTTACGAGCAGATATGAAGCAACTTAATGATGAGGTAGCTGCTAAGACGCAAGAGCTTATTCGAGGACAAGCATTGCTTGAGCAAAATAAGCAAGAATTAGCAGAACGAATGGCTGAAATAGAGCAAATTCGTAAAGAGGTTGATGCAACTAAGGCTGAGTTGGCTAGTGCACAAGCGGCTAAAGATGCGACTGAAGCTGAGTTAGCTACACTTCAAGCTTCATATGATGAAGTATCTAAAAAATTAGCTGATTTAGAGGCTACAAGAGCCAAGATGGAAGCTCATATTAAGGATTTACAGACAACGCAGGAACAGTTGCAAAATGGCATTATTCATTTGCGTGAAGGTACAATTCTTTTCCAAGTTGATCAATTATTGGCGCAAGCTGTTGTTCGACCTGGTTTAAGTGAAGAAGATAGCAATGCAGCCATCAAAAATATTATTGATGATACAAATAAATTGGTATTACGTCGTCTTGGTATAGAAGATCAAGGTCAGGCTGTTGTATATGTAGATCGTCAGAATATTGAGGTAGCTACACAAAAGCTTAATAGTGCAAAGACTCCAATGGTGGTTCAAGTGGTTGCTGCTGGAAATATTATTGCTGGTGAACCAGCGGTAGCAGTTATCCAAGTTTACCCACAACAATTTATTTATAAAAATGGGGAAGTAATTCATTCTGCTATAATGGATGGTGGACCTAACGCTCAATCTGCTATGCTTCAATTCTTAAAGCAAGTAAATGAAAAGGCAAGAGAGAAAGGTATTATTCCAGACTCCTTATCTGGTGATATCGGAACGATACCAGGGGATGATTTGTTTACGGCTATTCGTCGTATTGCTACAATACATGGCAAGGTTCATGTAGAAGCGTATGTTGATGGTGATACATATTCATCTGGTCCTGTACATCTTAAGTTACGTATTACTCAAATGCCTGTTTTTAATGATAAGGCTAAAATGCCAGCTTATTAAATTGAATAGTATTTTGGTTTATATACTTTAAACGAAGGTCTTATGTAAATTTTTACATAAGACCTTCGTTTTGTGTTAAAATATAAATGCTGTATTAGAAATGAGGATAATAATATGACTGATACTACGTACATTTTGGCTGTAGATCCAGGCAATGAAAAAACAGGTGTAGCAATTGTGACACCTTCTGGTACTATGGTATGTCGTAAAATTATTATGACAAAACAGTTCAATGGTGAAATTGAACGTATATTAACTGAATACTATGGAATTGTTCATATGGTATGTGGAAATGGTACAAATCATAAATATTTGTATCCATCGCTTCAACAAATTGGACGAAATCATAAAATTACGACTAGCTTAATTGATGAATCGCATAGTACGGAAGAGGCTCGAAAATTATATTGGAAGTATAATCCTCCTACAGGATGGCGTAAAATTATCCCTACGTCTATGCAATTTCCACCTGAACCTGTAGATGATTTGACAGCTTTTGTTATTGGTTTACGATATACAAAACAACTAAGCCAAGCTGTTAATGACATACAAGGTGATACGATGGATGCTAGTGAGTTAGAAGAAAAAAGATTACATGCTATGGAGCAGTTGTACGGTAAAGGAGAAGTGCATGAAAAATGAAACTTTAACGCATAACTGGTCGAACTTTATTATGCGTTGCTTAATGATGATCTTAGGGGCCTTAATTTATACTATAGGCTTAGATTTATTTTTAGTACCGAATAGTATCATCGATGGCGGTGTAGTTGGTATTTCCTTGATGGCTGCAGAGCTTTCTGGAATTTCTTTTAGTATTTTCGTCGTACTCTTTAACTTGCCTTTCTTATATATTGGCTATAGAGCTGATGGCAAAAACTTTACTTTCTCTACACTATTTTCTATCGTATGGATGGCAATTTTCTCTACCTTTGCTCATGATTTTACACCTATTACAACAGATCCATTCTTAGGTTCTATCTTTGGTGGTATCATTTTAGGTATTGGGGTAGGCCTTATTATACGTAATGGTGGTTCTTTAGATGGCTCTGAAATTGTGGCAATCATCTTTGATAGACGTTCCACTTTCTCTGTTGGTGAAATCGTAATGGCTATGAATCTCATTATTCTTGGTGCCGCAGGTTTTGTATATAGTTGGAATAGTGCTATGTATTCCTTAATCGCTTATTTCATTGCTTATAAGATGATCGATATTACAATTACAGGCCTTGATGAATCTAAAGGAGTAATGATTATTACAGATGCAGAGAACTCTAAGAATATTGCAGATGCATTAAATGCGAATCTTAATCGTGGTGTTACAATTATGTATGGTGAAGGGGGCTATTTAAAGCAACCTAAGCATGTTTTATATTCTGTAGTAACAAGACTTGAAATTATGAGGTTAAAAAATACTGTTTATGAAGTAGATCCATCGGCATTTATTACGATTCAAGATGTACATGATGTATTTGGTGGTAGATTTACAAAGAACGGTCATTAAGGGGTTAATATGAGTAATAAAATAGTAAAAGAAATATTAGATTGGATTTATGCCATTGTATTGGCATTAATTATTGCCATGGTAATTCATATTTTCTTGATTCAACCAACACGTGTATCTGGTGAATCAATGGAGGATACATTACACAATGGCCAATATTTAATTGTAACGAAATGGCATCATATTATGAATGAAATGCCAAATTATGGCCAAATTGTAATCATTGATAGTCGTGTTAATCGCGCACGTACTTGGGTAGATGATGTAGAAGAACCATTGATGAACTATGCATCAGTCTTTAATAAAGCTGCTCAAACAAATGATGTATGGGTTAAGCGCGTTATCGGTCGTCCTGGTGATGTATTAGAGTTTAAAGATGGTCATGTATGGCGTAATGGTGAACAATTACAAGAACCATATACCAAAGATACAAAAATGAATTATACACGCTCCACACCTGTTACAATTCCTGAAGGATATGTATTTGTGATGGGGGATAACCGAAATCATTCTAGTGATAGTCGTTTCATTGGCCCTGTTCCAGTTGATCACGTCCTAGGTTTTGTATCCTATGCAATTTAATGCTTCTAAAAGCCTCTCTATAGTAGTAATTACTATAGAGAGGCTTTTTGTATTTAAATAATGGGGTATTTATAGATTAATATTATTAATGACATATTTTAAGAGATAATATATGATGAATGGCATTGATAAGGTTATTACTAATAGAAATTAGAGAGACAAAATAAAGGTATTAATAATAGAAAAGAGGAATATAATTATATTTTAGGTCTATATATTAGTATTAGATATTAAGTAATATGATATTCATTATTTTTAATAATTAAAAGTTGTAGGTTTATTATCTAAAATACATGAATTTTAGATAAATAAAATGAAATTGTACAAAATTTAATTTTGAAAAATGCAGTAAAAATCTATGTTTATAGGTTTATTTTTATTCGTGAAAGAAATTTCATCAAATTAAGTTGTATAAAATGCTTTACAAAAAATTTGGACGGTGATATATTCTAATCACAGTAAGGCACCACTAATAAAGAGGTGACGCTGTGATAGATAATATAGTCGAGGAAACGTGGACACTCCTAATATATCTTTCATAGTTATACCACTTATACAGTGAATGTCTTCTGATAATATAAATTCTTATTTATAAGAAAGAAGGAATTCATTATGAAAAAACAATTCGCAACAATGTTAGCAGCAACAGCAGTGTTAGGTGTAACAACAGCATTTGCTGCAAATCCATTCTCCGATGTAACTCCAGATAGTTGGGCATACCAAGCAGTATCCCAATTAGCACAATCTGGTATCGTTAATGGTTATCCAGATGGCACTTTCAAAGGCCAAAACAATATCACTCGTTATGAAATGGCTCAAATGGTAGCTAAAGCTATGGCTAACCAAGATCGTGCTAATGCAGAACAACAAGCAATGATTAACCGCTTGGCAGATGAGTTCTCCAATGAGTTGAATAGCTTGGGTGTACGCGTATCTCGTTTGGAAGATCGCGTAGGTAATGTAAAAGTAACTGGTGATGCTCGTATCCGTTACCAAGGCTCTGAAGATAAAGGCGTTTACAAAGCTAATAGCAAATCCTTAACAGATGGCCGTGCACGTGTTCAATTCAACGGTAAAGTTAATGATAAAACAGAAGCTGTTGTTCGTGTAAAAGGTAATTACGAATTCGGTGATTCTACAAAAGGTGCTGATGCAACAATCGATCGTGCTTATGTAGATCACAAATTTGGTAATCATGTATCCGCAAAAGGTGGTCGTTTCCAACAAACAATTGGTGGCGGTTTAATGTACGATGATACATTCGACGGTGCTCAATTGAACGTAGGTAATGACAAAGTTCAAGTACAAGGTGCATATGGTTATATGACATCTGATGTAGGTGCAACAAAGGGCAACTCCAAATCCGATAATCCTTCCGTTGCATATGTAGGTGTTAAAGGTAAAGTTGGTCAAGAATCTACAGTTGGTGGCTTCTACTCCAAATTATCTAGTGGCAACTTGAATCATAACGGTTCCACAGTTAACTCTGATAGCCAAGACGTATACGGTTTCAATGCAGACTTCCGTAAAGATAAAGTTTGGGTTGGTGGTGAATGGTTAAAAGCTTCCAACGTAAATGACTCCCAAGCTTGGACAGCAGGTGTTGGTTATGGTAATTACGACATCGCTAAAAAAGGTACATGGGATGTGAAAGGTCAATACTTCAACCAAA
>USQK01000012.1 GCA_900556785.1 uncultured Veillonella sp.
GGATTCTGTATTCATATTTACTCCTCCAATATAGACTGTTTCTTCTAGGGTAACACGAATGAGAACTAAAGTCTATATATTCATCGATTTATTTCAATAATTACACGGTTACGCAACTATTTTAAATGATATTTATGAAAGTTATCCTTAAAATTATTTTGCCGCTAACTCTTCAATAGCTTCAGCTACAATAGCAATCGCTTTTTCCAATTGGTCTTGAGGAATATTAAGAGCTGGTAAAAGACGTACTTTATTTTTCGCAGACAAGCATACAACGCCCTTTTCAAGACATTTCGCAATGACTGCTTTTGGATCTACTGTAGTTTCAATACCAAGCATAAGGCCCATGCCACTCACACCTAGAATACCAGGTTTGCCTGCTAAGGTAGCTTTTACATAGTCCCCTTTTGCTTTTACAGAATCTAAGAATTCTGGTGTTAAACGATTAATGATAGTATTGCCTGCTGCCGCACAGATTGGATTGCCACCAAAGGTTGTAGCATGTGCACCAGCATTTAACACATATTGCATCTTTTCATTGAATAATGTAGCCCCCATAGGAAGGCCACCTGCTAAACCTTTTGCAGTAGATACTACATCTGGCTCAATGCCAAATTGTTGGTATGCGTATAGACTACCAGTACGACCATTACCAGTTTGTACTTCATCGATTAACACAAGTTGATCGTGTTCATGAGCATATTTTGTTACCGCTTGTACGAACTCTTTATCCAAAGGCATAACGCCACCTTCACCTTGAATAGGTTCCATCATGATGGCACAAACTGCAGGATTATCAAGCGCTTTTAAGGCCGCATCAATATCATTAGCAGGTGTATGAATAAAGCCTTCTGTAAATGGGAAGAAATGTTGATGGAATACATCTTGGCCTGTAGCAGACAAGGTAGTAATAGTACGACCATGGAAGCTATTAACCAAGGTGACGATGACATGACGACCTTCACCATATTTGTCATGGCTATATTTACGAGCTGCTTTGATGGCACATTCATTAGACTCTGCACCAGAGTTGGAGAAGAATACCTTCTTCATACCTGTCTTAGCGCATAGTTGTTTTGCCAATTCAATTTGTGGTAAAGAATAGTATAAATTAGAAATGTGGTTCAATGCATGAGATTGTTTTGTTACCGCCGCTGTCCATTCATCGTCATCGACACCAAAAGCTGTTACGCCGATACCAGAGCCAAGATCGATGTATTCTTTACCATCTACGTCCCACAAAAGAGAGCCTTTCCCCTTTTCAAAACATACGTTAAACCGGCCATACGTATTGGCTATATATTCTTTATCTTGTTGTTCAAAATCGATTGTATTACTCATTACATCCTCCGAACGTACGGTCGCGCCGTCGTCTATCTATGTGAAAGGTAACGCTGGTAATAAACAATTACCATCATTATACCTACTATATTACTTTACAAACATAGTGCCAAGACCTTCATCAGTCAATAGCTCAATAAGAATAGCATGTGGAATCTCACCATTGATGATAAATACCTTTTGAGCTCCTGATTTGATGGCCTCTAAGCAGCAATCTACTTTTGGGATCATACCGCCAGCAATAATCCCCTCTGCTTTTAATTGATCCGCCTCTGCCATAGTAATTTTAGAGATTAGAGAACTAGGATCATGCACATCACGTAGCACACCATCAATGTTTGTCATGGCTACCATTGTTTCCGCCTTAAGGGCACCGGCAATTTTTGCGGCTACTGTATCAGCATTGATATTATATGTCTTGCCATCAGCCCCCATACCAATGGAAGAAATTACAGGAATATATCCTCTACTGATAACATCGTCGATAATACTTGTATCAATCGTATCGATAGAGCCTACATAACCAAGCTCATCATTTTGTTTATGAACTTGAATCATATTACCATCTACACCACAAAGACCAACAGCCTTACCACCAAGGTCTGTTAAATCTGCTACAAGGCCTTTATTAACCTTACCGGCTAATACCATTTGTACTACATCCATTGTCGCTTCATCTGTGACACGCAAGCCATTTGCAAAATGGGATTCAATTTTCATGGCATCTAGTGTGCTATTAATAGCTGGACCACCGCCATGAACGAGCACAACTTTTACCCCTACCAATTGAAGTAGCATTAAATCCTTCATAACGGATTTTTTTAATTCTTCATCAATCATAGCATTGCCGCCATATTTAACAACAACATATTGATCTGTATATTGTTTAATATATGGAACGGCCGCAGTTAAGATATGCGCCCGCATTGCATTTGTTACGTCCTTCATAGTTCCCTCTCTAACCTAGTGCTAGGCCTGTATCCTCAGGCAAACCTAAAGCAATGTTCATACATTGAACAGCAGCACCAGAGGCACCTTTGCCTAAATTATCGAAAATAGCATGAACCATAATGCGTTCATCGTTGCCAGTCACATAGATTTTCATGCTATCTGTGTTGCTCAATTGATTGGCATTTAACATGCCTGTATTACTGTTCTCAGTAAATGGTACGACAGTAATGATCGGACTACCTTTATAAAAGTTTTCCAATGCCTGTTGCACTGTATCAATGCTTATTGGCTTTTGACATAAACGACTGTGAATGCCTACCGTTACTTCCATGCCAGAATAATAATCATCAACGATAGGAATAAAAATAGGTGCTTCACTAAGTCCACACACATGCTGCACCTCAGGCAAGTGCTTATGTTGTTGACTAAGACCATATTGACGCGGTGCATAGAGGAAATAATCCTTCGGTTCACTTTCATATTGACCAATCATCTTTTTACCACCACCGCTATAGCCTGTTAAGGATGTGATAGTGAAAGGATACTCTGTTGGTACAAGACCAGCTTTTACAAGAGGTGCAATACAAGCAATCATCCCACTCGCATGACAACCAGGGTTAGCAATATGTTTTTCAGTAGCGATGGCTGTTTTATAATCTGCACCGAGTTCTGGGAACCCATAAGCCCAATCATCAGCTGTTCTAAAGGCTGTCGATGTATCAATTACCTTACATGGTAATTCACCGATAGCAGCCATAATTTCCTTAGATGCCACATCAGGCAAGCAGAGGAATACAATATCTGCCTCTTTAGCTACCTCTTTAATAGCCTCTACATTTTTACGATCCTCATCAGCTGTAGCTAATAGCTCTATATCTTTTCTATCGGATAACCGTTCATGAATTCTTAAACCTGTTGTGCCTTCATGACCGACAATAAATACTTTATAGGGTGTCATAGTAAACCTCAATTCTCACCTATTGGTGACTCACACCTATCTATACAGCTCTCAGTTATTACTTTCAGCGATTATAAATAGGAAACAAACTATACGATTCATCACCTTCTAGGGAGATGAAATTATTTCAAAGGATAGTCACTGAAGGTAGCAACCATAACAGCTTTGATAGTATGGAGACGATTTTCTGCTTCTTGGAATGCTAAGGAGTTTGGACCTTCAAATACCTCTTCCGTTACCTCAATACCATTCATGCCAAACCGTTCAAAGATATCTTTACCAACTTGAGTTTCCGTATTGTGGAATGCTGGCAAGCAGTGACAGAATTTGGTATTTGGATTACCAGTTAATGCCATCATTTCAGCGTTAACTTGGAATGGTTTAAACGTATTGATACGTTCTTCCCACATATCGTATGTATCACCCATAGTTACCCATACACCTGTATAGATTACATCTAAGCCTTTAACACCTTCCGCTACGTTATCTGTACATGTAATGGTAGCACCTGTTTCTTTTGCAACTTTCAAACATTCTTCATAGAATGGCCCTGCAGGCCAGTATTGTTTAGGCCCGATAAGTCTAAAGTCCATACCCATTTTAGCGGCGCCACTCATTAAGGCATTACACATATTAGATTGACCATGACCCACATAAGCATAGGAGATTTCATTCAATGGTTTATCAATATTTTCTTGAAGCGTCAAAAAATTCGCTAATGTTTGTGTAGGATGATCCATATCGGTAAGGCCATTCCAAACAGGTACGCCAGAATAATCAGCTAATGTATCTACATCGGCTTGATCAAAACCTCTAAACTCGATAGCATCATACATAGATCCTAGAACACGAGCTGTATCTTTTAAGGATTCTTTTTTATTCATTTGGGAACCTGTAGGGCCAAGATATGTTGTATGAGCACCTTGGTCCGCAGCACCTACTTCAAAGGCACAACGTGTCCGCGTAGAGTCTTTTTCAAAAATTAATGCAAAGTTTTTACCTACTAATGTTTTGATTTCTTTGCCTGCTTTTTTATCGGCTTTTAACTTTGCAGCCAAGTTCAAGAAGTATTTAATTTCTTCTGGTGTGTATTGAAGCATTGTTTTAAATGATGTATGTTGTAAACTCTTCATGATAACCTCTTATTTCAAACTACTTATTTAACTACTTTTCTTGTAAAAATTCGGCGGCAATGGCAGCCATCATTGTTATACCAGTTTCCAGGATGCTTTCATCAATGGTGAAAGCCTCATTATGCAAGGCCGGATTACCTTCAAATCCAGTACCTAGCCAAAGGAAAGCACCTTTTGTTTTATGAAGATATGCGGAGAAGTCCTCTGCAGCCATAGACGGAAATTCAGGATGTACCACCGCTTCTTTACCAAGATATTTCTCTACAATAGATGTGGCATAATCGATGGCGTCTGGATTGTTGATAGTAGCACCATGACCACGTTTATAATCTAAGGTACTCTTTGTTTTTAATAACATATCGAGAGCTTGTAAACTTTCACCAAGACGTCGTTCTATATAATCCCGTTTTGCTGGTTCATAAGTACGACAAGTACCTTCTAGATATACATCGCCACAGCCTACATTGTATCTGTCGCCCCCCTTGATAACACCGATGGTACATACTAGATTTTCCATTGGATTCGTTTCACGAGCCACAATAGATTCTACGTTTACGATCCAGTTTGCGGCTGCTACGATGGCATCTACCCCATTATGAGGCTCCGCTCCATGGGTCGATTTCCCTTTAATATGGACGAGGAAGTGATCCGATGCAGCCATCAAATTACCTTTTTTTAGACCTACCGTACCAACCGGTAATTGTGGCCATACATGGAGACCATATATCTCATCTACATCATCAAGAATGCCGCTATCTACAATACCTTGTGCACCTGGGAATAATGCTTCCTCTTCGGAAGGCTGGAATACGAGCTTTACGGTGCCATGCAATTGGTCTTTAATAGACTGTAAAATGGCTGCTGCACCAAGCAAAATCGCAATGTGGCTATCATGACCACAAGCATGCATAACGCCGTCATTTTCTGATGCAAATGGCAATCCAGTAGTTTCATGTATGGGTAAGGCATCTATATCAGCACGCAATGCAATGACTGGTCCAGGTTGAGTCCCTTCGATTTTACCGATAACGGCATAATCAGAAACATCATTTACAAAAGGAATACCTAATTCACCAAGAACCTTTTGAATAAATAAGGATGTATTTTTTTCTTCACCAGATAATTCTGGATGACTATGAATATGTCTACGCCATGCTACAACTTGTTCTTTATATTGTGCAGCATATTTCTTGATCAAATCTTGTAATGTATTCATTACTCTATCTCCTTTATACACCATGTGTATATTTTATACATTATTAGTGTATTTTTATAACCTATGTACGTATTATAATACTATCAGTCGTTTTATTCAAGTTTTATACAAATTTTCTGTATTTTTATTTGTTATACTATGAATTAATTTTTATCATAGTCCTTAGAACTGTAATTTACATGAACTTAATTTAGCATATAAAATATCTAATAAATATATAATTATCATTTATATGTTTACCTATTTAAACTATAAATCAGAGAAAACTATTTGTATAAACACACAAAAAGACACCTTCCAAGGAAGGTGTCTTTTGCTTATATATTCTTATATTCTTGTGCTTCTATTTCTCTATAACCGACTCATCTAGCTGTGTACCGTCTGGTAAGAAAGCTTTTACTATTAATTTATTCGGTGTAACAGTCATCGTCATATAGTTATTCTTATCTCGATCTGGTGCCACATATACATCTAAAGGATGTTCTTTCCACTTAGGACGACGAGCATCTCCGGCAATACCAGTCAGAATATATAATGGTCCCGAAGCATCTCGATCAAAGTTACGTACATGCCCTCTATTACGATAAGAATGTAAATGAGCTGACAATACTAAATCTACATTAAACTCATCAAAGATAGGCATAAACAATACGCCCTCTTCGTCGAATCCTACATCACGACTTGCGCCAGGGCGGTCAAAGGCATATTGGAATGGATCCCGATGCATGAGAACTACGGTCCACTTTTTAGTATTAGCTGCTAAATCTTGGCGTAACCACTGAACCTGTACATCGTATAAATCAGGATGATGTGTATCCTGATTATCTTCATGATTGCTTTCATATAACATTGTATCTAATACAACGTAATGAACATCACCGAAGTCATAGGAATAATAACGACGATTAAAAATTTCATTTCCATTAGGCGGTACTGCGAAGTAATTCAAATACGCATAAGGCTCGCGCATTTTCCAATCTAATGTATACATCTCATGATTGCCTAAGGTCGTTGCTAACGGCACATTAGCACTCAATGGTCTGATGGAATTCAACCAAGTGCGCCATTGATAGTCTTGTTCCCCATTATCTACAAGGTCCCCCATGCTAATATACAGGGCTGTCCTTGGATTGCGATGTGCGGAATCCTTAACAATCTGCTCCCACGCAGAATAATCACCAGATTGAGAATCTGGATAGATAAGAACATCATACACACTGGAGCCAGCAGTTTCCAACGAATACCAATCACTGCGACGATCATTGCCATAACCAATGCGATATTCGTATTTAGTATTAGGCGTCAATCCAGTTACTGTACCCTCATGAATATAGGTGGTACTACCATCATCGGTAAAAGCTTTGTCTGTAGCTCTTATCGTTTGAGTCGTATCGGATTCAACAAGACGATACTCTATAACCGCATCAGCTTCGCTGCTATCTGATTGCCACATAATAGTACGACTCGTGCTGTTATCTTGAGCTACAATTTGTCGAATGTAACGGCCTTCAGAATTAAGGAGCGGTTTTATCTCTTGACCACTCACAACAGCTGCAGTCCGAGCAATTCGACTGTATATAGTATCCCTATATACATAGCTACCTACAATAGCACCAACCACGGTAATAATAGCTAGTAAGGATATGAATAATCTTTTTTTGTTCATATAATTCCTTTATTAACTAAACTATTTGACTAATATTTAATATGAACACATTATAAAACTTACACTTAACTTTAAGTCAAATAAGATTTACCTACTATTTTTCGTAATATTGCTTCATTTGTGTATAGCCATTAACGATGACTTCAATTTCACCTGTTCTAGGATGGAAGATAAGACCGTGAATAGGTACGTCTTTCGGAATCAAAGGATTCATACGCAATTCGTCTACAGTGTCTTCTACATTTTCAGCAGGGTGTGTAAATCCATCTGCCCAGCGTTCCATTTCTTTACGGACCATATGAATCGCTTCTGGTGCAATACCACGAGCCAACATTTTTTCTGTTAAATCTTTTGCTGTAGTTTTTGCCATACCACATTCGTGATGACCAATGATAAAGATTTCGTTAACGCCTAGCTCATAGATACATACAAGTAAACTACGTACAACGCCATCAAAGGGACCTGTAATACAGTTCCCTGCAGTCTTTACAATTTTCGCTTCACCGCGGCCAATATCCATAGAATCTTCTAAGAAGTTAACAAGACGTGTATCCATGCATGTAACGATTGCCATTTCACGACTAGGCATCTTACTGCATTTAGTATCTGTTTCTACATAACCTGTATTTTGATCTTCTACATATTCTCTATTATGGGCTAAAATATCATCTAATAAACTCATAGTACCTCCTATATAAAAAGACCTTGGCATACAACCAAGGTCTCTATATCAATAATGGTCGATATAAATATTATATCATATTCAGTTGTACCCATTCTAAATCACTACCAGTCTTAGATCATTATCCTCCAGAAATAGATTTAGAATAATTAAGTTAAGACTTATCTATCAGGTGTAGATAGTGCCTCGATAGCTACGCTACCACCGCGTACAACTTCAATGCGATTAACGAACATATCTTTAAATAGAGCAATCATGTCGTTATTTTTAGATACTGTTTTTACACATTGTACGAGAACAGATTTGCGGTTATAATCGACTACCAACAAGTCAAAGGTTTGAGCAATGCGGAAGATTTCTTGTTTATCTGCTTCTTTGCAGCTGTTGACCTTAATAAACAATAGTTCTTTCTTTGTAATCGGCATATCCGTAAAGTCGATAACCTTAATCACCTCTACACTGCGATTAAGCTGTTTAATGATTTGTTCGTACGTCAAATCGTCGCATGTGAGCTCAATGGTCATACGAGACATGGTATGATCTTCTGTCTCCCCTACAGTCAATGTATCAAGGTTATAGTTTTTACCTGCGAAGAGGCCTGAAATTTTAGCCAATACGCCGATTTGGTTCTCTACATACGCTGAAATACAGCGTTTTTCCATATGTAATTCCATAGCCCCTCCTATTTTTTATCCTTTAATAACATATCGCTTAAAGATTTGCCAGCTGGTACCATTGGCAATACATTGAGCTCCGTTGGAATGATAAACTCAAGTAATGTAGGACCATCTTTGAAAGTATCTGCCAATTGGAACCCTTTTTCGATATCCTCTACCTTAGTAATGCGCATTGCCTTTGCACCATAAGCTTCTGCCAATTGTACAAAGTTTGGAACGTATTCAAACTCATCATTATCGATCATATCACGTGTCACAATAGAGCTTTCATCCATCAACAAATTAGTACAAGCATATCGTTTGTCGTAGAACAATTGTTGCCATTGGCGTACATTACCAAGGAAGCCATTATTCAAAATGATGAGAGTTACTGGTAAACGGTAATGCATAGCTGTGGCAAATTCTTGGATATTCATTTGTACGCCACCATCACCACAGATAGCAAACACTCGTTTATCAGGGTTGCCAATTTGAGCCCCTAACGCCGCTGGGAACCCATAGCCCATCGTACCAAGGCCACCAGATGTCAACATTTGGTGTTGTCCTTTAATTTCAAGGAACTGAGTAGTCCACAATTGATTTTGTCCTACATCAGTAGCAACAATAGGTCGTGCATAGTGGTTATTAATATAATCAATAACAATTTGAGGTGTTAAGCCCTCTTCACCAGCTTGTGTAACAGGGCGCTCAGCCTTAAGTTGTTGTAATTGCGCAGGCCATTCACCAAGATCATGAGGTTCAATATATTCCAATAATTTTTCAATAGCTAATTTAGCATCTGCTACGATTGGAATATCCACCTTAATATTTTTAGAGATAGATGCTGCATCTACATCGATATGAATAATCTTACAATTTTGTGCAAAGGTACTTAATTTACCCGTAATGCGATCATTGAAGCGAGTGCCAATAGAAATCATTACATCACAATCTGTGAGTGCCACATTTGGTGCATAGCCACCGTGAATCCCTACATTACCGAGGTATAGAGGATGACGTGTATCTACGGCCCCTTTCCCCATCAAGGTCGTTACAACTGGAATGCCTGTTTTTTCAATTAAATCCATCATAAGCTGGTTGGCACCACTAATACTGACGCCACCACCTAATAGAAACAGTGGTCGCTTAGCCTTAGAAATGATGGAGCAAGCCTTTTTAACTTGCCCTACGTGAACAGCCATATTCGGTTTATAACCTCGGATATTAACCTCTGTAGGATATTCATCAGATCCCATCGCCTTTTGAATATTTTTAGGAATATCTACAACTACAGGGCCTGGACGACCGGTACGAGCAATGTAGAAAGCTTCTTTCAAAATGCGCCCTAAGTCTTTACGATCACGGACAGTGACAGCATATTTACAAATATTACGGACGATACCAACTGTATCCACCTCTTGGAAGGCATCATTGCCCATAAGACCTAAGTCTACTTGGCCTGTAATACAAACGAGAGGCACACTATCTGCATAAGCAGTAGCAATACCTGTTACAAGATTGGTCGCACCTGGTCCAGAGGTTACCATACAAACCCCTACCTTACCCGTGCTACGAGCATATCCATCAGCAGCATGAGCTAACGCTTGCTCGTGACGAGGCAAAATAACCTTTACCTGATCTTGTTTATATAATTCATCCATAATATCGATAGTAGCAGCCCCAGGATAGTTAAATAAGATTTCTACCTGCTCCTCTTGAAGGGCTTTTACCAAATACTGCGCGCCTGAAATCATAGGTGTCTCCTTATCTATGTAATACATGCATATTGTATTCTCAATATTCTCATTAGGCATATCTAAAAAATTGAATATCTTATATAGATGTGATATACTCAGTAGTGTACCATATATTGTGGTACATGAGTATGTATAAAATCTCAAATTATGTAAGTATATGTTGATTCTATCTGGAAAGGACTGTGTAACATGAAAGAAATCTTAGGTTTCCACTTAATCGGTTGCCCTTACTGCGAAAACGCATTCCGCGCTATCGATGAACTCGTTGCAGAAAACCCTGCATACGCAGATATTCATATTAACTGGGTTGAAGATCAAGATGCTCACGAGCTCTTCAAAACTCATCCATATGAATACTATCCAAACTTGTGGTTTGACCTCGACAAACAATACGAGGCTCAACCTGGTGAAAGCTATGAACAAACAAAAGCTTTAATCAAAGCTGTATTGGACAAAGCAATCGCGTAATCTAGTATTACATAAAAATGTGATAAATCCATTAAGAAAGAGGCTAGCAGTGCTAGCCTCTTTTTTTGTCTTTCCATTCAAGATACATATGTTTAATTACTTGGATCGGTGATACAAATAACATTCTAGGCCCACCATATCGCATGATTTCACGTATCTTTTCACGATATGTTGGTCCATAGCAATGTGTTTTACATACGCTGCAAAAGGTTTTACTTTCCATATGTGGACATACATCAATACGATGCTCTGCATAATTCCAAATGTCTTGGCACTCCTCACATAGTTCACCTTTAGGCGTGTGGTGTTTATCACGACAATAGATGCCAATAATTTGGTACATAGTTTTTAGTTCTAACTGACGTTTTTCATCAACTGTCACGCTAATCTCCTATTTCACAGACCAAGAAACCCAAGCGACCTTATCAACGGTCTTATTATGAATTTCACCATTGATAGCTAGTGGTTCAATGAGATTTCTAATCTCTTCTTTCATATCATCCATTGCGCCCCAACCGTTATTATGAAGTCGCATAGTAAAGTAATTAATAGCCTTCTCAAGAGACATAACCTCTGTTTCAGGAACCGTTTTATAAGTTACTTTCACATTATGCCCTATTTCATGGATAGCCTCTAAGCACTCTTTCATCTTGCCATCCCAAGGGAATGAGTCGCGACCAAAGAAATGTTCAGATAGCATATCTACCGTTTCATCGCTGCGTTCACTAAAAGCGATCCACAAGCATTTATCCTTACTTGATTCATGCATGGCCCGAATATTTTCTACATCAAACATGATAGGGCAAAAAATACTATATGTTAAATCAAAGGTTTTATCCCATTTTAGTTCACGGCGAGTCTCATCAGACCACGGTGCAATATACAAGCTAAGATCTAAACCTTCTGACTCTGCTAATTGTTTAGCACCACGAATCATACCATCAGATAAATCTATACCTGTTGCCTTATAGCCATCACGAGCCAATCCTAATGCATAGTCACATACACCACAGCCAATATCAAGGGTACAACCGTCTTTAGGGGGCAAAAGATTCTCATTCTTCAAGAAGGATAAAAACTCTGTAACCTGCGCCTTACGATCGTCCCGATTGTGCATTTCTACAAAGTAATTAGATCGATTATTCCACGCATCTTGCTCATTACGCCAAGTTTTGTCGACGGTGAGTTCTTGTATTCTATTTGTCATTCTATCTCCTCTGTATCACTACATCAAAACTATGCATTGATACAATTTGCTATTTTATTTAGCTTAATTAGATACTTTATATTTTTTCATCACGTCCTATATGCCTAGTGTTCCACCTAGGATGTTCAGATTTTCACAAGGACATTTTTATTGTACATCATTCTCAAAACAAAATGTGTTACTCAAATCACATTTACACGTTATCTTGATATTATTAAATATATATTTTTACATAAATGCTATATTAGACGGTATTTTCAAAAACAAAAAACTCCACTCAACGAGTGGAGTCTTTTATCTCTCATTTTACAAATAGATTTATATACTATCTACTCATATACATCAATTGAATATATGATTACTTCTCTTCTTGTTTCTCTACTGAAGCAGACGCCTCTTCAATTTTAGGAGCTTCTGTTTCAGTTTTCTCTTCAGTCTTTACACTCTCATTATTAGAAGAAGATTCACGCTCTTGTTTAAGATGTTCTTCTCTCTTCGCTTGTGCTTCTTGCTCGCGTTTTTCAAAGGATTCTCTAATTTTATCTGTTGTATCCTTCAACTTGTCTGTGCCCTTTATAGCAAGATCTTTAATTGCTTCTGGATCAGCACCACTAAATTCAGCTAAAGCCTCTTCATTATTTGGATCAAAGAATGGGGCCTGGTTAAATCCCAATAAGGATGCTACAAATACCATTGGAATTTGAGCAATCTCACTATTATACTCTTTTACTTGGAAGTTATAAGTCTCACGTTTATTAGAAATGAACGTTTCATTTTCACTAATCGCTTCTAAGAATTTACTATATTGAGTATTGGCTTTTAACTCTGGAAATTGATTAGCTAAAGCTGTAATATTTTGAACTGCTTTTGCTGTTTCACGAGCCATATCTACAAAGTTATCAGACACTTTTAATTGAATTAATTTTTCATAATCATCATACTCATTTACAAGACCTGTAAACTGATTAACAATAGCTACTTTTTTCTCGTAAGCAACGATAATATTGGCACGTGCCTCTTTAATCTCTACAGTCAATTTTTGTAGTAAATTGTATTGCTTAACAAAAAAGAAAATTAAGAATATAATTATAAAAAATATAAGCGTAGAAAACATAGAACTCTCTCCATTTCGATTACAAACAACCATGCAATTTTGAGAATATTATACATATGAAAGATATAACCAATATGAAATTTCATTCATGAAGTGATATAAAATGATTTCATACATTACTTATATTTATTATAATAGAGATAAGGAGGACTTAATTGTATGGGAAAATATATGATAATCCTTATGTTTCTATTGATCGCTATTGCTGTAGTTTTTGCTACTTATAACTTATCTATAATCAGATCTATGCCTCCTGGAGAGCGTTATAAACTTCTTTACTTTAAGGATGATCAAGTCTCTATAGGCATTGGCTTAGTAAGAAGAACATTTAAATTAAGCGATATTCGTGAGGTACGTTTTTCTAAAGGAAAACAATTCCGTAGTATGGGCAGCTGGGCCGGCAGAATGCAAATTTGCAAACTAAATGGTAAAACAAGCCGTTGGATAGACTTTGATGGTACTGTCTATTACAAAAAGATGGTATATATAACTAATGAAGAAGTCATTGATAAATCAATAGACTTACTGATGAATGAATTCCAATCAAGAGGTATTCGTTGTACTAAATATAGATGCTAACATATAATTTTCTAAACTATACCTCAACCTAAAGAATAAAGATATCAAGCTAAAGAATAAAGACACATAAAAAGGCTTCTCGAAATTTCGAGAAGCCTTTTATTTGGTGCGCCTAGCAGGAATCGAACCTGCGCACCCGGTTCCGGAGACCGGCGCTCTATCCCCTGAGCTATAGGCGCATGAATACCTAAAAATTATACCATATTACGCTATGGTTCGATAGTATAAAGTATCTACAGATACTAGGTTTATACAGAAGGGCCCCTATAGTTAAGCATTTATTAGCTAACTATAGGGGCTATTTCCATTATATATTTTCTTTAATCAATTCTAATAGAGCATCACAGCTACGACTGACATCATCATAGGTTTCGTCAAAGTTTCCTGTATACCAAGGATCCTTTACATCACGACTTTCACCAACAAAAGACATGGCCTTGTATACCTTAGAATCTACATCATCGCCAATAATACGTTTTAAATTCCGTGCATTGTTTTCATCCATGATAATGAGATAGTCAAAATTATGATAGTCATCAATCGTTACTTGGCGAGCCTTACGACGCGTATAAGAAATACCCATTTCATCTAATTTCTCTTTAGTCCCGTAATGGGTGTCATTCCCTATTTCCTCACGAGATATAGCTGCAGATTCAACATAAATAGAATCGCTCAGTCCAGCCTTCGCAACAATATGCTTCATATAAAATTCTGCCATAGTTGAACGACAGATATTACCGTGACAAATGAATAAAACCTTAACCATCATAACTCCTCTCGTAACGTACCAATCGCTGAGATATTAACGGACAAAGTTCGTAGATACTTTTTTCTCTTTATCTGTATCTGGATATGGTACACCTTGCGCCTTAGCTACAGCAAAGCTACGCATCATCCAAATCATATTTCTCGCCAAGTTGCGCATTGTTTGCATGCCTTCTTCATCTTGCTTAACATCTTCTGCTACTAGACCATGACTGATATTCCAATATGTAGAGCCTGCAATTGGCATTTGAGAAATACCAAAGTATTTATTAAGTACATCAAAGGAAGCCGTTGTACCACCGCGACGAGCTACGGCGATAGATGCACCTGGTTTAAAGGCAAATGGATTTGGCTTTACACTTTCTGCACTAAAGAATACGCGATCTAAAAAGGATAAAATACGTCCACTCGGATGTGCATAATATACAGGTGTTGCAAAGATAAATCCATCTGCATCCTTCGCTTTTTCTACAAAGGCATTTACATCATCATCCTTGAATACACATTCACCATGTTCAAAACAATAACCACATTGAATACAATCTCGAATCGGCTTATTACCAAGTTGAATAACTTCAGTATCTACATTTGCCTCAGTAAAGACCTTTTGTACTTCTTTTATAGCTTGCATAGTTGTGCCATTCACATGACTACTACCATTTACGATCAAAACTTTCATATTATATCCTCCTAACTCTTACTTAAGAAGTTGCATATTAACTGGCCTTTATATACTATCACAGAAATACAAAATTGTTAAAGTCTGTCCATCACAGCAAGCCAGTTAATATTTGCCTATTTGCCGCTATAGAATAATTCACATAAACACTTTTACAAAAAACTCTGTAGCAGCTCGATTTAAAGCTACTACAGAGTTTTGATATGCCTAATTAAAAGTTATGTCTAACGCCTGCATCGATACGCCATGTATTATCTATGGTAGCACCAAAGTTTTTAGTGAATGTACCATATAGATATGTGCTAGGGCGAACACTCCAAGAACCGCCGATTTCCGCATCAAGCCAAGTATCCTTCAAGTCAACTGTGGTTTGAACTGTTGGGTTACCTGGTGCAGAATATGTAGTATTTACCTTACCAGAGAATTCATGAGCTAGTGCTAGTTTTGCAAAGATATTGGATTTTTCTGTTTCTTTACCAATACCAATGCCGAGTCTACCTACCGCAGAGTTTACAGCATCGGAGTTTACATGCATGGATCCGCCGCCTGCAATAGTTGCATCATAGGATACACCATTTAAACGCCCTAGAATAAATTCTACACTAGGGTCGATATAGAAACCATTTTGTTTTTTAATGCGTTTGCCATATTCAGCACTCAAAGATGTACCAAATGTATGGTAGTTACCATTCAAACGTTGGCCACTAATTGAGTTAAGGCTATAGTCATTGGATAATCTATTACCACGAGCGATGATATCTATATACCGACCATCCTTATGTTGCTTTGTACCATATAAGGCTATACCGCCAAGCTTACCGTCGCCACTGCCGTTGGCATAAGAGTTACTAGATGTACTGTAATCTAGGGCACCGCCGAAAATCCAGCCATTGGAGGCTTTATGATCATATCCGATTTGTACGCCATTGTACGTCATATGTGCATCAGCACCATCTGTAATCTTAGATTTACCACCTATATATTTAGCCCATACTCCTTTATCTGTATTAGCTAGACGAAGATCCCCTAAACGACGTTGTAAATCATTAGTATTATTTTTCCAGGCCATAACTGTTGAAGTAAGGGCAGATTTTGTGCCACCTACGAGCGATGATTCACTAGCACGAACAACTTTTGTTGTATCGTCTACAATAAGATGACCTTGAGAATCAAAATGATCTGCCCCTAGGTCTGCAACAGCACCAGGTGTAGTAACGCCTTCATTAATTTGAACTGTTGTGCTAAGTTTCTTATCATTGCCTGTGTATTGTAATTTCTTAGCTAATGCTTGAATATCCTTTTTGTAGCTTGCATCGTCGATGGTATTACCGGAATGGTCGCCTTTCATTGTAATATGGCTATTATCCGCCGCATGTTCAACGACGATTTGGCCTTTTCCAGCTTCGCTTGCTGGTACGCCAGATTTATAAATAGCATTCACATAACCGCTATAGTTCTGAATTGTTATAGGCCGCGCATCGATAGGGTGAATATTACCTGCTGCAGTTGGGTTAACACCACCTACAAGATTGCGAACCTTACTTCCCTTGTATAGGTATGCTGCATTATCTCCTGATGGACGTTCTTTTTTAGGTGTAGGGCGCTCCATACCAATCCACTCATTATTCCAAGTAGCACCATTTTGTAGGTAAATATCTGCACCAGAATTATGAGGATTTTTATTGCTTTCAGCATATTCATTTAAGACAGCACCAGTAAGGCTAGAGTTTGGTGTTGTAAAAGCTAAACCTACATTCGTCGGTTCTTCATTATGGTTTGGATCGCGGCCATAATCCTTGTTGATAAGGCCTACATTACCAACAGCAACTAAGTCATGAGTGCCTGGATGTTTGCCATCAGCGCCTGCATTAACATATACATCCCCTTCTTCTGCTACTACAGAATAGGTATCAGATGTTTCTACAGGATGAGTGATAATCTTACCGCCTCCATCAACAAGGATATGACCTCGTTGATTAACTTGTAAACCAGAGCCGATAGCATCAATATCCACATTACCTTTAACGTGAATATTAGTATCCCCAAAATCTCGGTCCGGATTATCCTTGCTAAGACGTGGCACCTTCCCACCGTAACCAGCATAAACAGCACTCATATAATAATGACCTAATTCTCGCTTCGATGCTGGTGCATCATTCTTTAATCGTACAATAAGGTCTTTATCTACAGTTAGTTGTGAACCAAAGCCATTATAGATGCCTGTAACATTCTTACTTTTACCGGCCTCTGTTAAACTTTTACCATGTACATTAACTGTTAATGTATCCTCTATGTGTTTAACCTCAGGTTGCGTTTGTACTGGTGAGCCCATTGTTAAACCCAGTAACTCCTCTGCTTTATCGCTAGTGGCATTAATTTCTGTAGCCATAGCAGAATAAGATATACCTGTTAATACTAGTGCAGTCATCACGGCTGATACATGACGTCTAATCTTCATAATTCTCTCCTTCTTATATCATGCTTATAATACTCTCACTAAATCACATAAAATTTATAAGCACAAAAAGACCCCCTTAGTCCAACTAAGGAGGTCTTCTATTAACTCACACACTCGGTAAGTACTAAAATTACTAATTATTATTCTTCAGGAGAAATAAGGAAGGACAATGCACTAAAGTATTTATTTTGTTCCCCTTTATTTTGTGTAGGGAATGCAACTTCAACACCTACTACATTTAAGCCATCTGCTGTAACAGCTACAGTAGCTTTACCATTTTCATCGGCTTTAGCTTCACCAGTTAAATCATTTACTAAATCTTTGATAAGAGGTGCATTCGCATATGGTTTACCATCTTTAAACACTTGGATTTCATATGTATCACCTTTTCTTAATGTCAATGGATTAACAGAAGGTACAATTTGAATAAATGCATTCTTATCTACAAATGGTTTTGCTTGTGCATTCCAGTAATGAACATCATATTTGATAGCATGTGTACTCTTAACCGCACCAGGAACTTCGGTGATTGGTTTATGAATTGTTTTACCATCTTTAGTCTTAGTCCAGTAGCCATAATCAAAATTAGTTACAGTTACACCAAGGTCTGCTGGTGGAATAATAGCTACATTTTTTTCATGCTTCACAACTTGTACAGGAATTTGTTTGCCTTGTACATCATATCCAGTAATATTTTTTACCATATCTGCACTATAAGCATTATCTACAGGACCCTCACCTAATACAAGTACTTTTTCATCTGTACGGTTAGCGAAGAACACACCATGTGCATCAACAGAAGAGCATACATAGCCTGCAGCTAAACCTACAGCAAATAAAGATGCTAAAATTTTCTTATTCATAAGAACCTCCATAATCAATAATTGATTTCAACAAACTTGCTATTATTATACATCGATATGGATATTCCGTATATACCGATACCCGTATCAGCAAGATATTATGCAAACTCCATATATACAAGGTTCTATATTCCCATTAATCATAAATGATAAAATTATCACCAATTTTTCATATGAATATAATAAATAGGAATATCTTCTTTGTTATATATAACAAAAACGACGCCCCCATAGGAGCGTCGTTTTATATCACTAAGGATATTATTTTTTGTTTTTAGCAGCTTTCGCACGTGCGTTACGATCAAGGATTGTTTTACGCATACGAATACTTTCAGGTGTTACTTCAACAAGTTCGTCATCGTTGATCCACTCAAGAGCTTGTTCCAAGGAGAAGATACGAGGTGGAGTCAAGCGAACTGCTTCATCAGAGGAGCTAGAACGCATGTTAGTAACGTGTTTTTTCTTACATGGGTTAACATCCATATCAAGTTCACGAGTGTTTTCACCGATAACTTGGCCTGCGTACACGTCTTGGTTAGGACCAACGAACAATGTACCACGGTCTTGAACAGAGTTCAAACCATATGGAGTAGTTTCGCCATTTTCGAATGCTACCAAGGCACCGCGTGTACGGGAAGGAATTTCGCCTTTATATGGTGCATAACCATGGAATACATGGTTCATGATACCATTACCTTTTGTAGCTGTTAAGAATTGTGCACGGAAACCGATCAGGCCACGAGCCGGAACTACGAATTCCATGCGAAGATAACCGGCCAATTCAACCATGTTAGTCAACTCAGCTTTACGTTGACCAAGATTTTCCATTACAGTCCCCATAAACTCCTGAGGTACATCGATGGTCAACGCTTCGAGCGGTTCACACAATTGATCGTTAATAGTTCTGAAAATTACACGAGGTTTTCCCACTTGTAATTCATAGCCTTCACGACGCATAGTTTCAATCAATACAGCCAAATGCAATTCACCACGACCAGATACTTTGAACGCATCTGCAGAATCAGTTTCTTCTACTTTCATAGAAACGTTAGTTTCTACTTCACGGAACAAACGATCACGCAAGTGACGGGATGTAACAAATTCACCTTCGCGGCCTGCGAATGGAGAGTTATTTACGGAAAACACCATAGACAATGTTGGTTCGTCGATGGAAATGGATGGCAATGCTTCAGGATTTTCAGCATCCGCTACCGTTTCGCCGATATTAATATCGTCGATACCGGCAAAGGCGATGATATCACCCATTTCAGCTTCATCAGTTTCAACGCGATTCAAACCATTGTATGTATATACGCGACCGATTTTCGCTTTACGAGTGCTTTCACCGTTCATGATGGCAACCTGTTGGTTAGTTTTCATTTTACCGCGTACGATACGACCTACGGCGATTTTACCGATGAAGTTATCGTAATCAAGTGTAGTTACCATGAATTGAAGAGGGCCTTCCATATCACCTTGTGGTGCAGGAATTTCGTCAATCAATGTCTTGAATAACGGTTCCATATTTACAGCTTCGTCATCCCAATTGGTTTTGGAAACACCGGAACGGGCAGATGCGTAAACTACAGGGAAATCGAGTTGATCATCGTCAGCTTCAAGTTCCATAAACAATTCAAGAACTTCATCCTCAACCTCTTTAACACGTTGGTCAGGACGGTCGATTTTATTGATAACTACGATTGGTTTCAATTTTTGCTCTAATGCTTTACGCAAAACGTATTTAGTTTGAGGCATTGGACCTTCGTAAGCATCTACGAGAAGCAATACGCCGTCAACCATGTTAAGTACGCGTTCTACTTCGCCGCCGAAATCAGCATGGCCTGGAGTATCAACGATGTTGATTTTGATGCCATCATGCATAACAGCAGTGTTTTTAGACAAAATAGTAATACCGCGTTCACGTTCCAAGTCGTTGGAGTCCATTACGCGTTCTGCTACCTTTTCATTCTCACGGAACACATGGCTTTGTTTTAATAGTGCGTCCACCAAAGTAGTTTTACCATGGTCAACGTGGGCGATAATCGCTACATTACGAAGATTTTCGCGAATCATAAGATCCTCCCTTTAATTCTTTCAGTATATTCTATATCACATAGCCTCTGTGAAAGTAGCTATGTAGGTATATTTTCCAAAAATGGCAACAGTTAATTATAACGCAGTCTATAGAAAAAAGTCAAAATAGTACACCTATTCTAATCATGGCAATTTCAACATTCGATTATACTTTTGACTCATCTTAGGACAAAAACCTATTTACGCGCTATCGCCCGCTTAGCAGATTTACGCAACAACGGAATTTGTTTATCTGTTAAATGGAAACAGAATTTAGGAATCAGCTTTTTTATAATCTCCTCATCAGAGGCTTTCAAAATATATTCTGGCTGTAGCAACGGCTCTAATTCATCAAGTCCGGGATAATCCAGCCCAATACTCCAGTCATGATCTGCATTAAAAGGACATGCATCCTGGCAGTTATCACAGCCTAATATCCACGCCTCTAACATATCCTCCGTAACGCTATCCGGCAATTTACCATCACCGAATGTATTAATAAAAGATACACATGTTAACGGATTCATAGTAAACGGCGCAGATAAAGATTTTGTCTTGCAACCTTGCTGACACAAATCACAAGAATCCGGACATGGTGGTATCTCTAACTGTTGAATATACTCACAGGACTCATCAATTAAATAGCCTACCAGTTCATAGCTAGAACCTTTAGGTCCATAAAAAAAATTATTTTTTCGATAAATGCCTAAACCAGCTGCTACCGAAGCGGGCCGCAAAGGAATAATTCCGGCAGGTTTCGCCGTTTCACCGCCAATATATCGTATTCCATTTTCACCAAGCCAGACTTCAAAAGATTGCCGTCGTTTAAACTCATCACTGTGAGGAATATTTGACAAAGATAATAACAACCCTTTTGCATATCGGTTTCGAAGAGATACAGGAAACTTATAATCACCAAAATATTCAGTACAAACCACTATGGATTGTGCCCAAGGATACTTTTCTTTTAATGCTAAAAAATCTTTACTATGCGCATATACCTCTTTACTTTCAGGTACATCTTCTAAACGCTTTATCAACCGTTCTTTATAAAAATTAAGTGCATCAAGAGGCACTATACCACAACTGTCATACCCACACTCTAGCGCTTTATCATAAATCTCCTGGGCCAACAAAGTATTCATATCATCGCCTCCAAAATATGAACTAACTATGAACCTATCATACTCTTTTAAAAACTATAAAAAAAGATTTCTTATGAATCCGTCATCCTTAAAAGAGTAACATTACATAAGAAATCTTATATTAGTATTTAATTTGTATTAATCTTCACCAATCATGCGTACTTCTGGTTCGAGATGTACACCATGTTGATCATACACACGACGTTGTACCTCACTAATCAGGTCAAGTACATCCTTCGCACTTGCACTACCTGTATTAATTACGAAGCCAGCATGCTTATGAGATACTTGCGCATCACCTACAGACAAACCTTTTAGGCCTGTTTGTTCAATCAATGTACCTGCAAAGTACCCTGGTGGGCGCTTAAAGGTTGAACCTGCACTGGCATATTCCAAAGGTTGCTTTGATTCACGTTTTTCTGTTAACTCATCCATACGTGCCTTGATGGCATCCTTGTCGCCTGGTTTGAGTGTCATAATGACTTCCCCAATAACTTCATGATTATCGTGGAATACACTATGACGATAAGCAAAGTCTAAGTGAGATCCATCATACTCTTTAATATTTCCTTGGAAATCTACGGCTCTCACGGCAGTAACTACATGGCTCATTTCCCCATCATAAGCACCTGCATTCATAAATACGGCACCACCAAGTGTGCCTGGAATACCAATGGCAAATTCAAGACCAGATAAACTATTCTCCCAAGCAAATTCAGAAGCATCCTTTAACATATACCCGGAACCAATGCACAATGTGTTTTCGTTACGATCCATGATTTGGGTCATATGTCGAACTGATACGACAGCACCACGGATACCTCCGTCTTTCACTAAAATATTAGATCCACAACCAATAATAGTTACAGGCACATCTAATTCGTGAATGGTACGAAGTGTAAAACTAAGTTCTGCCATCGTATTAGGTTCAATAAATAAGTCCGCAGGTCCTCCAATTTTGAATGTCGTATGATGACAAAGAAGCTCCTGCTCTCGTACACGTGTACTTGGCAATTTTTCTAATAAAGCTGTTTGTAATACCTTAATGTTTTGGTTGTTGTTCGCCATGATCTAACACTTTCATCCCCTCAGTGATTGGTTCGCTAATGATTTTATAAATATCATTAGAAATCTGGCTCCAACGCATTTGCGCTTGCAAATAAGCAGCCGCTGCAGCATTTTCTTGAATTTGAGGCATCAATTCCTCTTGTTTCTTTTGCAATTCATCAGCTTCTGGTGCACCAGACAACTTTGCGTATTCCCATTGCATTTGTTGTGCCATAAATGTGCGTACCAACGCCGCCGCTACTGCGTCAGCTTTCAAAACTTCTTGAGCTGCCATTAACTCTTTGTACTCTTCGGATTCACGCATAGCGTGAGCTAAATCATGAGCTTTATCGTAGTTCATAATATCCTCCTCTAACAACACCTGTCGAAATACTACCTCTCATGTAGATTGGGTAGGATTTCTAACACATATTTATTGTATATATCTCAATGGTGAAAGTATATTTATTTAGGTTGAATCCAGTTGCCTTCGGCTTTAAGATCTGGATAATCAAGTTGACGCATAGCTTCATAGGCAATAATGGCTACTGCGTTAGATAAGTTTAAAGAACGCGCCTCATCTACCATTGGTATACGAATGCATGTTTCTTCAACACCTTCTAATAAGCTTTCAGGCAAGCCTCTTGATTCAGGGCCAAATACGAGCATATCCCCAATTTCATACTTTACCTCGGAGTGAGTATGCTTTGCTTTTGTAGTAGCATAGAAATATCTGCGATCAGGATATTTCGCATACAACTCTTGAATATTTTCATGTACCTGTACATCTACCAAATGCCAATAATCGAGACCAGCTCGTTTCACATGCTTATCGTCGATAGAAAAACCAAGTGGTTTGATAAGATGTAGGGTCATGTGATTAGCTGCGCATAAACGCGCTATATTTCCTGTATTGCCAGGGATTTCCGGCTCATAAAGTACTATTTCCAATTGATTCCCCTATTCGCTTTATAGTCAAAAATATTTTAGTTTGCTCTACTCATTATAGCATTGGATGCAAATTCCCTCTTAATAAAATTAATTTTTCTTGGATAAAGCAAGATGGACTTATAAAAGTTTCATGTTCATCGGACTCAGCAAAAACAACTTTAACATACTTGTGAGCCTTATCCATAGCATCAATTGTACCTATACCATATTTAGCATTATATACCATTGCCCCTACTTTAATCATATTATTATTAAAAAAGTTCTTTTGTCTTCCAGTAGCCTTTCTCTGACCTTCATCAAGTAATTTTAGGTATTCATCTTTAGAAATATAACCTAAATCACCAAAAATATATAACGCTTTGTTCTCTAACATTTCTATTTTTTTTATAGTTTCATGATTATCTTTTATTTTATTATGGCTATGTTTATCACTATCTAAACTCTCCTGATTTGATGTTATCCCTTCACTTGATATTAAAGGTTCTAGTTTCTTAACATCATTAACACTTATACTACTTTTAGGCTCAGTTCTATTTTTATTAGGTATACCTTGCTTAAAACGGTCAAAGTTGATTTTTAACCGTTTACTTAGTGCGTCGTCAAAGTTATACGTTTCATCAGTTAACTGCTCTTCAGTTCCAAATAAGTTAGGCACTTCAACCGCTGGTTCTTTAATGGTTGTTGTCTCTAAACCAAATTCTTGAGAGTCTAACTTAGTTTCTTCGGAATACTTTAATTGCTTTACTTCATTATATTCCCTTTGATAAACAGAACATAATCTTGTAGCCTCTTGTTTTATAGCATCAATCACAGGATCACTAACAATTTTATCGTCTTGAACGGTCTCAGAAGAGAATCCCATTAATTTCAGACGATCATCAAGAGCCTGTAATGTCTCATTTTTAGATTTATAATATTCACTGCCCCTGATACGTATAAATTGCCAACCAATTCGTTCTAATATAGTTTGTCTTTCTAGGTCTCTTCTTATTTGCTCTTCCGTACTATGATAAGCTTCTCCATCGCATTCTATAGCAATTTTTTTATTATCATGTTCAACAATCATATCTAATCGATAATTACCAACAGGATATTGTTGCTTAACACTATAGCCTTTATCTATTAAATATGTAGCAACCTCACACTCAAAAGGTGATTCTGACAAACTAATAACTTCTTCTTTTAAAAACTCTATATTGCCATAGTTTTCACAATAATACAGTAAGTTTTTACGAATATCGTCGTCTCTTAATGAATCTGGATGCATAGAATAAATTACCCAAATCTGATTTTTAGCACGACTAACCGCAACATTAAAACGCTGTCTAAATGTAATGTTAGAATTATCAATTTTTCTCAAAAATTCATTATCAGAATCTAACTGTTTTGCATCCACTAATGATAAGAATATTACATCCCTTTCGTCACCTTGGAACTGAGCAGCATCACCACAAATCAAGTTGTGCTTCTCTATATCGGCTGGATCACATCGTTCTGTAATAAGATTATATATATATTCACTCTGTTCATTTCCTAGTAAAGAAATAACGCCAAAACTCAATCCATTATAAGATGAATTATTAAAACAAGCCTCTATAGCGGATACAATATACTCGGCTTCATGTTTATTAATTTTACTATTACCATCTCTAAAACCATCTACGTATATAGGAACTATAGGTGTTTTTAGTGGCGAAATACTATCATCACGCAATGGAATAATATTATTATCATAATAATATTTATTGGAATAGTTAATAATAGCTGAAACACATCTGAAATGCTCTTTTAGTAGCACTTGACGTGATAATGGTCTAACAAATTCATATAAAGATGTTTTGAAATCAAATAGTACTCTATTTGGAAAAGAACTTAAATAGTTATTTTGTAACGAGTGTATTTCTTCATCTTTAATTTTCACAATACCGGAAGGACTAACTTGTTTATCATCGCCAACAACAATTACTTTATCGCCCAACGCTAAAATCGGTAACGCATTTATATCAGCTTGGCTAGCTTCATCTACAATAATTAAATCAAACTTCATACTTGAAGGATTAATGGTATTGTAAATTTTATTAATAGGCATTATCCAACAAGGAATCGCATCTTTTGCTATAGATAATTGTTCCATAGCTTGCTTCCTGTACATTGGTGCACTTTTACCTGTACCCTTGCCAATCTTTCTAATTAGTGTTACCCAAGATGCCAACGCAGTATGTACATCTTTATTATCAGCAGTCGTACATGCACGTTCATACCAGGATTTTTTCACTACAATTTGTTTCGCTAAATTAAGTAACAATTCTGAAAGCTTTTTAATTCGCTTTAACAAAGATTCATAGTCATCACTAAAGTTTTCCTGATATGAAATTTCACATTGTTTTGCAAACCAAATACTTTGCATCTCTTCATATGACTTAAAGTTTAAAGCGGTATTATCCCTAATGAAGTTAGACCATTCAGGTACAATTCTATCTAAATCATCGAGTATACGATCATATTTCTCACGCTTATCAGTATTTGCTATTGCATAAACGAGTGTATTATACCAAGTTCTATATTTATTAAAATTATTTTTCTCATACGATGAGAAAATAGATTTAGTTATTTGATTATCAGCTTTTCTAACGAGATCAGATAATTGTTTCTCAAATTTAATATTATTAGTTTTCCAAGTTACAAATTCTTTATTACATAAGTCATCAAAACAAAAAATTGCTTCCTCTAGTTTCTCTGAATTATTAATTAAATTTTTAACCCTTTTAGCTGGTGTCGTTAAAATATTATCCTTTATCGAAAGTCTAATTCCATAGCTGTTGAATAATTCAACGACAGGGATAATCGAAAGCTGATACCACGATTTAGCCGCTTCTATCTCACTTAGAACATGCTCCTTGCACCACAATGCAATATTTCTACCTTTAGTATAAGAAAGAATTGATAAAAATGAGTACTTTTCAATATACTTCCCTACCATATCATCCCATAACGATGCAAATGATTCTTCCCAGGACATATAGTCTATTAAACAGTAGAGCTGCTTACACTCATCAATCGAAGAAATCGATTGTTCTTTTATTCTAATACGAGCACACTCTGTTTCGACGTTAATTGATTTTAAAAGTCGGGAAATAAAACTAGGCGGATTAGTAATTAAATTTTCAACATGCGAAACAATGTTTTTAGACTCTATTGATATAGGTTCATTATCAACAGAAATATCTTCTAAGCTAAGTCCTGTTTCATAATATGCATTATAAAGAACGATTCCTTTTTCAATGCTAGCGTATAATTTATGCCATTGATTAGTATCCTCAGTGCTAGATAATGCATCGCCTGCCAATTCTATCCAATACGGCTCAGTCAACACAGCTCTATTCTGTATAATATTCTTTAATTCAGATATTAAATCAGATGTCACTAATTTACTATCAAACTTGAGTTCCAAAGATTGCTCATTGAAATTACTAGATACTGCATTCTCTAATATATCATTTAATACATTACATATGGATTCTAATTCATTATCAATAGATTTCTTTAATTTGTAATTACTTTCTAAAGACTCTACAACAGGAATATCTTCAACTTTGATATCTGACTTTTGTAATAATAAATGGGATTCTTCTAACGTTGGACGTATTTTACTAATATATTCAACTAAAAATTTATAATCTATATCACTTAACGGGAATGCCAACTGTGGATTGATATGATTCCAAAATGAATATTCACTTGTTGATATATTAAGTATATTCTCCACAATATTTTTAATAGGAACTGGTTGATTTTGAATGCTTAAATGTCTATTTTCTTTACACTTTATGGAGAATAACTTCTTTCGATAGCTTTCTAGCTCAGCATAAGTATGCTCATATTCATTGACCAATTTTTTTATTTCTACATGATAATGTTCAGAGTTGTACTGCTGTAACTGTTCTGATATAACCTCTATCGCTTTAGAGATTTCTGTTTCACTTTGATCTAATAATGGCACACATAATGGTCTAATTTCTTTAGGTAACTTATCCCTTAAAACACCTAACGCCTTACTAGTAGAGCTAGTAACTAAAATAGTTTTACCTTGCGACAAATAATGACCTATCAAGTTAGCAATTGTATGTGTTTTACCAGTCCCAGGAGGACCTTGAACAACTACGGATTTATTATGATCAATATAATCAACTATTTCTAATTGAGCTCGATTGGCAGGTTTAGTAAAAAATACATTGGAAGACTGCCCATTTATTGCCCCCCAGTCAGAGCGTATTTCAATATCTTGAGAGTTAGCAGATTGATTTTCCCCTACTACGATATCTATTAAATTACCTGATAATATGTTTTGATCTAAACTCTCCACTACTTTATTGAGGAATCCTAGATTACTTGTATTCACATTTCTGAGTACTAATATCGGTTCTAATACGATATACATCTCCATATTAGTATATTCAACTACATCACTCCATGTAGAAAAAACTTTAATATTAGGATTTAATAATCGACAATTATTGGTAATAATAGGCTCTAAACTACTATCACCCACTACAAAATCCATCAATTCAGCGTCTTGCTTAAAGGATACAAGATTACTCCAGTCCAGAGATAACAAATCATCATGTTTACTATAGGATAGTTCTTCAGAAAATTTAACACTATTACTAGGACAATATAATTGAATCGAGTTTTTTTCTGGAATGTAACGTATGCGAGCCTTTGTATAAATTAGAGGATAATTAATAGATTTATTTAAATTATTTATTACTGCATTCCCAAGAATAAACTCAATCTTATCAGGATCACTTTGTATTGTATTATTAATTTGTTGTAGTTTTGAAAAAAGTAGGTCAATCTTACTTAAATAAGAATCTTCTTCTACCCAACGATTCCTTAACTCAATCCATTTATCAACTTGATTAACATCAACTTCATTACCAGCTTCAACTATTAATGATACCAATTTATTTGCTTTTATCTCTGTACGACTAGAATTCCAGTTCTCTACGAGGTAAGGCAGCAACTCAGAAGGAGGTTCTGGGCAGGGTATTCTATGAACCTTGAATACCTCAAGTATAATCTTACATTCTTCATCATCAATGACCTCAGTTTCTAATTCATCTAAATTAGAAACATTTAATTTGTTATGTATATATTTCCCGGCTTCTGGAACATCATTGACTGATATAGACTTTAAACAATCATTAATAGATAGTTTTAAATCTTTACTTTTAGTTGCTTCTAAAGCTTTAATGAATTCAATTAATTGTATAGCTTTTCTACTAACTTCATGATTATTTGTATCAAAAGTAACATTCATAGTTTGCCTCTCCCCAATAAAGTTTAACTAAGAAATACTATCACCTTATACTCTTATAAAATGTCCACTTTTCCCGCCTTCTTTTTCTACGAGGTATGTAGGTCCCATAATCATGCCTTTATCAATGGCCTTACACATATCGTATACGGTGAGCAAGCCCACTTGTACAGCTGTAAGGGCTTCCATTTCAACGCCCGTTTTTCCAGTAGTCTTAACGATGGCACGTACCTTGACGGCCTTGTTATGATTTTCATCAGTGCAAGCAGGGCTTTCACCATCTACTAAAGAGCAGTGAACCTCAACCTTTGTGAGCGCTAATGGATGACAAAGAGGAATGAGATTGCTCGTTTGCTTAGCCCCCATAATAGCAGCTAGTTGCGCAACACTAAGGACATCGCCTTTTTTTATAGTACCTGCAGCAATGCGCTCATAAATTGCATCATTGATTGCTATGAATCCTTCTGCGATAGCTGTGCGAGATGTGACATCCTTATCGGATACATCCACCATCCAAGCATTACCATCTTGATCAAAATGTGTTAAATCCATACTATATCCTTACTAATTATGCATAAATTATCATCAATAGTTTTATTTTCATTAGTTATATTATACAATAGAATTAAGATTTATATGTATAAGGAAGGAAGTGTTCCTATGAAAACAAAACTAACTTATTTCGGTCATGCTTGCTTTATGCTAACACGCGGTGATGTGTCCATGATTTTCGACCCATTCTTGACAGGTAATACATGGGATACCGCAAAAAAAGAAGATATCAAATGCCAATATATCTTTGTCAGCCATGGTCATGATGACCACTATGGCGATACAGATTTCATTGCTAAAGCAAATGATGCGCTCGTTATCTCTACTGCAGAGATAGCAGGTAAAGCAGCTGCTGCTGGTTGTCGTACGCACGCTATGCATTTAGGCGGTAAATTTGACTTTGAATTCGGTTCTGTTCGCATAGTACCAGCCTTCCACGGTGCTGGTATCCCTGGTGGTCATGCAGCAGGTTGTATCGTAGATTTTTATGGAGATATTGTATACTTCGCAGGTGATACAGCACTCTTTAGCGATATGAAATTGTTGAATCGCTTTGGCGATATTGACTACGCTTTACTTCCTATTGGTGATAACTTCACGATGGGCGTTGAAGATGCGGCTCTTGCTGCTTCTTATGTAAAAGCGCGTATCTCCATTCCAATTCACTACAAAACATGGCCTGTTATCGACCGTGAACCAGGTGTATTTACAAGCTTAGTTGAAGGCAAATATAATCAAACAGCCCTCATTATCGACCCAGGTTCCTCTATCGAGCTCAATAGCTAAAATAACAAATAACATCTACGTAGAAATGACGCAATTCTAAGGAATTGCGTCATTTTTATATGCTTTTATAAACGCTTCTCTAGGTTAAACCAAAATATATCTGTGCTCACCTTTATAAAGTAGCCTAAACCTCTTGGTTAGCCATAGAAAAGCCACTACGACTAGACATACGTACAAATTCATCTATATCTTGTGTTTCATCTACACCCACATAACCTAGTTCACGAACCATGCCATACGGATTATGAAGAGATAGTTGAGGATTTTCCCCTGTAAGAACCCATAAAACCTTATACCCTTTCGGAGCCTCTCGTAATCGTTCCTCGCCTTTGCCATCCGTGAAGTAAACCAATAAATCCACACGGTTTTGATTGGCTAAAGAAAATACTGGCGAGAAAGCTGTTGCACCGCGCACATCAAGGCGAGGCTTTACATCTTTTACTGATTCCATCGTATAAGTACGGCGCACCTCATTATCACATTCTACAACGGTAATGCGATGATTATAGGCATGTACAATTTGCAGTACTTGTTCTAAGGCGTTCGTAAACTCTGCATCGGTAATACTACCACTCATATCGAGAGCAACCCATACATTAGCTTTATGTTGGCGCAAGGTACCAGACAATTCCAAGCGCTCAGGTTGACGACGATTGCGACGCATCGTCGTTTTTTTGTACCCACTTGCTACCTTGCCCATGAGCTTTTTAAGGTAGAAATACCACGGAAGAGCACGACGTGTCTTTTGGAAGGTATCGATGAGACTCTTCACATACCCTTCCATATCACCTTTTGAGGCTTCGTTGATATAGCGCTCCGTAATTTGGTCCATCGTATCCGTATCAATGGAATCAGATTCATCCCAAATATCATGACTAGTTTGAGGGTCAAACTCCATAGCTACAGCTGTATCAGAATTATCTACGGGTACAAAGAGTTCAGGCTTTTCCTTCATCGCCTTATCGATGGCTTTGGCGTAATACTCAATGGTACGGAATCGTTTGAGCATCAATCCAAAACGTTCATTTACATTGGCTACAGTAACCGCATCACGATCAACATGTTCTAAGTAGTCATTTACAACCATATCCATCGCCATATGTACAGCCGTTTTATTAAAGCTTTGACTCAATGTTTTTACGCGCATCAAATGTGCAGAAATAATATGAAGAATTTCACGCTTAATGCCATCTTTCATAACATCTGGTGGCTGGCGTAGTAAGATAAAAGGATTTACATATAATACATAGCCACCTTGTTTTAAGTTAATACCAAAGGCACTGGTCATATCAAAACGAATACGATGAGCCATTTGTAAATAGAAATAACCAAAGAATTGGTCCTCTTCAAGGAGTAAGCTATTTACATCATGCAAAATATTCCATAAACGTTGCTCAAAGGCAGGTGTCATAACGGCTTGTTGCATTATCGCAAAATCAGTGCCTTCAATTTGTATCTCATCTAAGGCACGTCCTATAGTCCCTATATGACTATCAGACATATTATGGTTCATCAAGTCCGCCGCTATGCGTTCTGGTTCCATGCTATGATGTTGCTCTTCATAACTATCTACATAGGCTTCGTAGGCAGCATAGATTTGCGTGTACAAGGCCTCTGCTTCACGATGAATACGTTCCCGTTTTGCATGCCAACGATCGAGAGCCTCGATGGCCTTCTCATCATAGGAACCTGTTTTCTCCCACCCGTCTATATGAGTGAGTAAATCAGAGGCGTCGCGAATATCATCTTTATCTAAATTTCGTTGCATTATTCCACCTCCTTTTTCGTTTAACATCAGATTTTATGTATATCATGTTTTATATATTGGTTATTGTATCCCCAATCATTCGCTAAATTTCTTTGTCCATATAGACAGCTTCATTTAATTAACTATGGAGCAGAACTATTTTTGTGCTTCAAAGAAGGTATCGATGAACAAGTCATCTTCAATCGCATAGGCATATACCCGTTCATAAGTGTTTCGTAAATCTTTCATAACTGCTACGCGTAGATCACCAGGATACAATGTAAGGAATTCAATGAAGTGATGAACTTCTTCGGCATTGCTATTGCGGTTTAAACGATGCAACATATTTTTAGCCGCTACGTATAAGCGTGTTGGACTTTCACCTTTAACCTGTTCAGCCATAGACATAATGGCTCCGGGCTTTTGAACTGCCGCCAATACATCGTCAAAGGTAATAAGTGGTTCTTGGTCTGACTCGATAAAGTTTACAAACGCCTCA
>USQK01000013.1 GCA_900556785.1 uncultured Veillonella sp.
TTTGTGGTATTAACCTTGGTGAACTAGGCTTTTTAAACCAAATTGAAGTTCATCAAATGCAAAGTCATATTAAACGTATTGCAAATGGTGATTATAATATAGAAAAACGTGGACATTTATATGCATATATTGACCGAAATAATGGTAATGAAGAAGAATTAGTACCTATTATTAATGAAATCGTTATTACCCGTGCTGAACCAGCAAAAATGGCACGTATTAACATGTCCATCAATAATCAACATACACAAATGTATCCTTCAGATGGCTTGATTATTTCCTCTGCAACTGGGTCTACGGGATATAATCTATCTGCAGGTGGTCCTATTATGAAGCCTGATAATAGATCCATTATTGTTACACCTGTAGCGCCACATCTGATTCAAGGTGTTTCACTTGTATTAGAAGAGCATGATACAATCCAAATCACGATGCCAGAACGTGAACCACAATTACATATCTGTATAGACGGTACATTTGACTATACGTTTACCAATAAAGAAACACTACATATAAGCTCTAATCCTGTATATTGTTTATTCGTACGTTTTAAAGATCAATGTTTCTTCGGTACATTATTTAAAAAACTAGCATCTCGTCGTGACGAGTTGTTGTAATACTAAAATCTCAAGTGGGGTGATTTTGTGATTAACATTAACAATGCTGTTCAGTTTCAACATTTAATCTGGGATCGAGTAATGAAACACGCTAATATAGTGGTAGACGCAACATGTGGTAATGGCCATGATTTACTATATTTGGCAGAACGAGCAAAAAAGGGCTGTCATCTATATGGCATCGATATTCAAATGAAAGCGATTAATAGCAGCCAAGAGTTATTGCAGTCAAATGACATAGCACAAGATGTAAGTCTAACATTTATTCATGACTCTCATGATCGTGCATTAGCTAATCAATTAAAAGATGAAGTTATTGATTTAATGATCTTTAACCTAGGCTATTTACCAGGTGGTGATCATCAAGTTATAACTAAACCGCATCAAACTATTGATGCCATAAATGAAGGCTTAGAAAAATTATCGAAGTCTGGAGTTATCACAATTGTTGCTTACCCTGGAACAACAGAAGGGTTTGAAGAAATGCAGATGCTTAAATCGTATTTATCAGATTTAGAACAAAAATTGTATAATGTATGTCATTGGCATCCAATGAATCAAATCAATAATCCACCTGAGTTATTTATATTGCAAAAACGATAAAACGAAATATATCTTTATTCATTATGAATAAAACTCATACTCAGTTAGTAAAACCCCCTTTATAGGGGATTTTAATTATACATGTATATTTTTTTATTTTTAAATTATTAATTCCCTATAAATAGATGAACCTTATGAGCTATGAATTTGCACGTTATCAATATATAGAATATTAACAATATTTTAAATATTAATATAATATGCATAAGACGTATAATATATGCGATTTATACCATATATTAATTATGAATATATGGTATAATATTATCAGAAAGATACTATTCTCTTTTATGTGCAAGGTTTAAAAAAGGGAGTTCAAAATGAAACGCTATCGCTATAACAAAATTAAAGAGATCGTGCAGTCCAAGGCGATTGAAACACAAGAGGAATTAGCTGCGGCTTTACTAGAAGAAGGTATTGAAGTTACACAAGCTACAGTTTCTCGTGATATTAAGGAATTAATGTTAATCAAAATTCCTACAGGCGATGGACATTATCGTTATGCATTATCTCCAGAGGAAAATGTAGTTTTATCTCGTAGTCGTATTAACCGACTATTCCAAGATTCTTTGATTAAAGTTGATCACAGTTTAAACCAAGTTGTATTACATACAATCCCTGGTTCTGCTCAATCTGTAGCATTTTCTATCGACCATGCAAAATGGACTGAAATTATTGGTACATTAGCAGGGGACGATACTATTTTGTTAATTGCAAAATCCGAAGCTGAAGTTCCAGCAATTTTAGCGAAAATTCAAGATTTAATGAAGGACTAATAATATGTTAACGCAAATGAGCATTCGCAACTTTGCGTTGATTGAGCAAATGAATATTTCATTTAATGATGGCATTACTATCTTTACCGGCGAAACTGGGGCAGGGAAATCCATTCTTATGGATGCCTTTAGTATCCTATTAGGAGAACGCGCAAGTAGCGAGTTTATTCGTCACGGTAAAGATAGTTTTGTTATTGATGGAATATTTGATATTGCTAATCACCAAAGTATTCAAGACCTATTAGAGTCTAAAAATATCATGATAGAAGAAGGCCAGTTAATTCTATCTAGATCCTTTAACCGTAATGGCAAATCTAGTATATTGGCTAATGATCAACCAATACCTTTAAAAGCTTTAAAGGAGATTGGTCAATACTTAGCAGATATTCACGGACAATATAGTAACCAATGTTTACTAGACGCTGATACACATCATGAATATTTAGATACTTTTAATAAAGAAGGAAAAGAAGCCTATAAAGCTTATACTGATGCGTATAAAATTTATAAGCAAGCAAAACAAGATGTAGATCATTTACAAGAAAATATGTCTGAGCGAGCCCGGGAACTTGATATGCTTAGATACCAAATCGACGAAATTGAAGATGCTGGTCTGAGTGTTGGTGAAGATGTAACTATTGCTGAAGAACTTAAGCGTCTAGACAGTTTTGAACATATCGATAACGTATTAGGTTCTTGTTATGATGCCTTTTATAATGGCCGACAACCATTACTTGATACGATTAACTCTATTAAGGTAGAGGTTAATGATTTAGTAAAATATGATGGCGAGTTAAAAGAAGTCTCAGAAATGGTGGACTCTGCTTATTTCCAACTAGAAGAAGCCGCGCAATCTTTAGATCGTTATAGAGACACGATTAGTTACGATGAAGAACGTTATAAGTATTGCCAAGATCGAGATACAACCATTTATGGGTTAAAGAAAAAATATGGTGAAACCGTAGAAGATATTCTAGCATACGAAGAAAAGGCGCAATCTCGTTTAGAAGAACTAGAAGGCCTTGTATTTGCTCAAGATGAATTAGAAACACGTCTTGAAGAAGCAAAAAAGGTAGCAGAAGAAGCGTTAACAGTTTTACACGAGGTACGTCAAAAAAATGCAAAAGAGATTGCTACGGCCTTACATCAAGAATTAGTGGATCTAGGGATGCCCAAAGGGGATATTCAATTTCATATTGAAGAGGGGACTGAGTTATCCTCATTAGGTGCAAAGTCTATTGAAATGTTATTCTCTGCGAATAAAGGGGAACAGTTATTACCTCTACATAAAGTAGCATCTGGCGGTGAGTTAGCTCGCATTGCATTAGCCTTTAAATCAGTATTCCGCAGTGACGCTTTTAAAACGATGGTATTTGATGAAATTGACGTTGGTATCAGCGGTGATATAGCACTTAAGGTGGCAGAAAAAATACTTAATTTATCTAGAACAAATCAAGTATTTTGTATTACCCATTTGCCTCAAACTGCAAGTATTGCGAAACAACACTATCATCTATCTAAAATCGAGCAAGATGATCGTACAATCTCTACATTAGTAGTCTTAAATGAGGAAGAACGAGTAACTCAAATCGCGTCTATGATGTCTGGTAAGGAAATGTCTGCTACAGCACTTGCGGCGGCGAAAGAACTTATTGACCATTTTAATTGACTAAAATCGCATAATTACTTATACTAATAGTATTAAATGAATATGTTGATAGAGGTGCGAGTATTAAGAGTAATCATGAGGAGTAGGCATGCATTGATCCATGATAAAAGGGATGCTTGCCGAAGTTCGATGATTGCGACTCATCGTTCTGGTTGTCTATTTAATAGATAGACAACTGTCATCAATCTTGTATTGGTGGAGTGCTATCATTGAGCTTTTCGTAAGAGTATATATAGTTATATAATCTATAAGGCCAGTGGATGCATCCACTGGCTTTTTTGGAGGTATATATGATTCGAGTAATGGTAAATGGCGCTGGCGGCAAAATGGGTCGTGAAGTGGTCAAAGCAGTACATAACGATCCTGATTTAACATTAGTTGGTGGTATTGATCCGACTAAGGCAGGGGAAGATGTAGGCTCTGTAGCAGGAATCGAACAATTAGGTATCAAGATAAATGCCTCCATCGATGAGGTATTAGATACAAATAAACCTGCTGTGATTGTAGATTTCACTAATCCTGCAGTTATTTATGAAAACGCGAAGAAAATGTTATCCGCTGGTATTCATGTAGTCATCGGTACTACAGGATTGACCGCAGAACAACGTGATGAACTTGATACAATAGGTCGTTCCAATCAAGCGAATTGCTTAGTGGCGCCAAACTTTTCTCTTGGGGCGGTAATGATGATGAAAGTGTCTGCAGAGCTCGCTCCATATTTCCCTAATGTAGAAATTATAGAATTACATCATAATCACAAATACGATGCGCCTTCTGGCACAGCTATTTTAACAGCTAAATTGATTAACGATGCTAAACAAGCTGCTAAGGTAACTGCTGATGAGGATTTAACTCGTGAAAGCTTACCAGGTGCTCGTGGTGCTAAGGTTGACGATGTAACAATTCATAGTGTACGCCTTCCAGGTTATGTGGCTCATCAAGAAGTATTATTTGGTGGTTATGATGAAACATTAACCATACGTCATGATAGCTTAAGCCGTTTATCTTTTATGCCAGGCGTAGTATTAGCATGTAAAAAAATTAGTTCTAAAACTGGCTTAACATACGGTTTAGAACATTATTTATAATTTTTGTGCAAGGAGATGTATCAATGAAAAAACCTAATGTTGCTATTCTAGGTGCTACTGGTGCAGTAGGTGCTGAATTTATTACACTTATTGAAGAACGTAACTTTCCTTATGAAAACTTAAAACTATTAGCTTCCGCTCGTTCTGCAGGTACAGAACTTACTGTGAATGGTAAAACATATATTGTAGAAGAAGCAAAACCTGAATCTTTTGATAATATTGATATTGCGCTATTTGCAGGTGGCTCTATATCTAAAACATTAGCGCCTGAAGCCGCTAAACGCGGTGCTATTGTAATCGATAACTCTAGTGCATTCCGTATGGATCCTGAAGTTCCACTCGTAGTACCAGAAGTTAACCCAGAAGATATTTTGAAACATAAAGGTATCATTGCAAATCCTAACTGCTCTACAATTATCATGAGTTTAGGATTAAAACCTCTTCATGATCTCTCTCCAATTAAACGTGTAGTTGTAAGTACATACCAAGCTGTATCTGGGGCAGGTAAAGAAGGTATTGAAGAACTTGAAAATCAAGTAAAACAATATACTGCAGGCGAAGAAATGACAGCAAATCTGTTGCCAACTGGCTCTGCTCCTAAACACTATCCTGTAGCATTCAACTTATTGCCACAAATTGATGTGTTCTTAGAAAATGATTATACTAAAGAAGAAATGAAGATGGTTTACGAAACGCAAAAAATTCTTCATGACGAAACTATTCAAGTAGTTCCAACTACAGTTCGTGTTCCTGTATATCGCTCTCATTCTGAATCTGTCTTGGTAGAAACAGCAGAACCTGTATCTGTAGAGGCTTTCAAGGCGGCATGTGAAAAATTCCCTGGTTTACAAGTTAAAGATAATCCTGCTGAACAAATTTACCCTATGCCATTGTATACATCTAATCAAAACGACTGTGAAATAGGTCGTATTCGTAAAGACTTATACAATGACAACGGTATGAACTTCTGGATTGTAGGGGACCAAATTCGTAAAGGTGCAGCTCTTAATGCGTTGCAAATTGCTGAGTACTTGGTAGAAAAACAAGCATTTTAATCTATCAAGGGGAGGACAGATATGAAAACCTTTGGTCGAGTATTAACGGCTATGATTACATCATTTAATAATGATGGATCCCTTAACATAGAAAATAGTGTAGCTATTGCTCATCATTTATTAGATAATGGATCTGATGGACTCGTTGTATGCGGTACAACAGGAGAAAATCCATCCATGTCAAAAGAGGATAAATTAGCATTATTTACAGCTATTGCTAAAGAATGTGGTCATAAAGGTTCCATTATTGCTAATGTAGGTTCAAATGACACAAAAGCTTCTGTAGACTTTGTAAAAGAAGTATCTAAAATTGATGGAATCGATGGTTTATTAGTTGTAGTACCTTACTACAATAAACCTAATCAACAAGGTCAATACTTACACTTTAAAGCTATTGCAGAGGCTACTACACTGCCAATCATGGTATATAATGTACCAAGCCGTGTAGGAACAGGCATTTTCCCAACAACACTAGCACAATTACATAGTGAGTATCCACATGTATGCGCGATTAAAGAGGCCAGTGGCAATCTTATGATTTCATCTGAAATTAAACGCTTAATGCCTGAGGATGACTTCATGGTATATAGTGGAGATGATGGTCTTACATTGCCAATGCTATCTGTAGGAGCATGTGGTGTTGTATCCGTAGTTTCTCATGTAGCGGGCAAAGATATGAATCAAGCCTATGAATCTGGTCATAATCACGAAGCACTTCGTATTCATCAAAGCTTAGCGGATATCATAAAAGCTATGTTTATTACTACAAATCCTATTCCTGTTAAATATGCAGTCCGTAAAATAGGTTTACCTGCTGGTGTATTTAATTTGCCAATGTGTGACCCTAGTGCCGAAGAAGCAGCATATATTGATAAAGCTTTAGCAGAATATTTACAATAATATATAAATAATCATAAAACCAGTAACTACTATGTAGCTACTGGTTTTGTTTTATATGTCTTATATTTGTTACTAATCTTTATAGTCTAATAACCAAAAATATAATGTGTAAACTTTTTATTATGATATAATTGCACTGGAGATAGTATTTTCAACTATACTCTAGTCTACTGTTAATTCATGATAAACAGAAATTTGTGATATTTCGAATCGACCATAAGGCGATTACATTAAAACACAAGGAGTTTAACATGGAACTAACAATGTTAAAAGGTAAAATTCACAGAGCTACTGTGACACAAGCAGAACTTGATTATGTGGGGAGCATTACTATAGATACAGATCTTTTGAGTGCATCTGGAATACGAGAATATGAGCAAGTTCAAATTGTAAATATTAATAATGGAGCACGATTTAGCACATATACTATAGCCGGAGAAGCCGGTAGTGGTGTTATATGTTTAAATGGAGCTGCTGCACGACATGTACAAGTACATGATAAAATTATTATCATGTGTTATGCACAGTTGAATGAAACTGAAGTTGAGAGCCATAAGCCTCTCGTTGTATTTGTAGATACAAACAACAAGATAAGTCATATAAAAAACTATGAGAAACATGGTTTATTAGTTGATCAAAATTAATTGTTATTGATCGAATTACAGTAGACTGTATAGGACTATCTTCGTATTTACAATAAACGGAGGAATTACTATGGAACATGTACTTACAATTGAAAATGTACGCAATACGATTAATAAATGGAAAAAAGAAGGCTATTCCATTGGTTACGTCCCAACTATGGGGTTTTTACACGATGGGCACGCATCATTAATAGATCAAGCAAGAAAAAATAATGATAAGGTAATTGTCTCTATTTTCGTTAATCCCATTCAATTTGGAGAAAATGAAGATTTAAGCACATATCCACGTGATATCAATAGCGATAAAAAGCTATGTGAATCACATGGTGTGGACCTCATATTTACACCTAGTCCAGAAGAAATGTATCAAGATAAAAAGGCTTTTGTAGATATTGTTGATTTATCTAGTACATTATGTGGCATTCGTAGACCAATTCACTTTAAAGGTGTATGTACTGTTGTAGCAAAATTCTTTAATATTATTCAGCCTACAAATGCATATTTTGGTGAGAAGGATGCACAGCAATTAGCCATTATCCGTAAAATGGTTTTTGATTTAAACTTTCCTGTAAATATTATTGGTGTTCCTATTGTGCGTGAACAAGATGGATTAGCAAAATCTTCTCGCAATACATATTTATCGACTGAAGAGCGTAAGGCAGCAACTATATTATATAAATCTATCCAAAAAGGTAAAGAATCAATTACACCAGGTTGTTCTGCGGATAGCATAATTAATACTATGACAGAAATAATACAGTCAGAGCCTCTTGCTAAAATTGACTATATTTCAGTTGTAGATGCTAATACTATGCAACCAGTTGAAGAGATTAATGCTCCTGTTCTAGTTGCCATGGCAGTATATATTGGTACTACACGTCTAATAGATAACTTCTCCTATGATCCAAATTAGGAGGGAGAGGTTATGAAGCAACTAGTAACACTAAATCAACTGATATCCAAATACTTAATGATACTAATCATAGGCTTTTCTTGTATTGCTTATATAGTGCCTTCATATTTTTCTTGGGCCATAGCGTATACACCATTTTTACTTGGCATCGCTATGTTTGGCATGGGACTAACTATTAAATTTGAAGATTTGTGTAGTATTCTCAGACATCCAAAGGATATTTGTATAGGTGTACTGGCTCAATATACAATAATGCCTTTATTAGCTTGGGGAATCTGTCATATTTTTACATTACCTCCAGATTTAGCAATTGGTGTCATATTAGTTGGCTGCTGTCCAGGTGGAACCGCCAGCAATGTCATCACCTATATTGCTAAAGGTGATGTTCCTTTATCTGTAGGAATGACGATTACTTCAACATTAATAGCACCAATTGTAACGCCTTTACTAATCCTATATTTGGGAGGTACATGGGTAAATGTAGCATTACTACCAATGATAATAACTATGGTAAAAGTAATTATAGTTCCTATATTATTAGGTGCAATCATCCAATATGTTTGTAAATCACGGATTAATACATTAACTAGCGTAAGTCCTATTGTTTCTATGATTGCTATCATATTATTAATAGCAGCCATTATAGCCATTAATAGAGATAAACTTTTAATTTCTGGCCTAGAAACACTAATAGTTGTTGGTATACATAATATACTAGGCATGCTGTTAGGCTTAGGTGTAGGATATATACTTAAATTAAGATATGATAAAACTACAGCGTTAGCGATTGAGGTAGGAATGCAAAATAGTGGTTTAGCAGTCACATTGGCGGCAACAAATTTTGCATTAAATCCTTTAGCAACGTTAGTAGGAGCTATCTTTAGTGTATGGCATAATATATCAGGTGCTATCTTTGCTATGTTACGTAGAGAAAATAGTTTACAAGATATTTGAATCTTATAAATGCAATAAAAAACGGCTACATTACGTAGCCGTTTTTATATTATATTCTATCTCGTACAAGACCGATAACAAGGCCTTCAATATGACAGTCATCTACAATAATAGGATCAAAATTATCATTTTCAGGTTGCAAACGAATATGTCCATTTTCTTTATAAAAACGTTTTACTGTAGCTTCGTCATCAATACGTGCTACAACAACATCACCATTATTAGCCGTATTTTGATGACGTACGATGAGCATATCACCTTCATACATACCAATATTCATCATGGATTCGCCTTGAACGCGTAATAAGAAGCAGTCAGAATCACCAGTTAATTGAACAGGTAATGTAAGAGTAGATTCTAAATTTTCTACCGCTGTAATAGGCATACCAGCTTGTACAGTACCAATAAGAGGAACTTGTTTTAAACCAGCCCCTAAGAACTCAAAATTATCAGAACTTGATGTTTCATTACCATCTACAGAAATAGAAGGTTTTGTATCCTCTAGTACTGTAATAGCACGATTTTTATTAGGATCCCGTTTAATATAACCAAACTTTTCAAGAGCGTTCAAATGAGATTGCACAGTAGAAGTAGAACTAAGTCCTACATGGGTACAGATTTCTCGAACAGTAGGACAACGATATTCATTATGTAATGAGTCCTTAATAAAATCTAATATACGGCGCTGTTTAGTATTAATATCTGTAGCAGGGCGTCTCACGATGAACCTCCATAGTCAATATAATGTCAAAATACTATTAATATATATGCGGAAAAATTTACTCATTTAGTACTATATAATAAAAACATAAGATAATTACTTATCTTATATACCTATTATAGGCAATTTTAAAAGTTTTTGCAAACATTTGTTCTAAAACGCTTGACCGAACATTCGTTCGTGTGGTATTATAAGCATGTAAACAAACAAATGTTCTCAGATATTATGTTCGATGTAAATGTGAGGTATGAGATGAAAAATATATTGATGATGGTAGGAATGTGCTTAACAATCTTGTTCGGCTATAATATGACAAATCCTGTAACAGCTACAAATACACATGCAGTACGTGAAGTAAAGGTACAAGCAGGCGATACTATGTGGGATATTGCAGCTCGTTCAGCTCATAAAGATATGGATGTTCGAGAAATGGTATATGCCATGAAAGAACTCAACAACATCAGTGATTCTGGTACACTTGTACCTGGTACAGTATTAAAGGTACCAGCACATAATTCTGATAGTCCAGTTAGAGCTTTGGACTATGTGGCTCAAAACTAAATATATATGGGTATAACCCACACGAAAAAGCAGCTACTCAATTGAGATAGCTGCTTTTTGTTATCTAATGCATGTTATTATACGATTTATAGATATTATCTTAATCAACTGATTTATAATTATCATCTAAATCGTTTTTCAAAAATTGTAGAAATAGGATTATCTACAAACTTATTGGCTTCATTAATATAACGACGAACCATGTTAACACTATGATGACGTGTTTGTCTCATAATATTACGTTCTTCCACACCATAAGCTGCGGCAGTTGTTGCAAAGCCATGACGTAAACTATGAGCTCCATACATAGATGGATCAAGACCAATGAGAGAAATATATTTCTTCACAATTTCTGCAATCATTTTATCGGATATGCCTGTTTTACGAAGTGACATATTTTTAGTAAAACCTCTAAATATAGGACCTTCAGTAATACCAGAGGCACGTAACCATTGCTGTAAAGCACGTACCGCGTCTAGAGGAGAACCGGATAGATGAGGAATCGCTACAACAGCACCTTGACCTTCTTGGTCGGCTTTTGAGGATGGCACAAAGATTTCAACACCTTGTGGAGAAAACTGTAGATGTTCTACTGTAATAGCTGCAATTTCACTACGACGAAAAGCACCCATAAAACCAATTAAAAGAATGGCCTTATCTCGTAATAACTGTAATTCAGGTACATCTAGTTTAGTCATACAATCTAAAATGTCTTCAATATCCTCTAATAGTACTGGTGTTTTACCTTGTTGAAATGTACCTTTTAAACGTCTAATCCCTCGTAACGCTTGTTTTACAATTGGTGCCATACATGGATTATCCCGATGTCCAGAGGCATTATAATTCTCTGAGATAGCGCTAATACGACGAGAGATTGTATTTGCCTTAGCATAATCAGCAAGATCATTTATATAATTCACAATTGTTTCTGGTGTAGCTGGAAAATAAGGTACCTTTTGATAAGTACACCAATCAACGAAATCATCCCAATCCGATTCGTAAGCATCCACAGTATTCTCAGCCTTAGATAACAATATACTTTGTTTAGCTTTCATAGACAACTTGGTACTATTCATAAGCGCATCATTATTACGCAAATAGAAATGTTTTTGTTGTTCCTTAGATTCTGACATAATTCACCCTTACCCCTAAAATTATCAATATAATTGTACCATAGATTAGACCGTAATATGCTATAATTAGAGAATATGATAACTAATTCGGGAGAGTTTATAAATAATGACGAAGAAATATATTTTAGTAGGAACTATGCTTGTCCTCTTGGGGACGAGCGGCTGTTCATACATTCCAACAGAAAATATTTCTTATGGTGTATATTACAATGATACAGATTTATCTAATACACCTAAGAATGAATTACAGGCTCGCTTACAAGAGTTAAATAGTAAAATTCCTCAAACTATATCTATTGATATGGGCAATAATAAAAAACAACAAGCTACCTATCATGATTTAGGGATCCAAATCGATACAGATGCTATGGTAAAAGCTATTTCTACATATGGCTATGAAGATGATATGTGGACACTACTTTCAAATAGATTTAATGCCTTATTCTACGGTCATCATTTTAAACCACAATATAAGCTTGATGAGGTAAAAGGTAAAACCTATCTAAGTGAATTGGCTAAAACAATTGATACGCCAGGACATGATGCATACCTTACCATTGAAAATGGACAAGTTGTATTACATCCTGCAAAAGAGGGTAAGCGTATCGATATTGATGCTACGCTTAAGAAATTAAAAGATGATTTACAGGCCGGTGATAGTATTAACTCCTTATCTATGGTATTTACTACACAAAATACTGTAAAAGTAAGTGATGCCGATTTAAAACCATTGAATACGGTATTAGCTTCCTACACTACAGAGTATGATCCTAGTAATGAAAGTAGAACCCATAATATTCAATTAGCATCTGATAAAATAAACGGTACCCTAATTAAACCGGGTGCACAGTTCTCCTTTAACGATGTTGTAGGTGAACGTACTGCAGAGGCTGGCTATGATGATGCACCTGTTATGATTGATGGTAAATTAGTTCCAGGTATTGGCGGTGGCATTTGCCAAGTAAGTTCTACCATATTTAATACAGCTTTACTATCCGGTATGAATATTATCGAGCGTACACCACACTTTGAGCCAGTAGGATATATTCAAGCTGGTCGTGATGCTACAGTAGCTTGGGGCTATTTAGACTTTAAGTTTAGAAATCCTTACCAACAATCTATTTATATCCTTAGTATTATGAACAACGGAACGTTAACGATCTACATTATAGGTACGGCTCAAGATAAGCCTAAAAATGTTTCTATTTCTGTAGGAGACTATGGCGAAATTCCTAACAAGACTATCACTAAGGTAGATCCTTCATTAAAAGAAAAAGAAGTGCAGGAGGGGCATGTAGGCTTAACAATGAATACGTATAGAACCATTACCTATGGTAACTGGGTAACGCAAACAGATTCCTTTGAGTCCGTATATGATCCAGTAGATACGATTATAACAATGCCTCCAGAAGGTACTACTAAAAAAGCAGATAAAAAGAAACCATAATTAAAGATTTTATTAAATATAGCCTAAGCTATTGACCATGATGTATAAATAGTTTAGGCTATTATTTGGATGTAAATGAGAAAGTGATATATACATAGTATAAAGTATATAGAAATCCAATACAGAATATTGAGGATATAATCTACATTCATCCATTCTCAATAATTATCATTTAATAAAATAGAAGAGGAAGCTATGGACACAATCTTACAATTTGATCACTCTTTGATTTTCTATGTACATGATCACCTTGTATATAGTTTTTTAACACCTATTATGGCATTTATTTCAAAAATTACTGGCAGCGGTGCCTTATGGATTGTAATTGCCTTGTTATTGATGTTACAGAAAAAATATCGTGTATTAGGCGTAGCTATAATAATTGCATTAGGATTTGTATTCATCATCGGTGACCAAGGATTAAAACCACATGTAGCTAGATTAAGACCATTTGTAGATTTTCCTAATGTAACGGTTCCATTAGAATCTGCATTACCAAAAGCAAATAGCTATTCATTCCCGTCAGGCCATAGTTTTGGTTCATTTGCGTCAGCCATGACTATTTACCTAGGCTTGAGTCAAATAGCGCCTCAGAAGCGATATTTGGGAATTATAGCATTACTGGGGTCATTAGTAGTAGCATTTTCGAGAGTATATCTATTTGTACATTATCCAACAGATGTATTAACAGGCTTAGTATTGGGAATCATCGTAGGCTTCATTGCTTGGAAGCTTGCAAGAATTGGTTGGAACTGGTGGACTAACCGCCATAATGATGTAGAATACGAACCATATACATTTAAACGTAAATAAGCTTAAATAGCTAAAAAACTAGATAACATAAGAGATTGGGCCATTTAGGCCCAATTTTCTTAATACAATTACTTCCGATAATATATCGTTATCGGAAGTAATTTAAAAATAAAAGTAAACTAGCCTATATTTCTATAAGCTAGTTTATGTAAATTTTTTTAAAAATAACAAGATATGCACTCATTATTTATCAAAGGGTTCTATTTCTTTAATATATGCAGCTAATAAAGGCTCATCTATGGTGACCTTATCAAATTTAGGTTCAACGACTATGTGGCCTTCATAATCCATTAGACCATATTTACCATTAGACTTATAAACATATAAGTCTTTATAAAATGATGTAATATCGTCATCATAATTTGGCAATTGGAATACTTCATAGCCTGTGTTAGTATCTATTACATATTTTCTTTGGCCTTTAGAGGCAGTCGTCACCTTGTTTAATACATAATTAGGTTTTGATATATCTACCTTATCATAACTATGATTAAATAAGATCCCTAAGTGCGCATTAAAAACTTGAACACCTTTATTATTCTTTAATACAAAACTACGATCACTTAATCTTTCATAGGAATCAAATTCAAAAGGAACAACTGTAGTATTTAGTGAATCAATAATACCATACTTATGATTTTTATCAGAAGCTATAAAGTAATCAAACTTTTTACCTAAATGTTTGATTGATGTATATACTGCCGGAATTACTATTGTATTCTCATTGGTTCTCATTCCATACAATGTATTACCTTTTTTATTTACTTCTGTAAACAATACATACTCAGTTGATGGTGCTCTACTAAAAATGCTATCGCCCATTTCATTCCCACCAATTCCAGTTCCTTCACCAGTCCCGGACTTCTCATAGTTATTTGTATGTATTAGATTTAGAGCTTCACTTTCACTTAGTAATATTCCCTCATCTGTTACGTATTTGATTAAACCATCGGCAGTATGTATTTCAAATAAATTTTTCTTATCATTTTTTGACCAGTAAAATTCAATATTATCCCAACCATCTTTTATCGGATTCCCCATAATTTGAACGCCATTAGTTTTATTATATAGATACCAGTAGTCCCCTTTTTGTCCTAATATTAATTTATCATTAATAGCGCTATAGTTATGTACTACGTCATTAATAGCATAAGTACCATTAGAATTAACTAGTTTAAATCCTCCATCAGTTAAGGCTCTCGCATAATAGTAATCAAATTCATATTCATAGCCTGCAGATAAATAAGCTATATTACTTAAATTTACATATCGTTTTTGACCATTTTCATAAAAGGATCCATATACAAATGTATTAGAGCCTTTCATATAATCTACATGTAAATTATCATAAGGACCAAGTATCCAACTCCCTTTTTCATCGACGATAGTATTACCAGCTGGGGATTCTAATGTAATATATTCTTTTGCAGATGTTATATTACATGCAGCCAATGCTATAGCTAATCCTAATATAAATTTTTTCATATATCTCTCCATAATATTACACAACACAATAATAATTAATTTCATAATATCATATTTAACTCTTTTAATTAAATAATCCCTATATATACGCTTACAAATTATAACTATCTAATAAAAACTTACTATTTTTCAAAATTATATATTGAAATTTTTAGAATTAAGTTGTAAAATAGTCATATAAGTTATGTAATTTACTCATATTAACTCTCATGGAGGTATTATATGTGCTGGTGTGATATCGTAAGTAAAGCTAAAATTGGCAGTTTAAAACATTTAGGTAATGGTATGGAAGGTTCTTTAAGATTTTTAGCAGAAATCATTGTAGGTCTTAGTATCCTTCGTGTATTCGTAAACTGGATTTTTGGCATTTAGGCCTTACAATTAAATAGAAATATATAAAAGACGCTTAGTAATCTAAGCGTCTTTTTTAGTATGTTATTAAGTTATCAAGCTTTATATATCTATATATATCGCTAGATTATATTATTGATACGCTTCGCTGCAATCAATATATTCCATAATCAATTGGCAAATTTGACCATCTTTATCAAAAGCCCAGTATACAGGGTATAAACCATCACCAAAGCCGGATTGAATCATTGGCACAGTCAATTCGGTTTCAGGAATTGTAAAGTTAATCCAGTCCCCTTTAGAGCGTTGGTATTGAGGATATGCCATAGCATTTAACTGGAACAAATCACTGTAGTAATCATCATAGATATTTTTATCAGGATAGTTAGTATACCATTGATCGTAAAACTTTCTGTAGGTCTCAATCGTTTCAGCATCAACTACTGTAGCAAGACCAGAATCTACAGGGAATCCAATGTAGCTTTCACCATCATCAAGATCTGTTAAATCTTCTGTACCTTTTAATGCTAATTCATAATTCACAGGCTCATTACCACTAAAAACAACGCGGCTTGCTACATAACGGTATTCATTAGGTTCCATTTCAATAATTTTTGTTTCCAACAAGTACGTACCTGGTTCTACCGTTCTAATATATGTATCCGGTTTATTAGGTAGTGTCACCAAAGGATCACAGCATGTAATATGGCCTGTTGGAAATGTTACTGTCCACATAGGTAATGTATGCAATGGAAATCCTTTTAGCTCTTTACGGTTAAATAAATCATGATATGGTACGGTAGGTTTTAATTTACCTTCAGAACCTAAACGATTAAACTCTTGAATCCATTCACTTGTTAATTTAGATTGATCCATGTTACTCCTCTGCTTCGTGTTTACAATGTACATACTCGCCTTCTAACACTTCGTAGGCTGCGGTTTTACGAATAATTTGTTTAACTAATGTATCTAATTTTGAACCATTTGTATAGTCTGCAGGTGCATAATAACGTATGCGGTGATGACGCATCATCTTATACACCTTATCTTTATCCTTCTTAACAGGATCATAAACACCTATAGAATGACCACCATTAGCATTAACCAAGCTCATGCAAGGAATATCTGTATCACTATCTCCAATATATATCATATTGCGAAACGGTACACGTTGATCTTCAGGCTTAACATAATCATTAACACCTGTGTCATTGATATCTAAAATTCCTTTTTGAATACGGAATAAAAACTGTGTTTTATTTGTATAGTTAATGGCTTGTGCAGGCCAAACTGCTACGCCTTTGTCGTCGAACATGAATGCACTGGCATAGATTTTGGTGAAAGCTCCCTCTTTCGCCATTTCAGTACCTTCTATCATCTCTTTTAAACCAGACGATATGATGTAATGTTCAATGCGTACACCGTGTTCTAAACCATATTCACGAATACGCTCAAACCAAGTGCGAACACCTTCATATAGTTCCACTTGATTCCCATATTCCATAAGCTTTTCTCGAGTTACATAAAAACGGCCCACTGCTTCTTGAATCATCTTGTACATATAAGCCAAGTTATTATCCATATCATTTTTCTTAGCCAGCTGATTAGATTCTTGCCAGAACTGTTTGATTTGCTCTTCATCATAGCCAACAGATTGGATAAAGCCTTGTGCCTGCATATCATCAGGTGTTAAAGTCTTATCAAAATCATAACACATAGCTAGTACTGGCATAGACGATTCAGATGATTGTAATGATGCTTTACTGTCAGTCTTATAGGTGATCATACTCCACCTCCTTGTAATAATACATAAACAATTAAAAGTAGTTTAACTCTCTTATATTCTTGAGGTGACCCAACCCCTTTTGTCTATATTTTACACGATACGTCAACGCTATAGGCGTAAAAGCAGGTCATAATTCTCCTTAAAATAAAGAATCTTGTGTGTAATTTGTATCTACAATCCAGCTTTTTTCCGCACTTTCTTTAATAATTGCTGTTTTTGAAAGTTTTCCAATAAGTAAGCTAGAGTTCGGATCATGTAATAAGCAATTTTGGCGAACTGCAGCCTGATTTGTATTGGCATAACAATAGCGACAAAAATGGCTACAAGTATCATAGGCACCTATATCACCATGTAAATAACAATTACACTCTGGTCTAGCTGGTGTACGTTTCGGTGCTTTTAATTTTACGTTCCAAGCACGTTCATAACAGTCTAGCGTAAAACAGCCCTCTGTATTAACACCTAATTCTTTGAAAATGTCCCCTTCTCCACAGGTTTTAAGTATCATATGATAAGAATGAGCTATAGATACTAATTCTTTAATAATCTTCATTTGAATATCTAAACTCGGTCTATAACCTTCGGGAAAGGTCTGAGCTACCTTATCAAAAATATCTAAGAAACTTACAACTACCGTATCTGTATATCCTTCGAGGGCTTTAGCCATTTTATAAAAGCTTTCAAAATGAAAATCAACTGTATAGTTGTGGGTTAAAATAATAGGATCATAACGCCACACCATGGACTGAGGATTACGTTTTGTAGATATATGTTTAAATCCGTCTATTACTAAATCCACTTGTGGAACATTAGTCTCTATATCTGCTCCATATGGAGTTATAGTCATATGCCAATACTGTCTATAATCATTTATTTCATGTAAGAGCGGAATGAAAGGCAACGGATTCTTTGTACAAAACGCAATACCATCTACAACCTCATGATTGATAGGATATCGTGTTATATGTATCGGATTATAGGGATTGCGTACATCTACAAATCCTTGGCGGACGCGATTAATTAACCATTGCCCATAAAAGGCAGGAATATCCGTACGCTGTCCCGTCTGTAAAATCATTATCCTGTCCTTTCATAAAACAAAAATATAGATGTATTATATCACACTCAATATTAATTATTTATGGAGTAAGTGTGATATTTATAGTATGGTACATTCTCATTTTATGGTACTATTAAGTGTATTAAAAATGAGGAGAACTGAAAAATGAATGATATATTTGAAAAAAATCATCCTATGAAGGATGATAAAGAATTTATTACATCCTATTGGACAGATCGAGCTCACGATTTTGGAACCTTACGAGCTAAAGAATTAGAGAGCCCTAAACTTAAATTATGGAGAGATGAACTAACGAGTCATATCTTTGATTCTGATCGCTCTTTACGTATTTTAGACATTGGTTGTGGTGCAGGCTTCTTTAGTATTATCCTCTCTCAACTAGGACATACAGTACACGGCATCGATATTACGCCTAATATGATAGACGAAGCAAATCAACTGGCAGAATCCCTTGATTGTGATGCTACCTTCTCCGTCATGGATGCTGAAAATCTCAGCTTTGACTCCAATACCTTTGATATCGTTGTAGCCCGCAATGTAACATGGAACTTACCACATCCAGATAAAGCCTATGCTGAATGGTTACGCATCATTCGTCCAGGCGGTTTAATCCTCAATTATGATGCGGAACATGCTCGCAATCACCATGACTTACCACAATCTGTTCATCATGCCCATGAGCATGTAAGCAATGACTTAAAAGAGCGGTGCCATACGATTTATCATATGCTTGAAATTTCATCCTTTACACGCCCTCAATGGGATAAAGAAGTGCTCACAAAATTAGGTGCTAGCTCCGTCACTATTGACTCCACAGTAGGTCCTCGTATTTACAACGAAGAAGATGAATTTTATATTCCTGTACCAATGTTCTTGGTGAAAGTAATAAAATAGCATTCAAAGTAAAACATTACAAAATAAACCCACTCCATGTGATATGTACCCCTTTTATTAGGTATCTAATAAAGGAATATATCATACTATGAGTGGGTTTTATTTTATTTATTATTTCTTATTGTCTTTAATGATAGAGTCATCAAAGTTATAGGTTGTTATAAACTTTGTTTTAGGATTTGCTGCATTGCCAATCTCTTCTAAATATTTATTAGAAGCTACTTGAAGATCTTTCTTATACGCATCGGCTAATGTTTGTAAATTGTTCGTTTCGTTTACTCGTTTAAAGGTTTGATCCATAAATTTAATAGTATCTGTTTTTGAATCATAAATAAGAGCAGTATTTGGTATGCCAGTAATATCCATCTTAATTGTATTAGAATTTGAGCTATCTGCATTACCTACTATATCGTTAGCACTCATTACAAGTGTAAGTGCCGTAATATAATTTAGACGAGTTTCCTTTATATCCCCTACCATTTGAGTAGATTCAATAACAGGTCTCTTTTCAGGCGTCGTATATTGATAGTTATAAGCTTTCATATCTGCTGTATAAATCGTCTTACTATCATTTCGAGCTGTAAGATTCATCGTAAAAATAGGCGTGTCAACAGCACTCACTACATTTTGAACGGTATAGCCTGAGTAAGCAATCCATTCCCCTTCAGGTCCTTTAGACTGAGAAGACGCACTATTACTACTACAACCAGCTAATATAAATAAACTAACTAGCACGATACAGAGTGAAAGGTATTGAAGTATTCTTTTTAGCATAGCAGTACCTCGCATACAAACTTATATTATATAAATACAAACCTAACTAGTACTAAACTAGACAAGAAAAAGCTAATCAATTACAGCTATAGTTTTTTTAATATATTAGTTACTGAAATACTCTTGAGCCTTAGTGATTTCTGCACGAAGTTTTTCTTCATCAATAGTAAGCAATTCTTTGTCTTTCATAAGAACTTTGCCACCTACAATTGTAGTATTTACATCAGAACTGTTAGCAGAGTATACAAGTGCCGCTAAATCGTTGTAACGAGGCATCCAGTGCATACCAGTTACGTCATATAATACGATATCTGCGCGATACCCTTTTGCTAAAACACCAAGGTCTGTATAGCCTAATGCTTTTGCACCTTCTACAGTGCCCATATTCCAAGCAGCTTGTGCAGGAATGGCTTTAGGATCGTAGAGACGCGCTTTGTGTAAGGTAGCAGCAAGGCGTACTTCTTCGAGCATATCCGCATTATTATTAGAAGCAGAACCGTCTGTACCGAGACCAACAGTAATACCTTTAGTAATCATTTCAGGAACTGGTGCAATACCACTTGCTAATTTAAGGTTAGATTGTGGATTATGGGCAACAGCTACATTATTTTCTGCCATAATATCCATATCTTCGTCTGTTATATGAACACAGTGTGCAGCTAATGTAGTATTCCAGAATAACCCTAAATCATGCATATGAGCAATTGGTGTCTTACCAGTAGCTTTTATAACATTCTCTACTTCCCCTTTTGTTTCGGACAAGTGCATATGAATGCCACAATTTAGTTCATGAGATAAAGCGATAACCTTTTCCATATACGCATCTGGACAAGTATATGGTGCATGCGGTCCAAGTAATACCTTGATACGGTCATTATCAAAGCCATTCCATGTGCGGAATAAATCAGCATTTTCAACTAATGCTTGATCTGCTGTTGGGGATACACCTGCTAAGCCACGAGATAGTACGGCGCGAATACCCGTTTCTTTTACTACCTCAGCAGTAGTATTCATAAAGAAATACATATCGCTAAAGGTTGTTGTACCAGAACGCAACATTTCAGCGATGCCAAGTTGTGTGCCATACCGTACATATTCATCGTTAAGCTTTGCCTCAGTTGGCCAAATAGCAGTTTCTAGCCAGTCCATGAGCTCAAGATCATCTGCATAGTTTCTAAATAAACCCATTGCAATGTGCGTATGTGTATTAATAAGACCTGGAGTAGCCAATTGGCCTTTCCCATCTAATACATCCTTCGCAAACTCTTTAGTCTTTTCTACTTCACTATTCTTTACAATGGATGTAATAAAGCCATTTTCAATTTCAATGGCATGATTCTTGAGAACGCCCTCATTAGTTAAGACGTCTACATTGGTAATCAATAAATCAGACATAAGCTTCCTCATAGGTATAACCGAGCTAAAATAGCTCGGTTATATTTGGTTAATTAATTTACTTTTGTAAGGTAATCGATTTGTTCTTGTGTTAAAGAATCTAAGTCGTAACCCATGGAGTTCAATTTAAGTTTTGCAATTTCCACATCTAATTCATGAGGCAATACATATACCTTAGGGTCCATATCTTTACCATTATGTAAAATATGTTCTGCTGCAAGCGCTTGCATAGCAAAGGACAAGTCCATAATTTCTGCAGGGTGACCATCACCAGCTGCAAGGTTAACAAGACGACCTTCAGCTAATACGTAAAGCTTGCGACCATCTGCCATAGTATAGCCTTCGATGTTTTGACGAACACGTTTATGACTTATTGCAAGTTCTGTAAGATCAGCTACATTAACTTCACAATCGAAGTGACCAGCATTACATAAGATAGCTTTATCTTTCATTACTTCATAATGTTCTTTTACAATAACATCTTTACAACCTGTTACAGTACAGAAAATATCCCCTACTTTAGCAGCTTCAATCATAGGCAATACTTTAAAACCATCGAATACAGCTTCAATAGCTTTGATTGGGTCTACTTCTGTTACATATACATGAGCACCAAGGCCTTTTGCACGCATAGCAACGCCTTTACCGCACCAACCATAACCAGCAACAACTACGTTTTTACCTGTTACTGTTAAGTTTGTAGTACGCATAATACCATCCCAAACGGATTGGCCTGTACCATAACGGTTATCAAAGAGATATTTACAGTAGGAATCGTTTACTGCAATCATAGGGAATGTCAATTGTTTAGCATTCTCTAATGCATATAGACGATGTACACCTGTTGTAGTTTCTTCACTACCACCTAACAAACGTTCTTTTGCATCTTGGCGTGTTGTGTGCAACAAGTTTACCAAGTCACCACCATCATCGATAATAATGTGTGGTTTATGATCAAGAGCCTTGTTAAGGAAGTTGAAATATTCTTCTTCAGTACAATCATACCAAGCATATACAGTTAGGCCCATATCAACGAGACCAGCCGCAACATCATCTTGCGTAGATAATGGATTGGAGCCAGTTACAATAACATCAGCGCCACCGCGTTTTAATACAGTAGCTAAATATGCTGTTTTTGCTTCCAAGTGAACACTTACGACAATAGTTTGACCTTTGAAAGTTTGTTCTGCTTCAAAACGATCGCCCAAGGTATTCAATGTAGGCATAAAGTTAGAAACCCAATCAATTTTTTTACGGCCTTCTGCAGCTAAATTAATATCTTTAATTAAAGATTGCATAATAACTCCTTTTACTAATATGAGTTGATATAGTTAAAATAAAGATTTGATAGTAAATCCAATTGAATTTGTTTATTATTTAGATTCTACAATTTGACGTAGCTTATCAATAGACTCTTCATAGTTTGGTTTTAAAACACCTTCTTCAGTAATGATAGCAGTCACTAGTTCATGTGGTGTAACATCGAAGGCTGGATTTAGTACATCAATACCATTAGGTGCTGTTTGAACACCATGTAACGATGTTACTTCATAATCATCGCGCATCTCAATAGGAATATCGCTACCATTTTCTAAGGTAAAGTCAAATGTACTATACGGTGCCGCCACATAGAATGGAATGTTATGGAATTTAGCTAACACAGCCACACCATAAGTACCAATTTTATTTGCTACATCACCTTTAGTAGTGATGCGGTCTGCGCCAACGATAACTGCATCAATAAGGCCATGCTGCATAGCATAAGCAGCCATATTATCTGTTTCCAATGTTACAGGAATGCCATCCTCATGTAGCTCAAATGCAGTAAGTCTAGCACCTTGCAATAATGGTCGTGTTTCATCCGCATACACGCGTTCCAATTGACCATTTTCATGAAGCTTACGAACAACACCCAGTGCTGTACCTAGACCACCGGTAGCTAATGCACCAGCATTGCAATGGGTCAAAATACGAATATTCTTTTGACCTTCAAATAAAGTTGCCCCTGCTTCTGCCATACGACGATTCAAAGATACGTCTTCTTCATGAATAATAATGGCTTCCTTCGTAATGAGATCCACCACATCACTCATAGAGGACATGCTTTCAACTTGACCTTTTACTAAAGAAATCACCCGATCTACGGCCCAAGCCAAGTTAATTGCTGTAGGACGAGTTTCTTTTAAAGTCTCGCTAAATTCATATAAGCTTGTAAGTTGTTCACTAAATGGAGCCTCTAAACGGCCTGCTTCCATAGCAGCTAAAATGAGACCATAACTAGCAGCTACACCAATGGCAGGTGCCCCACGAACGCGAAGCATTTTAATAGCCTCAGCCACTTGACGCCAATCCGTGCAGTGAACATAAGTAATTTCAGTAGGTAATTTAGTTTGATCTAATAGCACTAGCGTATCTTTACGCCATTCAATATTAATCATACATTCTCCTTCGATGAACTATTGTACTTCGTTATGAATGGATTATAGTTTAAAGCCACCATATTCATGCATGCGATTATGCGCATCATAACGAGCATCTACATCGATTACATCAATAGCACCTAAAATGAGAGCTTTAAGCTGAGCTGCCATGTCGCCCATCATTTCTACCACTTCACTATGTGTTAGAGCAGATTCAGAGATACCTGCTGCATAGTTGGTAATCATAGAAATCGTAGCATATGCCATTTCAGCTTCATTAGCTAAATTTACTTCAGGTACATTTGTCATGCCTACTGTATCCCCACCAAGCATGTGGAACATTTTAATTTCCGCTGGTGTTTCAAAGCGCGGACCTTCTGTACATACATAGGTACCGCCATTGTGAACAGACAAACCTTGTTCGGTACCAACCTTTTGAAGAATATCACGTAGTTCTGGACAATAAGGATTTGTTACATCCAAGTGTGCTACTGGACGGTCACCACCTTCATAGAATGTAGTGATGCGGTTCTTAGTGAAATCTAAGAATTGGTCAGTCAAAACGAAATGACCAGGCTTGAAGTTTTCATTCAAGGAACCTACAGCAGTCGTAGAGATAATAAATGTAACGCCTAATTTTTTGAGACCCCAAATATTAGCACGATAGTTAATTTTGTGTGGAGGAATTGTATGATCTTTGCCGTGACGAGCTACAAAGATTACAGTTTTCCCATGGTATGTACCTTGTACATAATCTATTTCACCATATGGTGTCATTAAGGATTCTTCATGAATATTTTCAAAGATGGACGGATCGTAAACGCCAGTACCACCAATTACGCCAATTGCACTCATTGTGACCTCCTATTATTAATCACTCTATCTTTTATTTTCTCATAGAATACAAAAACAGGCTATAGGAAAAACCATATAGCCTGTAATTTTTATAAAGGTTATTTAATTCTTAATAGTAATTATTGTAAGGGGCCTTTTGGTTCGAACATATCTTGTAGTTCTTCACGACTAAAATGATACTTTTCATTACAGTAATGACATACAAGTTCTGTTACTTCATCTTCCAAAATAGCCTGTTTATCTTCTTCTCTTAATGTCATAAGTACGGCACCAAAGCGATCGCGTCCACAACGACATTGGAAGTGAATTGGTTCATTATATACTTCATTCACAGTCAAGCCATCAAGAACGCGTTCCATTAGGCACTTACCATCTGGATGAGCTTTTAAATATTCTGTAATTGGACCAAGTTCGTTAATATTCTTTTCTACTTGTGCTAATGCTTCATCTGTAGCATCTGGTAAAGCTTGTACGATAAAGCCACCAGCTACAACTGTATGATAATCTGGGTCTACCAATACACCTAAACTAATAGTAGAAGGTACTTGTTCAGAAGCATATAAATAGTAGGCCAAATCCTCTGCTACTTCACCACTTTGAATAGGACTTGTAGAGGTATAGTCTTGTGCTAATTGTGTAAAGCGAGTAACTTGTACTTCACCATTATGACCAACAGCAGCACCTACATCAAGCTTACCAGCTCGTTTTAAAGGTACATCTACATGTGGCTCATCCACATAGCCACGAACCGTATTATCTGCAAAAGCATCTACATGAACAACGCCTAGAGGGCCATCACCTTTAATACGCAAACTTACATTTTCATGATTTTTAAAATCACCAGCTAATAAAATAGCCCCAGTCATAGCGCGACCTAAAGCAGCCGTTGCGACAGGCCATAAATCGTGACGTACGCGAGCTGTTTCAACAGTATCCGTTGTTACTGCTAAAGACATACGGACCCCTTCGCGGGTCGTAAAACGTTTTATATAATCCATTCTATCATTCCTTATTAGTAATTAAAGTTTAAAACGCACTTATAAGTGCTTATATAGTATATCATGTCATAGATTTACTTTTCAATAATAGAGAATATATGTTCGTCTAGCCTATTTTCAAGATAAAGGAACATATATTCGATAATGCAAAAACACTCAGCATCATAAGACACTGAGTGTTTACTATGTAATTATTAGAATTGATCGATAAGGTTAACCATTTCAATAGCGCCCATAGCACAGTCGTAACCTTTATTGCCAGCTTTAGTACCAGCACGTTCGATAGCTTGTTCAATGTTTTCAGTAGTTACTACACCGAACATAACAGGAATACCAGTTTCCAAGGAAACATGAGCAATACCTTTTGCTACTTCATTACATACATAGTCATAATGAGTTGTAGCACCACGAATAACAGCACCAACGCAGATAACCGCATCGAAGCGACCAGATGAAGCAGCTTTTTTAGCGATTAATGGAATTTCATAAGCACCTGGTACCCAGATAACAGTGATATCCTCTTCTTTTACATCGTGACGCAATAAGCAATCTTCAGCACCACCAATTAATTTGGACGTAATGAACTCATTAAAACGAGAACCGATAATGGCAAATTTTTTACCGCTACCTAATAAGTTACCTTCTTGAACCTTCATTATGTTGACCTCCTATATTCCTATAAAGGAAATTCTTATGTGACGAGCAATTTGTTAAATAGAACTACATGATTAGTCTTCTAACATATGACCCATTTTCTCTTCTTTTGTCTTTAAGTACCCTGCATTGAATTTATTGGCTGCAATGATAAGTGGTACACGGCTAGTTACATCAATACCCCAATGTTCTAAGCCATGACGTTTTTCTGGATTATTTGTCAATAATCGAATACTCTTAATACCTAAGAAACGAATAATTTGAGCTGCTAAGGAATATTCGCGCATATCTGCAGGGAATCCCAATTGTTCATTAGCTTCTACAGTATCTAATCCTTGTTCTTGTAATGCGTACGCTTTGATTTTATTAGTTAAACCAATGCCACGGCCTTCTTGGCGCATATAGACTACAACGCCTTTGCCTTCTTTTTCGATGGCACGTAACGCATGATCTAATTGTTCGCCACAATCGCAACGTTTAGAACCAAACACATCGCCTGTTAAACATTCAGAGTGAATACGTACAAGAACATCGTCACAGTTTTGTACATCACCTTTAACGATAGCTAAATGTTCTTTATGATCTAAATCATTTTTAAATACAAAAATATTAAAGTCACCAAATTTAGTAGGTAGTTTAGAACAAGCACCGAGTTCTACCATATCTTCATGTTGTTTACGATACTCAATAAGTTCTGCTACAGATGCAATTTTAAGATTATGTTCTTTTGCAAATTGTAAAAGATCTGGCAAACGAGCCATATCGCCATCGTCTTTTGTGATTTCACAAATAACAGCTGCCTCTTGTAAGCCTGCTAAGCGACAAAGGTCGATAGATGCTTCTGTATGGCCTTGGCGTACTAAAACGCCACCCTCTTTATATACTAGAGGGAATACGTGACCAGGACGACGGAAGTCTTCTGGTTTAGCATTAGGATCTAATAATTTTTGAATTGTATACGCACGTTCTGCTGGAGATACGCCTGTTGTAGTATCTACATGGTCAACAGTAACGGTAAAAGCAGTTTCATGATTGTCTGTATTTTTAGCAACCATTGCTGGAATACCAAGCTTTTCTAATGCTTCGCGACGCATTGGTGTACATACGATACCTCGCGCGTATTTAACCATAAAATTAATATTTTCTTGTGTAGCAAACTCTGCAGCGATGATAAGATCGCCTTCGTTTTCACGGCTTTCATCATCAACGATAATAACAGGTTTACCAGCTTTAAGGTCTTGTAAGACCTCTTCAATTGAATGTAATTGTTCGCTCATAGGAACGCTCCTTACTTTTATATAAATCCATTCTCTACTAAGAGGGATTGCATAGATTTCTTAGGTTTTTCTTCGGTAGGTTCACTACCAAGATTCATAAAATGACGAATATATCGACCAGCGATATCCGTTTCTAAATTAACCTCTGTACCGATATGAGCAGAACCTAAAATAGTTTCGCCCAAGGTATGAGGAATGATAGATACGGAAAAACTGCTGTCCGTTCGTCGCATAATTGTGAGGCTAATACCATCGATGGTAATAGATCCCTTATAGATGACGTAATCCATGACGGATTTTGGGGCCTCTACGGTAAAGATAATGGCATTATCCGTTTGTTCCCGATTAATGATGCGGCCCGTCCCATCTACGTGACCTGCCACAATGTGACCTCCAAATCTACCATTAGCGAGCATAGCCCGTTCTAAATTGACAGGTTGATGAACTTTCAAATTAGTGAACGTAGTCATCTTGATTGACTCAGGCATTACATCAGCTGTAAATACACCATTACCAATTGTGGTCGCCGTCAAGCACACACCGTTAACAGCAACGGAGTCACCGATTTTTAAATCGCTAAAAATCTTATCCCCCCGTATTGTAATGGCTAAGGATTTAGGGCCCTTTTTAATGCTCTCTACACGGCCGATTTCTTCAACGATTCCCGTGAACATAAGCGCCCCTCCTTCCTTGACGATACGCTTCGATGCGAATGTTATTATCTAATATTTTAGTTTTTGTAAAAGTTAACTGTGGAGAAGATTCTAAACTTTCAAAGCCACGACCACCTACAGCAGGTGTAGCCTCTGTTCCACCGATTATAGTATTACCAATATAAGTAACTACCTTATCAAAGTTCAATGTTTCTACAAATGAACTTACAATGGCAGAGCCACCTTCAACTAACACGGAAGTATAACCAAAATCGCCCAACTTCGTAAGAATATCATCAATAGACAATTTCTTAATATCTATTACGATATCTGTACTTTTACTTTTACGAGTAGATACTGATTCGACAACGGTTACAAGAGCACCGGCGTGTTCTAGTGCCTGTATCCGTTCATTAGGACAGCCTTTCGATACAAATATATGTACCTTGCGATTATCTACTTCAAATACATAACTTGTGGTAGGTGTTCTACCTAGACTATCTAAGATGATTACATCAGGCTGATGAACATGAATCGGTTCATCAAGTATGCTTGTATCTAATAAAGCCTCTGATAATTCAGTGTCAGTTAAACGACAGTTTAATTGAGGATTATCGGCCAAAATTGTACCAATGCCAACGAGCATGGCATCATGAGTAGCACGCAGTATATGTCCATCTCGGCGGGAGGAATCATTCGTAATCCATTGGGATTGGCCGGTAAAAGTGGCAATCTTACCATCAAGGGACATAGCACTTTTAATAGTTACAAAAGGTTTACCTGTCTGTATATATGTAAAGAAATGCTCATTTAGTTCAGCACATTCCTCACTACATACAGGGCAAACAACCTCTATGCCTGCTTCACGAAGTAAATCCATACCCTTTCCCGATACTAGTGGATTAGGATCTGTACTACCTACAACGACCTTAGCTATGCCAGCCTCAATAATACGCAGCGCACAAGGTGGAGTTTTACCATAATGAGAGCATGGCTCTAAGGTTACATATAAAGTAGCACCTTTAGCATTATCACCAGCTTGGTTTAAGGCATGAACCTCAGCATGAGCTGTACCAGCCTTATGATGATAACCTTCACCGATTATTGTATTGTCTTTAACCACTACGGCACCCACCAAAGGATTTGGCGAGGTGTGACCTGTGGCTAATTTTGCCAGTGCAATGGCGCGTTTCATATATGCTACGTCATCCACCATATCACCTCAATAAAAAAAAGGACTATATACATAGTCCTTGGGTAATCATAAATACGCACGTCAAATGTGCTTCGTCTTTTCTCATCCAGACTGTACTGTCGGTATCGGAATTACACCGATTCATACCTAAAAGGTTCGCGGACTATACCGCCGG
>USQK01000014.1 GCA_900556785.1 uncultured Veillonella sp.
CGGGTGGTTTAATGATTCGCGACTACGTCGCGAACCAGTCTAAAGACAATAATAAAAAAGAGCTGGTCTCAATTGAGATCAGCTCTTTTTATTTGGACAATCCATTATTTAATTTCGTTAGAAGGTGTTTCACTAGGAGCATCCACTGTAGCAGTGTTTTCTTTAGCTTCAACCACCTCTGGTACTACAATACCTGCCGCTTCTAGAGCTTCTTTAGGCTCCTCAGTTTCTGGCGCTTTTGTTGTACCATATTTGTAAAGATTATCTACTGCTTTCGCATCGATTGTTTCTTCCTCTAATAAAGCATTTGCCATATCATGTAAGAATTTCTCGTTATCGCTAAGAAGTTTTGTTACGTCTTTATACGCCTCTTCTACAATGCGATGAATTTCAGCATCGATTTTTGCAGCAATTTCTTCACTGTAGTTGCGTTCATGTCCAAGGTTTTTACCCAAGAATACTTGTTCTTGTTGTTCACCAAATACGATAGGACCAAGCTCATCGCTCATGCCCCAACGCGTTACCATGGCGCGCGCTGTATTCGTTACACTTTGAAGGTCACCAGAAGCACCTGTACTAATTTCATCTAAAATCAAAGCCTCTGCAATTCGACCACCAAGGGCTACGCGAATATCTGCCAATAATTGAGATTTTGTTTTGTAGTTTTGTTCCTCTGTAGGAAGCATCATAGTGTAACCACCTGCTGCGCCACGAGGAATGATTGTTACCTTATGAACAGGATCTGCATGAGGCAACAAATGTGCCACGATGGCATGACCAGATTCATGGTACGCTGTTAACTTACGGTCTTTCTCGCTCACAATATGACTGCGACGTTCAGGACCCATGCTAACCTTTTCACTAGCTTCTTCAACTTCAGCCATAGTGATAACTTTTTTGTTAAGGCGAGCTGCCAATAAAGCCGCTTCATTTAACAAGTTGTTCAAGTCAGCACCAGTAAAGCCTGGAGTTTTCTTAGCAATTGTTTTCAAGTCTACATCGTCAGCTAATGGCTTGTTACGAGCATGTACTTTTAAGATTGCTTCACGACCGCGTAAGTCTGGACGACCTACGATAACTTGACGGTCAAAACGACCTGGACGCAAAAGCGCTGGGTCAAGAATATCTGGGCGGTTTGTGGCAGCGATAGTAATAATACCTTCGTTGGCACCGAAACCATCCATTTCAACGAGTAATTGATTCAATGTTTGTTCACGTTCATCGTGACCACCACCAAGACCTGCGCCACGTTGGCGACCTACCGCATCAATTTCGTCGATAAAGATGATACATGGAGCATTCTTTTTCGCTTGTGTGAAAAGATCACGCACACGAGAAGCACCAACACCTACGAACATTTCTACAAAGTCAGAACCAGAAATCGTAAAGAATGGTACCCCTGCTTCACCAGCAACAGCTTTAGCAAGTAATGTTTTGCCTGTACCTGGAGGTCCTGCCAATAATACACCTTTCGGAATTTTAGCACCGATAGTTGTAAATTTGCCTGGATCCTTTAAGAACTCTACTACTTCTTCTAATTCTTGTTTTGCTTCTTCAGCGCCAGCTACATCTTTGAAGCTAACCTTTACATTGCCTTCACCCATCAATTTAGCACGGCTTTTACCAAAGTTCATCACTCGGCCACCGCCACCTTGCGTTTGTTGCATGATGAAGAAGAATAATACTACCAAGATGATAATCGGAATAGCAGAACCTAACAAGCTCATCCACCAAGCAGGTTGCTCAGGTGGAGCTGCAGTAATTTCTACACCATTATCTTGTAAAGTTTTGATTAATGTTTCATCAGTTGGCGCATAAGAATTGAATTCTGTTCCATTTTTTAGTTTACCTTTAATACCATGATCATTGGTAATCGTTACGGACTCAACCTTTTTCTGTTGTACTTGTTGAATAAATCCTGTATAACTGAGTTCAGATTTATTCGCACTTTGACCAGAGAAAGCGTCAATGGCGATAACGAAAGCGGCAATGATAAGTAAGTAAAGGACGATATTTTTTGTAAATCGACCCAAAAGATTACCCCTTTCAATAATAATTTACTTGTATAAACGAATTGAGTACATCTCATTAAGAGATGCACTCATATATTATATCATATTTTTAATTTTGATACATTTCTTCCTTTAAAATACCGATATATGGTAAGTGACGATATTTTTCCGCGTAGTCTAAACCATAACCGATAACAAAATAATCAGGAATAATAAAGCCCACATAGTCAACGTCTACGTCCATCTTACGGCGATCTGGTTTATTCAACAATGCTGCAAGGCGTACGCTTTTAGCACCACGAGCATGTAAATTTTCTAATAAGTAATGCAATGTTGTGCCTGTATCTACGATATCTTCCACAACGAGTACATGCTTCCCCTCTACAGAGCGATCCAAATCTTTTAGAATTCGTACTACACCTGTACTAGTTGTTCCACTACCATAGCTAGAGCAAGAAATAAAATCAAAGCTTACATCTACGCTATCATCAATAGCGCGAGCTAAGTCTGTAAAGAAAACGATGGCTCCCTTTAACACCCCTACAAGCACTACAGATTCATTTTTATAGTCTTCGCTAATTGCTTTACCTAACTCGGCTACACGAGCCTGTAATTGTTCTGCTGTATATAAAATCTCTTTTGCGTCTTGATGCATCTATATGACCTCCACGATTCATATTAATGTTTGCAATATACCTTTATTGTATCACATTGAGCAATTACTTTTATACTTTTTATAGTGAAAGTTTTCTTTTCCCCTGTGTTAACAATGTCCAGTAATTGCTCTTGATGAGCTGATGTAAGCGTTAGATCAGAGTCAATGGTACTTACTAAACGCTGCCATAATCTCCGCTGTATTGCTAGTGGCTCCTGTCTCAAGGCACGGCGAGAGATTCTCACCTCATCATCATCAATCGACACTAATTTATCAAAGGTTCTGGATGTTAAATCAGAGATAACCATTACATCTTCATTTACAGAACTTCCTAGTCGAACTATGGCATCTACCACAGCAGGGTTAACAGCTTCCAATTCAGGTATAATGCGATGACGAATCCTATTTCGTTGGTATCGTACATCCTCATTCGTAGAATCTACACAATACGAAATATGTTTTGTCCCTATATAGGCTAGTAAGTTTTCTTTTGTTACGTCTAACAGCGGTCTAACTACAGGAATAGCATATTCAGATTGTACTACAGACATGCCCGTTAAACCATTTAGACCAGAACCCCTAATGATATGTGCCAAAATCGATTCTGCTTGATCATCTTTGTGGTGAGCTACTGAAATATAATCATACCCCTCAGACTGGGCAATTTCATTTAACCATTGATAACGTACTTGGCGGCCTATAGTTTCTTCAGACTTTTTATGTTCCTTACTTAGGTGCGGTACATCAAAGGTAGCGGAATAAAATGGCAGACCTAACTCTTCCACTTGATGTTGGAGCCATAAGACCTCATCTTTACTTTCAGGGCGAATACAGTGATCCACAATGGCTACACCTATTTTGTACGTTGTATGACGATGCGTAGCAATATCTTGTAATAAATACAATAGAGCCATTGAATCGGGGCCACCAGAGCAAGCTACTAGAATTCGACTATTTTCAGGAAATAGATTATGTGATTTTAAGGTGTGATTAATGGTTCGAATAAGTTCTTTCACATTCACGAGCCATCGCCTCCATACCATCTTGGTCACTCACAAATACATGAGGAACCTCATAAGCATCCATAAAGGACGTTAAAATTTCTGCACCAGCTACGATGATATCGGCACGTCCTGCAGGTAAACCTTTTACTTGTAATCGCTCATCGCGACTCATGTAACGTAAGTTTAGAATGATGCCCTCTACTGTTTCACGACTTAATTTATGACCTTGTACCTTCGTACCATCATAGTTTTCAAGGCCTAAATCAATGGCCGCTAGCGTCGTTAGCGTACCACCGATACCAATGAATTCACCAAATTCACCTTGAATCATCATGGGATCCCAAAGGAATCGAGTTTCTTCCCATACTCGTTGAGGACCTTCATCAGACATAGATTGAAGGCGTACAGCCCCTACAGGATAAGATCGGCTCCAGTAAACGCCGTCCTTATTGCCTAATGCTAGCTCTGTACTACCGCCACCGATATCGATAGTTGTATAGTGACGACCATCATTCAACTGATCTCCTAAGGCACCATTAAAGCCATAAATAGCCTCTTCATCGCCCGTGAGAATACGCCATTCCATCGGACAATGTTCGCTAATGTACTCCATAAATTCAAGGCCATTAGATGCTTCACGAACAGCGCTCGTTGCAAAACCAAAGCAGCATTCCACCCCATATTGGTCTGCTAGTTTTTTTATTTCTGTAAAAGCTTGATAGGACGCTTCCATCGATTCAGTGCGCAATGTACCATCTGAATTACGTTGGCCTAAACGAGTAGTCCACAACTGTTTCGGCTCATAGTGCCATATATTATTTTCATAAGTAGCCAATAATAAGCGTACTGAATTTGATCCAATATCAATAATAGCTAACTTCATAATTGCTCCTTACATAATTAGTATGCCTCTAACACTATTATACTGTTAAGGCCTATACATAAGTAAAGAGATGGCTCAATGCCATCTCTCACTATTAATCTCGACGACCGCCTCGGCCTCCGCGTTTACCTTCTGTATTGCGTTTTAAATCGTGTAAGCGTTCATTGCTATCGCGCAAGAATGATTTCATCTTTGCTTCAAAAGCCTCTGTGCTTTGTTTAGATTGAACACGACGAGGACGTCGCTCTTCACTTGGTGTCTCTTTAGGTTGTGTTTGACGAATAGAAAGGCCGATTTTATTGCCTTCAATAGATAAAACCTTAACCTTTACTGGATCTTCAACCTTTAATACGGTATTAATATCTTCGACATACCCATGAGCTACTTCAGAAATATGAACTAGACCGGTTTGCTTCTCTCCTAAATCAACAAATACACCGAATTTTGTAATACCAGATACGGTACCATCAATAATGTTACCAACTTCGATTGCCATGCAACCTCCTAATTAATGCGGAAACCTCAAACTACAAACTAATGCGAATCTAAATTACTACAGTCAAACCTATTTTACATAAGGTACTTCACCAGGTTTTACAAGGCCGAGCTCCTCTCGAGCCACCCCCTCAATGGTCTTTGGATCTTGCAACTTAGCCTTTTCCTGTTCTAGTTCTTCATTTCGCTGTTTTAACTCTTGCAATTGTTGCTCAATATGTTGTTTTTCTTGATATACAGCCACCAAGCGATAGGCTTGCCCTAATAATAGCAGTACCATAATCCCTATACCAATTCGCTTGATCCACATGAGGATAATACGTTGATCCTGCGCTTTGCGATTAGGTCTAACCCGTTTGCGCGGCCTTTTTGGACGTTGTACTTCCATAGTGTCTTGAGTCATAATATCCCCCAAAAATATTCATCATCTGTATACTGTCATTTTTTAATTATATCACAGAACCTCGTTAGGGACTAAATAAAATTATCTATAGTTTACCTTATAACTATCATATAGTTAAAAAGGTCTTATCAGAGATAGACTTATTAGCAACAGCTACTATGGCCTTATAAAGTCTCTGCTTTATGAGCATATTCACGAATTACTGCACAAGACTTTTTAAATAAAGCTAATTCATCTTCAGTAAGCTTCAATTCAAATACATCTTCGATACCATCTTTGCCAATAACTGCTGGAGTCGATGCAAAGATTCCTTCTTCACCATATTGGCCATCTAGATAACAAGAACATGGCAAGACTTTCTTTTCGTCATGGAATACAGCACGAATTAATTCTGTTGTTGCACTAGCAATGCCGAACTCTGTGGAGCCTTTACCAGCCAATACGTGGTAACCACCAATTTTTACATCATCTAGCACTTGAGTATGATCAAGTGTAGGGAATCTATGATGCAATTCTTGTTGTAATTGTACTAACGGCTTTCCTTGTACATAAACATGAGACCATGGCACCATAGCACTACCGCCATGTTCACCTAAACAATAGGCTGTAATTGTACGGTTACTAATATTAAAAATGCGGGCCAATTCTTTTTGTAATCGCGCTGAATCTAAAGCTGTACCACTGGAAATAATACGTTTTGGATTCCAATTTAAATGTTTACATAAATAAGTAGCAACAACATCAGCAGGATTAGAAATAGAGATAATAAAACCATCAAAGCCAGACTTTTTAATTCGAGGAATAACATCCTTTAAAACCTCTACTGTATCACCAAGACTTTCTAAACGATCTTGATATAAATTTGGTAAAGGACCAGCGCTAAATACGAGAATATCACAATCCCCACAATCTTCAATAGGACCTGCAGTAGCTGTTACTTTATGAGGAATATAGCTAACAGCATCATTTATATCCATTGCTTGTGCTTTAGCTTTTTTCTCGTCAATATCCATCATATATAGTTCATCTACTTCACCTTGTAGAGCAAGAGAAAATGCTACATGAGAACCTACATGTCCAGTGCCAATAATACCTACTTTACGTAACTTCATAAGGGCCTCCTACGATTCGCACTAAAAGATATACATCTTCTAATACAATTCCACTTAAACCAGCGATTGCCATTATATGAATCAACAATGTTAAGTTATATTAAAACATATTGCTTGTAAAATACATAAACTATTATATACCTATTTTCTCATAGGTATATAAGAAAATAGATTTATAGCGATAAAAAAAGACTATTATAGGAAATCCTATAATAGTCCTTCTATTATATAGTTAGTCTCGTCCAGTAAAGAAGCTTACTACAGCAATCACTATAACTGCACCAACGATGGACGGAATTAATGCCATGCCTGCAAGACTTGGGCCCCAAGTACCAAGCAAAGCTTGACCTACAGAAGCCCCTACTAAACCAGCAATAACACGAAGAATAATCCCCATGCTTTGCGCCTTTTTAGTAATACGACCAGCTACAAAACCAATGAATCCGCCTACAATAATTGACCAAAGCATAATATACCTCCTATAAAGTCATCTCATCAAGATTAAGCGGGAATAAATCCTTATTCTCCATCACTTGCGGTGACTTTTCTAAATATTGTTTTCGCATTGACCATAAAATCTCTAAATCCTTTGGATCTAACTTGGACAATGCATATATCATCGTGAAATCTGAACCATAATGGCCACGCAAGCTATCGGGTACTCCTTTGGGTCCTTCTCCACCTAGACGATTATTAAAGAACCCTTGAATACGGCGACTATCTAAATCAATGATAATAAACCCTGACGCATCATATACATACAATGTATGATTTATACGCTTTAAAGCTCGTACCGTATTCGTTATAAAATACTGGTCCTTCATGTCAATGAGGGATGACTCATAACCTGAATGGTAAAAGTCCCCATAATAATGAGCTCCTCTATCTGTAGATTCCAACAAATCCTTGAGTATGGATTGTTCTGGACCACTAAAATCAGAGAAAGTTTTTACCATAGTAATCTCTCGTAAACCACGTTGGTAATTCTCGGTCTTCGGTGGCTCTATATGTTGACCACGAAAGGTAATAGGCATCAACCGAAGTGTATTATCAGCTAAATTATAAATACCATACCCTTCATAACCTAGAAAGTACACTTGTGAGTCGATGGACTTCATCGCTAATATTCGTTTTGAAATGATGGCATCACTAGAATTTACTAATGTATGCTCTTCTGGGTCTATGCGTACTGTTTTACTGTCGTAATTGCCACCTACTGCAAGCCAATAGGACAGCCCCACTACAATTAATGCTAGTATGCACAAACCGATACGTTTTATATTCATTTATACTCCCTATGAATCCCCAAGCATAAAACGTAATAATATATTGCCATTACAGTAAGTCCCTATTAATATAATCCCAATTCTAGGTATAACTGTAAATTTTATTTTTAATATCTTTGTAGATTTCTATGCCAAACTTAATGTAGCTAATCGCTCGCTAATTGACATACCCTTATAGGTAAAAGTTGGTAACAACTCATGTAAAGGTTCTAAGACAAAGGTTCTATCCCAAAAATAAGGATGCGGTATAGTTAGAGTTTCATCACAAATGGAAATCATAGAACCGGCCTCATCAAAAGCCAAAATAATATCTAAATCTAATGTACGTGGTCCCCAGTGAATGAGTCGTTCACGACCAGCCTCTTGTTCTAAGGACTGAAGTACACTTAACATTTCATGAGGATTCAAAGCACTTTTACAAGACCACATGCCATTAATAAATGACGCCTGATCTGTATATCCCCAAGGTTCCGTTTCTATCAAAGAAGAACTAATAACCTCTGAAACGGTCTCATGCCCTTGCAATAGGTGAAAAGCGGAATTAATATAGCCTCTTTTATCACCTATATTTGAACCTACACTGATGTAATAGGTATACATCAAATTTGACCTCTTGTAGTGACAACCTCAACATAATCTAGGATACCAGCAATAGGTACAGATGGTTTGCGCACCGTTACAGATAAGCCAACGATACCTTGATAATGTTGGTATAAAGAGTCGGCAATAAGTGCACCTAAACGCTCTAATAAATTATGTTTTTCTCCAGTCATAACAGATTCTACAAGCTCATATACTTCTACATAATTGATAGAATCCTCTAACTGGTCACTTTGACCGGCCTTTGTAAGATCCGTAGTAATTTCAACATCTACAAAAAAGCGCTGTCCTTGCTCTTGTTCAGATGTCAAATTGCCATGGTATCCATAAAATGCCATGTTTTTTAAAACGATTTTATCCATTATTCACCTCGTAATAGGCCATCTGCTACGGCCAAGGCGCGTTTGTGCATTTTCACATTATGAACACGCACCATATCAACACCTTGGAATACACCCGTAATACAAGCCGCTACCGTGCCTTCATCGCGCTCTTCTGGAGGCAAACCGCCCAACATAGAACCGATAAAACGCTTACGGCTAGGGGCAAGTAAAATAGGGTATTCATAAGCCGTTAATTCCCCTAAACGTTGCATAACTTCAATATTTTGTTCTTCTGTTTTACCAAATCCAATGCCTGGATCAAGCCAAATTTGTTGAGGTGTAATCCCCACTTTCAATGCTTTATCCACGGCATAGAAGAAGTATGCTTTCATATCTTCAATGATATCACCGTAGTTTGTATCATTGCTATTATGCATAATGATTACAGGCACCTTGTATTTTGCGGCTATTGCTGCCATATCAGGATCATAATGTAAGCCCCAAATATCATTTAAAATATGAGCGCCCTTTGAAAGTGCATAATCAGCAGTTTTAGCATGATAGGTATCGATAGATACAGGCACTGTAGATGCATTTAATACAGGCTCTATCAATAGAGATAAACGTTCAATTTCTTCATCTGCTGTCAATGGTGTACAGCCTGGACGCGTAGATTCTACGCCTAAATCGATAATATCAGCACCATCATTAATCATTTGCGTTACATGGGCTGCTGCTGCTTCTGGGGTGTTAAATTTACCACCATCAGAGAAAGAGTCAGGCGTACCATTTAGTATACCCATAATAAGGGTACGATCGCACAAAGATAAACTTTTGCCATCATTCCATGTATAATTTCTACGTTTAAACATTTACCTGTCCTCCGCCTAACATTGCCAACGCTTCATCCCTTACTGTACCTGTTTCAGCTAATACGCCTCGGCTTTCTAATGTAATTACCTTTGAATCTTGCTGCATAGTTCCTTTAATAAGCATACATAATTGAGTCGATGTAATACGAACAAAAACACCATGAGCAGATAAATCATTCATTATCGCATCTGCTAATTCAGATGCTAACCGCTCTTGTAATTGCGGTCTGCGACTGAGTATATTAACAACATCTTGAAACTTACTGAGCCCTGCCACACATCCATCCTTGGGTTGATACACAATGTCTACAGTCCCAAAGAATGGCAATAAGTGGTGCTCACACATAGAATAAAAGGGAATACCTGTAACGGCTATAAGTCCCTTGTAATCAGTGCTAAACGTTTCACCCCATACCGATTTTGTTTCGACTCCTACGCCACTAAATAACTCACCATATAATTCTGTTACACGACTTGGTGTCTTTTCTAACTCTGGTGCCTCTGTATCAACAGATAAAGCCTCTAAGAATTGCTTTATCCCGTCATTTGCACGTTGATTCATCGGTCCTCCTAAACAATCTTTGTCGTCCAATCTTCAATATTCCAAATATCCGTAACCCAATCTTGATAGAATTCAGGCTCGTGACTTACCAATATAATTGTACCTTTAAAATCACGTAGTGCACGGCTCAGTTCTTCTTTTGCATATATGTCTAAATGGTTAGTCGGTTCGTCTAGGACCAACACATTGTACTTATTCTGCATGAGCTTACATAGGCGAACCTTCGCATTCTCACCACCTGAAAGTACGCGCATTTGAGACGTAATATGTTCATTTGTAAGGCCACAACGAGCTAATGCTGCACGCACCTCTGCATTTGTCATCGCCGGATATTCATTCCAAATATAATCTAATGCTGTTTCAGAATTAGATGGCGTATCCTCTTGGGCAAAATAGCCAACTTGTAAGAATTCACCTTTTACCAACTCACCACTAACAGGCTTTAATAGACCTAAAATAGTCTTCAACAACGTTGTTTTACCTAAACCATTGACACCGCGAATAGCAATTTTTTTGTTTCTTTCAATTTGAAAGTCTACTGGTCTTGTTAATGGTTCATCATAACCTAATTGCAATCCAAAAGCCTCTACGATAAAGCGACTTGGCGTACGGCCTTCTTTAAAGCCAAAAGTGGGCTTGATATACTCTTTTGGCTTTTCTAGAATTTCCATCTTTTCTAAGCGCTTTGCTCGAGAATTTGCCATACCACGTGTTGCAACGCGCGCTTTATTGCGCTGAATAAAGTCTTCCATACGCTCAATCTCTTGCTGTTGACGTTCATACGCCTTAGCTGCTTGCGCTTTTTTCACCTCGTAAGCAGCTTGGAACTGATGATAATCACCAGTATAACGCGTAAGCACCGCTTGTTCGATATGGTAAATAACATTGACTACGGAGTTTAAAAACTCCATATCATGAGAAATCAAGATAAAGGCATTTTCATAATTTTGCAAATAGTTTTGCAACCACTGAATATGCTCCACATCAAGATAGTTTGTCGGTTCGTCTAAGAGCAAAATAGTCGGTTTCTCTAGTAATAGTTTTGTGAGCAAAACCTTGGTACGTTGACCACCGCTGAGCTCTGTTACATCTCGATCTAAGCCGATATCCATAAGTCCCAATCCGGCAGCGGTACGCTCAATAACCGCATCAATTTCATAGAACCCACGTTGCTCAAGAATTTCTTGCCATTCCCCTACCTGTTCAAGTAGCTTATTCATTTCATCTTCGGACACATCACCCATGCGATTATACGCATCGTTAATGTTTTGCTCCATGACGAATAAATCATCAAAAGCACGTTGTAATACATCACGGATGGTCATACCTTTTTCAAGAACAGCATGTTGATCCAAATACCCAACAGTTACCTGATTGGACCATTCAATTTTCCCCTCATCAGGTGGCAATTTACCTGTAATGATATTAAGAAACGTAGATTTACCTTCACCATTTGCACCAATGAGGCCTACATGTTCACCTTTTAGCAAACGGAATGATGCATCATCTAAAATTTGTCGCGCTCCAAAACCATGAGTTACATTTGAAACGGTTAAAACACTCATATCTATCTCCACCGGAATAAAAGCCGTCTTGTTGAAGACGGCTTATTTCATACTTACTTAAATATTATATCTATTGTACCTTTTTGACCTCTATATGTCAAAAATTGAACATCACTTACCCACTGCATAACGCAAGGCTACCACAGCCATAATCTTAGCGCCCTTAATCGCTTGCTCCAATCCATAGTCAGACCCAGCCGCACATGTAAACTCTGGCGTATGAGCTTCTAAACCTAATCCAATCTGCAAAGTAGGCTGTGCTGTTGGTACTTCATAAGATACATTTCCTACATCTGTACTACCATCAGCCTCATCATCAGGCAATATACGGGGCGTTTCACCAAATTCAGTCATCACATCTTTAAAGAGATCTAATAGCTGTTTATCTTGACGCATATCCTTAAAGAGAGGCTCATAATGATGCATCTCAACACGGGCACCATAAGATGCTCCGATCTCTTGAGCCGCCTCTTTGATAGCCGGCAAAATAATACCTTCTAAATCGTCCACCGTACTACTGCGAACAGTCATGCGAATCGTAGCCTTAGGAGTTACTACATTTGGTGCTGTACCGGCTTCGGTAAAAATGGTCCCTACAATAGCCCCTTTAGGGAATGTTTTCTTTAACTCTTTTATTTTTTGATATAAATCTACAGCACAGTCTAAGGCATTAATACCAGAGTCAGTTAATGATGCTATATGACAAGACCGTCCATGGAAGGTAATCTCTAGTGGATGCGTCGCTAATGATGTGCCCCCCACCTCATTTTCACCGCCTGGGTGAATGATTAGCGCCGCCTCATACCCCTTAAATAAACCAGCCTCTACCATGTATACTTTACCACCAATAGTTTCCTCCGCAGGACAACCAAAGAAGGTCGTTCCCCATGATTCCGGTGCACTTTGACTGAAGGCAACAGCAGCGCCTAAACTCATCATGGCAATGAGATTATGGCCGCAACCATGACCGAGTTCTGGTAGTGCATCATATTCACCTAAAAAGGCTATTTTATGCTGTGCAGTACCGTTATAGTCACCCCGTAACGCCGTTTGTAACTCTGGAAGATCAGTTAGCCCCACTTGAGATGTAAAATTATGATTTTCTAAGAATTGGTTAATTACCTTAACTGCTTTATGCTCGTTTAAGCCCAATTCTGGGTTATCGTGTAAATATAAGGACACATCGCGCAATTCCTCAGCCATACTATCTATGATGGCACAGGCATGAGCCTCTCGTTCTTGTAATGTCATAACTTCCCTTTTTAATTTCTAATTTATACTGTTTATTATTTATTCTATCTAAGAAGAATGTGTCTATTTCGTATAGGGATGAACAATTATGGTATTTGAAATATACCTAAAGTTAATCATCGCTCCTAGTGGTAATGTTTGATGCGGCGTTCCATGACCTGTTGGGACATAACATACAAAAGGATCCAACAATTCAGGGTCTCTATTTTCCTCCATGTAGCGTAACGCTTCATAGCCTAAATCGTAATTACGCTCATCATCGTCGCCTTCACAATCTGTAAAAGTACCAATCACTAAACCTTTAATACGACTCAATAAACCACTGAGGCGAAATTGTTGCAACATACGATCTAGCTTATAAGGTGCCTCTCCTACATCTTCAATGAATAGTAATGTATCCTCCCAAGATACATCCTCTAAAAAATACGGTGTTCCCGACAACATAGATAACATCGTCATATTGCCGCCCCGTAAAATACCTTCGCCTAGCTCAGTACCAATAGCACCACGAGGCGGTTCAGGTAAGGGTTCTATGACTTGTAATTTACCTTCTAAGGTATTAAATAAAGCATCAATATCTGCTTTGCGTTCAGGCTTAAAATCTACGCCCATCGGCCCGTGATAGGTAATGAGTCGGCTATATCGATTGATCGCCATGTGAAGTGCTGTACAATCACTATACCCAATAAAAGCCTTTCCATGCTTACGGATTGCTGTATAATCTAATAAATCTAGATAACGCATTGTTCCGTAACCACCACGTAAAGCCAGTACCGCCTCACAAGGTGCGGTGGTCATCATATATTGAAACTCTCGGGCTTGCTCCTCTGGTGTACCGCCATACAAGCTTTTGCGATGTGCACTTTCACCAAAGAGTACTTTATATCCCCTTAGGTTACAAATTTCTTCTATTCTATGTAAATCTTCATCGCTTGCACTGGCAGGTGCCATGATTCCTATGGTCAGACCCGGTGCTAAGCGCTTTGGTTCAATCCAGTTCATATGTCCTCATAAAATACAACAAAAGACGTACATATTGTGTACGTCTTAAGTGTATCTTATTTGTATGCTTTTTTAAAGTCAACAAGGCCCAATGTAGTCCAGAAATAATTTTGAATACTTCCATTTGTTACATATGGTTGTGTTGTGAAATACAATGGCATTACTAGAGATTCATCAAAAATCATCTGTTCTGCTTTATGCATCAACGCATCCCGTTCAACCCCATTTGGTGTCGTACGAATACGAGCGATTAACTCGTTATAATTATCACTATGGTACTGACTATCATTGTCTTCAGCAGAGAATACTTCTAAGAAGTTTTGTGGATCACTGTAATCCGCAACCCAAGAAGCACGAGCAACTTGATATTTACCAGCTTCGCGATCGGCTAAGAATACCTTTGTTTCTTGATTTTGTAAGCGTACATCTGCACCAAATGCATTAACCCAAGCATCTTGTACAGCTTCAGCAATCGCTTTATGTAATTCACTTGTATTATACAAAATCGTAATTGGAGGCAATGGATGGTTCTTATCATAGCCAACTTTTTTCAAGATTTCTTTAGCTTGTTCTACATCTTCATAAACAAGATAGCTACCCGCTTCACGGAAATCTTCACGTCCATTACTTTCAAGCATGCCGTAAGGAACAAAGGCATAGGCCGCCTCTTTACCACCGCGAACAATATTGTTAACGATGTTAGCACGATTGATAACCATGGAGAAAGCTTTACGCACCTCAGGATCTGTGAAAGGTTCTGCTTTCACATTGAATACGTAATAATAGTTACCAAGCATAGGTCCAATATGTAATAGACCTGCCTCTTCTAAGCGTTTTTGGTCCGCTACAGGAGGCTCAACCGTCATATCTGCTTCGCCACCTTCAACCAATGTAAGGCGTGTACTTTGAGATTCACTAATAGGCCAATTCATTTTCTCTGTTTTCACAGAATCTGCATCCCAATAGTCAGGATTCTTAATGAAATCCATTTCTCCATTATGCTTCCAGGATAGTAAGCGGTATGGACCATTAGATACAAATGTATCTGCATTAGCAGCCCAGTTTTCATGAGCCTCTACAGCTTTTTGGCTCACTGGATAATAGCTATGAGAAGCTAGTAATTTTAAGAAATATGCTGTTGGATTCTCTAAAGTAACTACTAATGTATTATCATCAGTGGCCTTAACGCCAACATCATCAGCTGTAGCATCACCATTATTAAAGGCTTCGCCATTTTTTAATACATATAACATATATGCATTGTCCGCATGGACTTCAGGGTCTAATACGCGTTTCCACGCGTATTCAAAGTCATGAGCCGTCAAAGGCTCTCCATTAGACCATTTCAAATCAGGTCGTAAATGGAAGGTATACTCGCGACCATCATCAGAAATATCCCAGCTTTTAGCAAGTGCTGCCTCTGGTTCACTTTCATCATTCAAACGAACTAAACCGTCAAATAATTGAAGTTGAACTGTAGCCTCCGGAGAGGTAGTAGACTTTGCTGGATCCAATGTGGATGGTTCCTGCTCAATAACATATCGAATGGTATGCTCATCAATTGGTTGTTCCCCGCGAGGATAACCAAATACAAATAAGAGCACACTCACCCCAAGAGCAAGGACCATGAGTTTTAACAAATTTCGTTTATCCATCATGGCAATGCTTCCTCTACAAATTCTTTCATGATACGCCCTACTTGAGCGCCTAACTCTTTACCTCGGTCATTATCGATATCGCTCATCAAGAGGATAAAGCAGAAATGACCTCTAAATGTTTCTAATACGCCCCCATCGTGCTCTACCCGATCAAGGGATCCTGTTTTATGGTGAAAGCGTGTATCTTCACCCCAATAAAATGGCAAGATATCACGGAATTGTTGGCGACCTAAAATATTCCACATTTCTCGGCCATAAGCATCTCTATCACGACATTCAAAAATGTGTTTATACAAACGAGCTAACGACATAGCTGTAATGTGATTATCACGACCTTCAGCTAGGGCGTTAAAGTCCATCATCATGCGATTAAGCTCCATCTCATCCATACCAAGCTTTTCTGCACGAGCATTGATATTTTCCATGCCGAGCACTGTGATGAGTAGATTTGTTGCGATATTATCACTAAGAACCATCATGAGACGGCATAACTCAAGATATGTAAAACTATGTTTACCAACTAACTCTTGTAGTGCGCCGCCACCTTCAACGCGTGGAGTTCTAGATAAAGGAACTGTATCATTAATGTCCAATTGCTCCGTACGAGCTAAATGAAAGACATATTCCATGATAAGTACCTTAATTAAACTCGCACTAGAATGTACAGTATTTTCACCTCTAGCTGCGATGAGTGTTGGTTCCTCTTCATCATCGAATTGTAGCACCGCATAAGATATATTCCCTGCTGGTGCCAATTCTTTAATGACTGTATCTAGTTGATGTTCCAAGGACTTGCCAACAATTAGTTTTTCCATACTATTCTCCCATTATATGTGCCAGCATGCGATGCGGCGATCTGCCCAATCTCGAAGTGGCGGACGTTCTGTAAAACAACGACCTTCCGCTTCTGGACATCGACCACTAAACAGACACCCTTTTGGTGGGTCTAATGGATTTGGTGGATCCCCTTTAAGCGGTGCCCCAATTGGTGCATGTGGCATAACTGGACCATTTAAGGCCGTCAATGCACGGGTATACGGATGCTGAGGGAATTCATATAAGTCCAATGCAGGACCTTCTTCCATGACGGCACCTAAATACATAACAACCATGCGATGACTAATGTAGCGCACCATATTTAAATCATGAGAAATAAAGAGGTACGAAATACCATGTTGTTCTTGTAATCTCTCAAGCAAGGTCATAATTTGTACTTGAATGGATACATCTAGTGCTGAAATCGGTTCATCACAGATGATACACTGTGGCTGCATAATGAGAGCCCGTGCAATACCGATACGTTGACGTTGGCCACCTGACAATTCATGAGCATAACGCTCACCAAAGGACATGTTCAAACCAACTTGATCAAGCACTTCTTTTACACGAATAACACGATCGCGAGGTGTATATTTTGGATCTAGCTCCAATGGTTCCTCTAGAATCGCATTAACTGTAAGACGTGGATTAAGAGATGCATAAGGGTTTTGGAATACCATTTGCATCACCGGATGAACAGCTTTTCGTTCCACATACGGATCAATCTGACGACCGTTCATATAAATAGAACCTGATGTAGCCTGATGTAAGCCCATCAAAGTGTAGCCAAATGTGGATTTACCACATCCAGACTCACCTACGATACCAAGGGTTTCCCCTGGTGATTGATATAGGCTCACGCCTTGTACAGCATGTACCGTGTGTTTTGGCTTAAATAAGCCTCCTGACAGAGTGAACTCTTTAACGAGATTGTCAGTTTCCCATACGTAACTCATTAAAGTCCCTCCAACTTAGCTAACCAACATGTAAATTGGTGACCTTCACCAACATTTGTAACCATAGGAATACGATTACCACAGATACGCATAGCCCACTTACATCGTGGATTAAATGCACACCCTCGTGGTAGATCAAATAGATCTGGTGGTTGACCTTCAACGGCTTTTAACTCACCATGCCATTTACCTTGTGGTAAAGCGAGTAATAAACCTAATGTGTACGGATGGCGAGGTTCATTAAAGATGCCCTCCACTGTAGCAGATTCAACACACTTACCAGCATACATAACCATAACGCGGTCGCAAATTTGAGCGATAACACGTAAGTTATGAGAAATAAAGATAATCCCAATACCAGCCTCTACAGCTAATGTTTGCATAAGGCGTAAGATTTGAGCCTCTGTTGTAATATCAAGAGCCGTTGTAGGTTCATCACAAATTAAAATCTTTGGACGCCCCGCCACAGCCATGGCAATACAAACGCGTTGACGCATACCACCACTCAATTCATGAGGATATTGAGATAATCGTCTTTCCGGTGTAGAAAGGCCCATCTTCTTTAACAAGTCGATAGCGATAGCTCGTTCGTCATAATCCTCACCATATGCATTAGTACGATGGATAACCTCATATAGTTGCTCCCCAATCGTCATGATTGGATTCAAAGATGTCATAGGATCTTGAAATACCATAGCAACAGTAGTACCACGCAACTCATTCCAGTCATCTTCAGTGAATTCAAGGCAATCATTGCCATCAATCATAAATGTATCGGCTTTGATTTTTGTTTTACCATATGGTAGTAATCCCATTAAGGAATTAACTAGTACAGATTTACCACAGCCGGATTCACCAACAATACCTAAAATCTCACCTGGTTGTAAGGAGATATCTTGATTGCGAATAACCCGTAAAGGGCCTTGGAAGGTATCAATGGTAATGGACACATTGCGCACATCAACAATTGCGTTATTCATTATCTATCTCCTTCCTTAGGGTCTAACACATTACGTAAGCCATCGCCAAGGAATGCGAAACCAAGCATGGTAACGCTAATGGCAACAGCAGGAAAAATCAATTGGAACGGATAAGAGCGCATGCTACTAATCCCTTCAGAAGCTAATACGCCCCAGCTCGCCATAGGTGCATTTACACCTAAACCGATAAAGCTAAGGAATGCTTCTGTAAAAATAGCCTCTGGGATGGCCAATGTCAAAGTAATAATGATTGGACCTACACAGTTTGGCAAAATATGACGTAATAAAATGCGATATTTGGGAATGCCCATCGCTTCAGCAGCAATGATATATTCTTCGTTTTTAACTTTCAAAATTTGACTACGTACGATACGGGCCATATTCAGCCAGTACGCAATGCCCAATGCTACGAAAATAGATGTTAAGCCAGGGCCAAGTACAACCATCAACAAAATTACATACAGTAAAAGTGGAATACCGTACAATACATCTACCAGCCCCATCATGATGCGGTCAACCTTACCGCCAAGGTAACCTGCAATACCGCCATAGGTAACGCCGATAACAAGATTGATAAATGCTGCTACAAAGCCGATGGTTAAGGAAATACGAGCACCGTACATAACGCGAGTGTAAATGTCGCGACCTAATGTATCGGTACCAAACCAATGACTAAAGCTTGGGCTTTGGTTCGCATCAATCAAGGATTGGTCCGCATAGGTATACGGCGAAATTAGGGGTCCTAAAATAGCCAACACAATCATCACCAAAATGATGGTTGCCCCTACTACGGCCAAGCGATTTACCTTAAATCTCGCCCATTTACTAGGACGTTTTATAAAGCTTGTAATTTCTTCTTGAGGGGTTCGCTCAATAGGTAAAAAATCTTCCTTATTCATCTGTCCCCTCCTCTGTCGTAACACGTGGATCAATTAATGGATAAATCATATCCACCAAGATATTAAGAAATACTACAAGAGCACTATAGAAAATCGTAATGCCAAGGATAACCGTATAATCACGGTTATAAATAGATGTTACGAAATACTGTCCAAGGCCTGGAATAGCAAAAATCGTTTCTACGATAAAGCTACCTGTCAAAAGGCTGGCAGCCAATGGGCCCAAATAGGTAATAACTGGCAAAATAGCATTCCCTAACGCATGACGTGTCAAAATAGTCCAAGAACTCAAGCCTTTGGCGCGAGCTGTACGGATGTATTCTTGTTGGTACACATCAAGCAACCCACTGCGTGTTAAGCGTGCAATGAATGCCATCGGTTGTGCAGCTAACGTTAATACTGGTAGCACCATATAAGATGGACCACGCCATAAGGCCACTGGGAACCAGCCTAGTTCAAAGCCCACCACATATACAAGAACGGCACCAATAATAAAGGTAGGCACAGAAATACCAATTGTAGATAATATAGTTACCGCATAATCAACAATACCATTAGGGCGCATAGCGCTAATAGCACCTGCTGCAATGCCACCTGCTACAGCCACCATTAATGATAATAAGCCGAGCTGTGCAGAAATTGGGAATGCATCGCTGATAATATCATTTACACTACGGCCTTCATACTTGTATGATGGTCCCAAATCACCAGTAATAACACCACCTAAATAATCACCATACTGCTTCCATACAGGATCATCAAGATGATACTTTGCTTCAATACTTGCTTTCACCTGAGGTGGTAGTTTCTTCTCAGTTGTAAAAGGTCCCCCCGGAATTGCATGCATTAATGCAAATGTTACGGTAATGATGACCCATAAGATTATGATTGCGCCACCTAGGCGTCGAAATACATACCTCGTCATTGTCACTTTCCTCCATAAAAAGTCTATTCGTTTTATTATACTACATTATGAAGCTAATTTCATGATTAACATCATTACATTTACAGAAAGGCTTACATAACGTACAATAAAATATATGATTATTTGGAGGTGTCTATGATAGCAGTACCTAGAGTTTTAACAATTCAAGACATGAGCTCTATTGGACGCTGTGCCCTTACCGTTATGATTCCTATCATCAGTGCCATGCGCTGTCAGGCGGTTCCTTTGGCGACAGCGGTACTAAGCAATCACTTAGAGTATCCTCACTATGAATTTGTCGATTTATCTGCTCATATGAGAGATTTCATGGATTGCTGGGATAAAAACGAAATTGACTTTCACGCTATCGTAAGTGGATTCTTGGCCTCACCAGAACAAATTCACCTCGTTGAAGAAGCAATCAATCGATTTGCCTCTAATGGTCAGATGGTTATCGTCGATCCCGCAATGGCCGATGATGGTCGCCTCTATTCCATTTATACTCCTGATATGGTTGTAGCTATGCGCCAACTTGTATCTAAGGCCCACATCGTAAAGCCAAACTTTACTGAGGCATGCTTCTTATTAGATATTCCATTCTCAACAAATCCTATTAGCGAAGATGAATTACGTGAGCGATGTAAGCAATTACATCACATGGGCCCTGAAATGGTTATCATGACCAGCGTCCCATCGAAAACACATGCTGTTATTGCGGTCTATGATGGACCTACAGACTTTTTAAAAACATACTCTATACCTCTGGTTCCTGTAAAAGCTACAGGGACAGGAGATATTTTTACTGCTGTATTATCTGGTGCGGTAATGAGGGGATATTCTCCTTATGATGCGGCAGAACTGGCAATGAATTTTACTACCAAAGCGATTCAAGCAACATTAGATACAGTACAATCACTAAAACATGGAGTCGCATTTGAGTTAGTTTTGCCAGAATTAACTCAACTATAAGCTATAAATAAAGGGGAACTTATGGATTTACTCTATGTTGTATTACGAACACTACTCATATGTACTGTCGGTTTGCTCATTGCATTCCAAGGTCGACGTATGGGATTATCGATTTTTAATCTAACGGGACGGTTAAATCGACTACAATTTATCATATGCTTCATTGTTTTAATGATTTTATTCCACATCGTTCACTACATTGATGATGTATTCTTGGACTTTGTTGTTTCTTTACCTGCCTATTGGTTTACAAGGGTTGTTATATGGATTTTATTAGCATCCTTATTCCCATTATCCTGCATCTTATTTGGCCGTCGTATTCATGATATCGGCTTTAATGCTTGGGCAGGGATTCTATGGTCGATAATCATCATTTTCATCAATACCTATTCTGCTGTATCGCCATTCAATTACTTGCTTGAACTTTTCGTATGGCTCATAGGCTTCCTATTTTGGGTATTGCCTGGTCAGCCAGAACCGAATCAATATGGTAACCCACCATTTATGCCTGTAAATCGACCAACTTATGAGTCAATGCAACCGTCCATATCTCATAGGGAAAAAGAAATCCGCAAAACGGTGCGTAAACGACGTAAAAAACGATAACAAATTAATAAATAAAAAACGTATCTCTTCATAAAGAGATACGTTTTTTATTTATCACATGTCTTATTATATATAGTTCTTTATTACCTTAATAACTATACCATAATAATTTAAAAGAGTTTCAACCTGATTCTTTACAAACTTAAGTCAATAATATCAACTCTATTATAGTGCAAAGGATATAAGCAATGATAAACTTAACCTTTTGTTTGCGCGCTCTATCATCATCAGAAATCTTAAGTCTATTTTCTAGGAAGCGCTTATCCCGGATTTGCAACAATAAACGTTTAATACGTTCTTGACCTTCAGCGGCATTACACTCGCCGCTATCAGAGGTCAAGGTAGCTTGCTGCATGAAGATGCGCCGATGGAGCTTGCGCATTTGAATCTTGATATTGTTATGAACAAACGCACTTTGCCACTGTTTTCTAGAGTCAAAATACATATATAAATATCGTGGTGTATTCATTAGTAGTAAAGAAAGAATAAAAATCCCCAAAGATATTAAGAAATATGTAGAGAATGAAAACTCTAGTGTTTCAGTTGGTAAGTAATGATGCGCAAAGATAAAGGTAAGCCATACACCGATCGGCATCAAGAGCACTGCCGCAATATCAATGGATCGAAGCCAACTAGTACGAATTGGAACATCTGGCACCGTAAATGTATCTACTGGATCATGAAATGCATAATAATCTATTTGCAATACCGATTGACTAGTTTGAGGATTAGCTAAAAGTACAGGGCCTACACTCCCTATGGAGCGTTCTGGCAAAGGTATAAACTTTTTAAGTTGCGTATTGGGTATTAAATCAAAGCGAATAATACCTTTTTTTTCAAAGCGTACGGTAGATCCCTTTTCGCCTAATGCAATAGGATTAAAAAAGATGCCAAAAAGACTAAGGAACCAGTTACCTAGTAAGTGTAAGATGGAATTTAAAATAAATCCACCCGTATCTAAATTCTCTGTATCGAGCCGAATTGCAAAGGATGATGAGTAATCATCAAACCATAAGTCTTCTAAAGTAAATTCAGCGGTAATCACATTCCCCCATTTAGTAATAATAGATAGGAATATTTGATTATTTGGTTCAAACTCAAAAGTTATAGAATAAAAGAACTTATGATTCCGAAGAGCAGCACGCAACATGCGATTAACCACGTCTTCTTCTATAGATAACAAACGATGATCAAATAAATCTTGTTCTAAAGGTACTTGTTGAACAGGGCTTACCTTTTTCACCGTCGTATCACTATCAGATAATGCTTCATCCACCAATGCTCGTAATTTGGTGAAGATTTTAGTCATAATCCCTCCAAGGGTAAAAAACAGCTTTTGATATATAAATTATACCATATATTGCATGATTTATCGATAAAAGACTACTACATATACTATTAAATATAGGTATACATAAAGCCCCTTTTACATAGTAAAAGGGGCTTTATTACTGCAGTTTAACATTCAGACTATTATAATTTAGTATTTATAATAGATAGTTTAATTGATATTTATTTTTATTGAATACTTGCCATGGATAGATAACAATATTCATAGAAGTGACCACGAAGGGCAATTAATTCTTCGTAAGTTCCATCTTCTATAATTTGACCTTTATCCATAAATAAGATACGGTCCATATGCTCTAATCCTTCTAACTGATGTGTAATATATAAGCATGTTTTATCCTGTACATATTCCATCAAATCACGATGCAGAGCCTTCCTCGTTACTTGGTCTAAACCTTCTAATGGTTCATCTAACAAAACAACTTGAGGTTTTCGCAAGAATAGTCGAGCTAAAGCAACCCGTTGTCGTTCGCCACCACTTAGACCATGACCACCACTACCAACAATCGTATGAATACCATCTGGCAAGCGTTCCACTACAGAGCGCAACGAAGCACGATCAATAGCATACTCTAAATCAGCTTCTGAGGCATCCGGCCTTGCTAGTCGAATATTATCTTCAAAGGACGCATGGAAAATATAAGTATCTTGCGTTATCGTGCCTAAAGCATTACGCCATGTATCGATAGAAATATCCTTTAACTCTACATCACCAACATGGATTGAGCCACTGTAGTCATATAATCGCTCAAGCATATTAAACAATGTAGTCTTACCAGATCCACTAGCGCCAACAATAGCAATCGATTGACCTTGTTTAATGTCTAATCTAAGATGTTCATAAATACGACGATGTGCATCATAACCAAAGGATACATCAGAAAATGTAATCTCTCGATTAGCATTAAATGGTTTTGGTGCGTTTGGTTCTACTACGGGAATTGGCTCATGTGCAAGTGCTGTGAGACGACTCGTAGCCACTTTACTTTCAGCACCATGATGAACGGCAGCGATCATAGGTTGTAAGGCCTCAAACCAAGCTTGTGTACCAATAGCAGCAACTGCTACCATAACACTGGCCCAAGCTCCGGTCAACGCATTGGCTGCCAATATGGCTACAATAACAACTGTAATTTGGACTCCACCTAGGAACAGCGTATTGCCTAAGTTCATACCTCGCTCGATAATACCTTTATTAGCATCCACAGTACTCATCATATGTTGAATACGATCGTATACTAACTGTTCATTGCCGTAGCTAATGACATCCTCCAAGCTATCCATGGTATCACTTAATAAGGATTTATATTCCCCTTGTTGAGGTCCAATCGCCGTCAACGATTGTTTGTTATGAGCATATACAACTAAAGGCAAAACTAGACCTAATATAAAGGCTGCTAAAACTATAGGCGCAACCAAACTATTATCAATCGTAGACACACCATAGGCAACTAAAATAGTTAAAGCAATGGCTGCTGCAGGCGGAATCAACGTACGCAAGTAGAAAAATTGTAGTACCTCTATATCCCCCATAATGCGGCCTAGCATATCCCCTGCACCAAAACGTTTAAGAATAGCCGGCGCCAATGGTTCTAAATGAGCATAAAACCATACACGCAAACCATACAGACCTTGGAACGCCATACGATGAGATGTATACCGTTCAAAATAACGACATACAGCACGACTAACACCAAAGAAGCGGACGCCCACAATAGCAAGGCTCAAATAAGTAAGTCCCGGTTGCAATGCAGCTGATGCCAATAACCACGCAGATACAGTTAATAAGCCCACATTCATAAATACCGTTAAGAATGTAAAAATCAAAGCTAATACTAACGACCACTTTGCAGGACTTAATACAGTGAATAATAAACGCCATCCTTGTAAGCCCATATTAGACGTTGACACTTCAGATGTATGTGTATCGTTTCCGCGTACATAAGCATCTTTTTTATCAATAGAAATTGAATAATCTAGCTCATCTCTATCTTGAATATCAAATGATTTCCCTGTTTGCAACTGCTCTTCAATAGTTGAAGAAAATTCTCCTAAACCAGAGGTGACAAGGTCTTTAAAATAACCATCTACTGCGAGAAGCGTCGCATAAGAACCTTGTTGAATAATACGTCCATGTTTCAAAACGTATAGTGTAGATGCCCAATGCATCGTTTGTAGGCGATGGCCAATAATAATAACAATTTTATTCTCCATCAAACGTTGGATAGCACTACTTATGATAGATTCTGTTTTTACATCAAGATGTGCCGTTACCTCATCGAGAATTAACACTTGCCCTTTTCGTAAGAACGCACGTGCTAACGCCACCCGTTGACGTTCGCCACCACTAAGACCTAAGCCACCTTCACCAATAATCGTATCAAGACCTTCTTGTTGTCTATTGATCACATCCAGTAGCTGTACTTCTTTACATGCTTCTATAATCTCTTTATCACTTACATTCATCCCAAAGGATACTACGTCACGCAAGGTCCCTTTCATGATATGAGGATGCTGGGATACATAGGTGATTTGTTGGCGCCACCACTCAATATCGATATTACAAACATCAAGACCATCGATGGTAACAGCACCTTTAGGAGCAGTTAAAAAGCCTCCAATAATATGAGCGATTGTAGATTTCCCGGCTCCACTTTCACCAACAAGCATAATCGGAGAATTGCGTTTAGCCACTAAAGAAATATGTTGTACCCCATTTTCACTACCTTCATAGGTAAATGTTAAATCCTTAATTTCAATAGCTTGTATAGGTCCTTGAAGTTTAGATTGCCCACCTACAGGTAATGATGGCTGGCGATTCATAAACTCTTCGTATTTTAAAATGGAGGTCTTCCCTGCCATTCCCGTATGGAATGCAGCCCCCAGTTGTCTAAATGGCGTATAGAACTCTGGTGCTAATAACAAAATAAAGAAGGCGGAAAAGAATGGAATCTCCCCATCCAATAATGTTAAGCCTAGGTATACTGCAATCAATGCCGTACTAATAGTACTTACGAGTTCAAGAACCAATGCAGATAAGAACGCCACGCGCAACACACGCAAAGTAGAGTCTTTAAACTCTTCAGATAAACGACCAATGACCTTGATTTGATCCTTCGCACGGCCAAAAAGTTTTAATGTGGTGATACCTTGCAATACATCGAGGAAATGCCCAGACAAGAAACTCATACGTTCCCACTGTTCTTTATTAAGGCGATCTGCTTGCTTGCCGATTAAAATCATAAAGAATGGAATCAATGGTACTGTAACAATTAGAATGATGCCAATTATAGGCAATGTATCTACAATAGCAATGCCCATGATAAGAGGAATCATAATAGCATATAAAATTTGCGGAATATATCGAGCTACGTAAGCATCTACTTGCTCTAATCCATCTGTAAGCATATGGATTACATCGCCGTGGCGCTCCTTATGTTGAACACCTAGCTTAAACATATGTGCTAAAGCTCGTTTTCTAAAGGTTGCTTTTACTGCACTACCCAATCGGTTGGCTACAGATTCTTGCACATAATGTGCTATTAATCTCACAATAATAGCAATCCCTAAATAGATAATGGTATACCTTTCATCTTGTAAGGTATTTTCAGAAAAAATAAAATTATTAATTAAGGTTCCAAAGAACCAAGCTTGCCCAACAATGGATAGACTTTCAACTAAACAAGTTAAGCCTAGTAATAAAAGCTGACCTTTATGTTCTAGCAGCGCTTTAAAGGCGGTACGCTGTATCATAGTATCCCCTATGGTAAATATAGTTAATATAAAAAATCATATGAATTTAGAATCTAATATATACGATCAAATGAATCTAAATTTATCAATATTATATTCATCTTACCACAAAAAAGAGGCGTGCCGCTACGACACGCCTCACATTGAGACTTAAATTTTATAACTCACGAGAGTTATAAAGCTATTCTATTAATAGTGTAAGTCTTTTTCAGATACACGATGACGGAATGTCCAGTATACCCAGATTTGGTAAGCCAATACGATTGGCACAAATACGAAGGCTACACAAGTCATCAATGTCAATGTGTAAGTAGAGTTACCTGCATTTGCAATAGTTAAGCTCCAATCAGGATTCAAAGAAGAAACCATGATGCGAGGGAACAAACCAGCAAAGTAAGCAGCTGTTACAGAAATAACAGTTAAGGAGCTAAATACAAAGCCCCATTTTGTATTGCGGGTACGTGCAGCACCCCAAGAAATGAGGAAGAACACGATTGCTAATGCGAAGCACACGATTGCTAATACAGAGTTGAACAAATCTGTACATACATATGTAGCAGCAACCAATACTAAGGCACCGATTGCAGTAGGAACACCAACTACCAAAGAAGCTGCACGAGCGCGTTCGGAAACCGCACCAGCTGTTTTGATAGAAGTGAATAAGCCACCATGGTATGTGAATACCAAGATAAATGCAATACCGCAAAGTACTGTGTATGGGCTTAATAAATCAAAGAATGTGCCTACATATGTCATGCTTGCATCAATTGGAGTACCTTGAATCAAGTTACCAACTGTAACGCCCCACAATAATGCAGGAATCAAGGAACCAAAGAAAATGCAGTAGTCAAAAGTTTTACGCCATAACAAGTTAGGGCTCTTGGATCGGAATTCAAAAGATACGCCACGGATAATAAGAGCCGCAAGCATTAAGAATAACGCTAAATAGAAACCACTAAACAATGTAGCATATACATGAGGGAAGGATGCAAATAATGCACCACCTGCAGTAATCATCCATACCTCGTTGCCATCCCAAACAGGGCCCAAGGCATTGATCATTTGACGACGTTCAACGTCAGTTTTACCGATGAATGGTAATAAAATACCAGTACCATAGTCAAAACCTTCTAATAAGAAGAAGCCAGCGAATAGTACAGTAATTAAAATAAACCATACCACTTCAAGGTTATTAAAAATTAATTCCATAATCTCGCCTCCTCTTTTTCAACTACATCGTGAGATGGGTTACCATCTGGACCTTTTTTGATGTGTTCTACAGCAAGGTAGAGAGCTGCAATAGCTGCTACGATGTACACAACTGTAAAGCCGATGATAGTAGTCATAATTTCTGGAGCTGTAACGGCTTTAGATGCACCGTCTGCAGTTAATTGCAAGCCATATACAAGCCATGGTTGACGACCTGCTTCTGCTACAAACCAACCGGTGGAATGAGCAATGAATGGCAATGGCAATGTCCAGAACATAATTTTCAAGAATGTGCGATTACCAACCAATTTATCTTTTGCATTAAGGATAAGGCCTACGAATGCAACAAGTAACATAATGGAACCAGCTGCAACCATGATACGGAATGTCCAGAAGATTGCTGGAACATCTGGAATATAGTTACCAGGACCGTATTGAGCCTCGGATTTAGCTTGAAGATCTTTGATACCTTCTACTTTACCAGAAGTAAAGGAGTTTTGAGTCAAGAAGGACAAACCACCAGGGATTTCAAGGGCGCCCGTATTTTTTTGTGCTTTAGTATCAATATTAGCTACCAAAGAGAATGGAGCTGGATCTTGTGTTTCCCACAATGCTTC
>USQK01000015.1 GCA_900556785.1 uncultured Veillonella sp.
ATAAGAATGTAATATAGAATACTTTGGAGCAATACAATGAAATCAAAATCACTTATAACCATCTTAATTATTGCTATTGTTGGTGCCTTAGCAGCAGCGTGGTATTTCATGTGGTACATTCCCCACACACCAGCTTATACGCTAAAAATTATCCATCAAGCCGTACAAGATAAAGATGCAGATGAAGCCTTACGCCATATAGATACGAAATCTATTGTAAAAAATATATTAGAACGGGAAGGCAATAAATATATAGATACATCCAATCCATTTGGCAAAGCTACTATTGCAGCAGCTAAAACATTTGGTCCATCTTTAATCGAAGATGTGATGCGAAAATATATTGAAGATCCAGATAGTTTTAAATCTCAGCCAACTACAACAGACACTACTAATACGGCTCAAAGTGATGACAACATGTCCATGGTCGATCGCCTTGTGGATGGCCGTCTCTTCAAAGCGCATGATGTAGAGGTTAAAAATATCAAATCTGAAGACGATGGAGATACAGCTACCGTAACAGTAACAATCCAAAACAACAAAAGAAATATGACAAAAGATATACGTGTTTTGATGCGTCACTTAGGTGATGGCACATGGGTTATTTACGATATTCCAGACATGGAAGACTTATATACAGTGACTCGTAAATAGCAAATAAAAAGTAATAAATAATAAGTAACTATTAATTTATACAAAATCTAAAAAGGACAGTAGATACTGAAATAGTATGTACTGTCCTTTTATCATTACCTATTATCTGTTGCTTATTACCTATTCTATTACCGATCAAAGTCCACAATAGCCAGTGTTACGGTTACTTGGGAAATAAGTCGCTCTGCATCGTCTAGCATATCAAAGCGCCACACATGGGACGTTTTCCCTTTTACTAGTAATGTCCCGTGAGCTGTTAAGGCCCCTTCACATCGTACAGGGCGCAAGTGATTGGCCGTAACGGATTGACCTACACCAAATTTATCTGCACCAATAAGTTCATTACTCATCATGCCAGAAATGATTTCAGCAAATGCCAAGGTGGCACCACCGTTTAGATAGCCTTGAGGCTGTTTGTGGAATTCTCCTAAGTTCATTTTTGCAATGCATGTAGTATCGCTCGTCATACGAGGTGCTTCAATTTGTAAGGATTCTATTAAATTCATAGTGTTCGTTTCTCCACACAATACGCTTCTAGTCTATCATCAAAAACAGTTACACCTAAGCCATCTCCATCAGGGACGTGCATAACCCCATCTTTAAATGTTAAGTCTGGATAGATGAGATCTCGTTCAAAATATCTATTAGAATCAGATAGGTCTCCTGCCATATAGGAATCACCTAGAGCCGCTAGTTGAGCGTGCAACATTTTAGAAATACCCGACTCTACCATGCTACCCACCCAATACGGAATATGGCATTCTCTACAAAGATTAATAGCGGCCTTCGTTGGTACGAGACCTCCCATGCGGCCTACTTTTATGTTGAGTACGTCAATCAGCCCATACTCAATAGCATAGGATAAATCGTCATAGCCCAAGATGGACTCATCTAAACAGATAGGCGTTTCAATATGCCAATCATCGTTATTAAGGCGTTCCCACTTCCACTCCTTATAGGATTGAAGCGTTGTTATAGCAAAAGGCTCTTCTATACAGGCTAGTTTCAAATCGTTAAATTGACGGATCTTATCAATGTCGTCATAAGAATAGCTTTGATTAGCATCAGCTGCCAAGACTAAATTGGGGTAATGCTTACGTACTAAGGCTGTCCGTTCGTAGCCGTCTGTAGGATTCACCTTTAACTTGATGCGCTTACAACCATTCGTCACATGAACTTCTACAGCATCTAGCAATTGTTCCATCGGTACATCACCGATAACAACGCCACTTTCAATGGTATCTTGTAAAGGTCGTCCCATAATATAGGAAACGGAGTTCACACCAAGTCTTTCACAATGAAGATTGATAAGGGCATTTTCTACAGCAGCAATGGTCATAGGCATATGATCTCGATTTAGCCAAAATTGCAGCTGCCGTACATAGGTCATAAGCGGTTTAGGCCGCATCAAGCGGAGATTAAATATATAATCATCCACCAATTTTTGCCAACACGTATCCACCGTCTCTGCTGTATAAAAAGGCTCTGTAAAAGCCACGCATTCCCCATAGCCTACATATCCTTGTTGATCCTCGATGCGGATGACGATCGTTTCGCGTTCCTTTACCTCACCCTTGGCGGTTTTAAAATTAAACTTCATCGGTAGTTTAAGGCGATGTGTAGTTATACTTTTAAAGTTTAAAATATCATTCATAAGCGCCTCAATCTTCTAAATGTAGTTCATTACGCACAATTTTACCTGTGCCATTACGAGGCAATGCAGGTAAAATTTTTACATATTTTGGAATTTTATACTTCGCCAAAGATTTAGTCATAAAGGATAAAATCTCATCAGACGTCATGCTTTCACCATCGTGAAAAGCCACAAAGAGTGCTGGTACTTGGCCCCATTTAGGATCAGATACAGGTACAACAGCACATTCCTTCACTTCTAGCAATGTATAAACTAGGTCCTCTAGCTCCTTAGGATAAATATTTTCACCACCAGAAATGATGAGATCCTTGCGACGATTCAAAATATATACGAACCCATCTTCATCGACATAACCAATATCATCGGTATTAAGATCACCATCAATCGGCTCCTTGCCAATATACCCAGTCATAACCATGGGCCCTGTCAAATGGATTTCCCCTACTCCATCCGCATCAGGATTATCAATGCGAACCTGCATGCCTGGTAATGGTCTGCCTACGGAATCTCGTTTATGAGGGTAATCCAATACAGAGAAAGTCACACTTTGACTAAAGGTTTCCGTCATGCCATAGGTCTTGTAAATAGGTAAGGATTTCTTTTCACAAGCATCGATGAGAGCCATAGGAATAAACTCGCCACCTAGCAAAATAACACGTAATGTATGATGTGTAATCTTCGGTTCTAATTGAGTCAAAATTGTAGGTACCAGAGACATCATATTGATTTTCTCAGATTCAATGAGTTCTAAAACCTTTATCTCATCGTATTTAGGCAATACAGTGATAGCCGTTCCATTGTAAAGGGACCGCATCAAAATAGATAGACCACTTACATGGAACAGAGGTAATACCATAAGCCAATTATCTTTTGCGGTTTTACCTAATACCTCTTGAGACGCTTGTACATGAGCTCTAATTTGCCCCCATCGAAGGGGTACTGATTTAAACTGACCTGTTGTAGCGCTAGTGTTCATAATAGCTGCAATGTCTGTATCATTAAATGTCCAATCAAAAGTATCTTCTAAAACTCGGTCAGATAGAATGGTTTCTAGAGATTCAAACTCAATAACACACATTGAATCAGGCAGTTGATTCCGTCGATCTTGACTATGTAAAACGGTGGTAACACCTAATTGTTTCAATTGGTTTTCTATCTCATTAGGCTTAAGATGTACATTAAGTAATAGTACCTCTTTATGAGCTAGCATAGCAGTCAACACATAGATTGCCATAGTAACAGAGTTGTCCGATAAAATGGCCACACGGGAGATTTCAAGAGGTAGCAATTCACTAGCCACATGAAGCACACCGCCATATATATCCTTATAGGTATATTCATTTATACATATGCGATCAGGATAGTGCTCTGCACCATACCGTAACCATTCCATCATCTCACCTCGTATCCAAAGATAATGCCTTATGATTAATGATTAATAATCACAGACATTACAAGAAAGGCGCCTCATATAGAGGCGCACTTGTCGTTTGTACAATGAATCCCACATTTAGTAATAGACTAGCACTATTATTACGATTAAGGGAATTTAGGGAATTGTTTGAAGTTCGGTTTACGTTTTTCTTTGAACGCATCACGGCCTTCTTTTGCTTCATCGATTGTGTAGTACATCAATGTAGCGTCGCCTGCAAATTGTTGTAAGCCTGCAAGACCATCAGTATCGGCGTTGAATGCACCTTTCAACATACGCAATGCCATTGGGGACAATTCAAGAATTTCGTTACACCATTGAACTGTTTCTTCTTCCAATTTGTCGAATGGTACGACACAGTTAACCATGCCCATTTCATACGCTTGAGCAGCTGTGTATTGACGGCACAAGAACCATACTTCGCGAGCGCGTTTATGACCGATCATGCGAGCCAAGTAACCTGCACCATAACCAGCGTCAAAGGAACCTACGCGAGGACCTGTTTGACCGAATTTAGCATTTTCAGAAGCGATGGTAAGGTCACATACGATGTGCAACACATGACCGCCACCAATAGCAAAACCATTAACCATAGCGATAACAGGTTTTGGGATAACGCGAATTAAACGTTGCAAATCAAGAACGTTCAAACGAGGTACATTGTCTTCGCCTACATAACCACCATGACCGCGTACGCTTTGATCACCACCGGAGCAGAATGCTTCTTTATCTTCACCTTGACCGTGGTTTGCACCAGTCAATACAATTACGCCTACTTCGTTATCTTCACGAGCTACTGTGAAAGCATCGATTAACTCCATAACAGTTTTAGGACGGAACGCGTTACGTACCTGTGGGCGATTAATAGTAATCTTTGCAATGCCATTATATGTTTCGTAAATTACATCTTCATAATTACGATCCAATACTTTCCAATCAAATTTGCTCATGGACTTAACCTTTCTTCTGTAAAAAATCCAATACCGCTTGTTCAAAAATCTGCGGTTTCTCTATATGTACATTATGCCCCGCCCCGTCGACGATGACATGATTAAAACTTGGCAACTTGCCAAATACATCTCTTCCTATTGTAGTATATTTTGTATCTAATGCGCCACTCACATATAAACCTTTAACAGAGAATTTTTTTAATTTATCCCCTACATAAGGCATTACGCCCTGCCCTGACCCACGCAACGTACAAGCTAATGCATATGGGCTATTATTGGAACGACGTAGATAGATTAATTCTTCTACCCCCTCTGAAAGCTGTTTTTGACTCTCAAAAATAGGTACTTCCGCCCATCGTGCAGCAAACCAAGCACCATCATGCTCTTCGATATGAGCTGCTAAGTCTTCATCCGCCTTGCGGCGCGCTTCTCGGTCAGCGTCAGAAGCGATGCCTACCGAGCCACTTTCAAGAATAAGACCTTTGATTTCACGTTCATACTCCAACGCATAGGAAAGTGCAATACGAGCCCCCATAGAATAGCCCATGAGGTAATAGCTTTCACCAACCATGTAATAGATAACTGTGTGTAAGTCCTTTATCATTTGAGGAATGGTGTAAGCCTGATTCTCATCAGGAATATCTGAATCGCCATGTCCGATTAAATCAATACGAACCACTCGATACCCCGGCAGATTAATAGCATCCCAAGTATAGCTTGATTCAGAGAAGCCGTGGAAACATACAATAGGTTCCCCTTCACCTACCACAGTCAAACCGTAGCGATACTCTCCCAAGTCAAAATACATGCGCTGAGCTGGATTACACAAAGCATTATCTACAATACTGCAAAAATACTGACTCATAGTAATGCCTCCATATCAACTGAAACCTTCGTATATTTTTTATGCAATTCTCTGCTATATTCCCTATTTGTAGGAATTTCAATGATATGAACGCCTGATTCTCGACCAATCTTAGCCAATACAGAACTCAACTCATCGGGGCTGGAGATTTTAATGTAGCTACAACCATAGAGTTTGGCAGCTCCACTGTAATCTAAGCCTTGTGATGTAGAGAACAAATAGTCAAAATGCTTTGTCCCCTTTTGAGGTAAGTATTCAAAAATACCGCCTCCATCATTATTATGCAAAATAATAGTTAAGTTTAAATTATGAGTTTTCGCTACAGCCAATCCATTCAAATCATGGAACAAGGATAAATCCCCAGTTACTAAATATGTAGGTCTACCATTTACTGCTAGCCCTAGAGCCGTAGAAATAGTGCCATCAATACCATTGACGCCTCGATTTCCATAAAGAACCGCCCTAGATTCCCCACTAAACCAGAAGTAATCAAAGTCCCGAATCGTCATACTATTGGCAACCAAAATTTGTCCATCTTTAGGGATCTGTTTTTGTAGCTCCCGTATGGTTCGGCCTTCAAAGCAATGAGGCTCATCGATAGCTAAGCTTAGTTGTTTCTTACCAGCTTGATCTAAACGTCGCCATATGTTTAAGTACGTATCAGAGTTATTGTTTTTTCCATATAAATGGGTAAAGACATCAATACTAGCTTGCACATGCATCGTAGTTTTACCTGTAGGATTCATGGAGTCCATTGTAGGGTTAACCTCGATGTACTCCACATCAGTCCAACTAGCAATCATCTGTTGCACTCGTTTTGACACAACGATTTGGCCAAACTGAACCACACAATCTGGTTTTAACTCATGCCAAAGAGATTGCCCTGCTAACAACGCATCATATGTAGAAATCACAACTTTAGATGTATCGCACCCCCTTACATTCGATAAGGGATCCGCCAAAATAGGAGCTTGTAAAGCCTCCCCGAAGAAACGAATTGTATTAGCTTCATCTATATCGATCTGTGGACCTGCTAGGATAAGGATACGCTCATATCTTTCAAGTAAATCATTAATCTCCTTTGTACCATCATTTCCATGAGCAATATCAATTGTATTATTAACATGAGTCAAATTGTTTCTATTATCACAGCCAAATACACTACTATAGTTTGGCTTAACCACTTTAAAGGAACTGCGACCAGCCTCAAAATGGTTACGGCTCAATTCTGGCACCAATGGTTCAAAGAGAGGCACATTAATATGGACTGGCCCTTTTTTAGTATCCATCGCTTTCATATACGCTTTACGAGCTACTTGGCGAGGATATGTATAGTAATGAGATTCTTGAGGCACTGCTAATTCTTCATAGTAGTTTACAGCTGTGCCAAAGATTTTGTGTTGATCTACAGTCTGAGGAGCCCCTACATGCAATAATGTATGAGGTCTATCAGCAGATAGTACAATGAGCGGTACCCCGCTATATTGAGCTTCCAAAACAGCTGGCAAATAATGGGCCACAGCAGAACCTGAGGTACATACGAGTACAGTTGGTTCCTTATGAGCCTTTGCAATGCCAAGAGCCATAAAACTAGCAGAGCGCTCATCTATATTCATATAGGTTTCAAATCCTTCATGCTCCTTGAACAGCATGGCCATCGTCGTAGAACGAGAACCAGGGCTAAACACTGCATGACGGACGCCGAGTTGGTAGAACTCGTCTACCAAGGCAGCAATATATTCATTCATTATATTCCCTTTCAAACACCCCTAGAGGTACGGAAACAATTATAAGGCATCAAGAATGGTGCGCATTTTATTATTAGTTTCAGCGTATTCTTCATCCGCATCAGAATCAGCTACAACGCCACATCCTGCATAGGCATACAATACATTATCCATGATAAGAGCAGATCGTATGGCAACTACAACGATGCCGTCCCCCATATCCTTCATAAAACCAAACGGCGCTGCGTACATACCGCGTTCATGAGATTCGTATTCTTGTAATAAGGCTAGCGCCTTTTCTCGAGGTTCACCACCAAGGGCTGGTGTAGGGTGTAATAATTTGGCCCATTCCACAAGAGATTTTGTACTATCCTTTGCGGTAATTATGGTACGCAAATGATAGAGGTGCGACAACTCCATAATGCCGGTTTCCCCCACCGTAATATCTGGAGTAATTTGTCTCATCGTATTCACGATGCGATTGCGAACGATATTATGTTCTACAAGATTTTTCTTATTAGTTAGTAATTGTTCCTTAGTCCACGCATTAGGACCATCCTTTGGGGCGGTTCCAGCTAGTGCATAGCTTAATATTTCACTGCCACGATGGCGGACTAAAATTTCTGGCGATGCCCCTACAAAGGTACGCCCATCCTTTTCATAGCCAAAGATAAAGCAATTCGGATTATTATCTACCAAATTAGCCAAGATACTTGCCACATTATATGGTGTTTCGCTAGTGAATTCCACCTCGCGAGAGGAGACGACCTTAGTCATCTCACCGCTGCTTATGCCATTGGCAATAGCATTCATCAAACGGTTCCAATCCGCCTTATCATCACTGGTTTCTTTGTAGTTGTGATGAACTCGAGGCACCTCATAATTCTTAATAGGTACACTTTCACCAGCATGTAGATAGAAAGACTCTCCATTTTCTACGATGTAATAATGGGTAAAAGCAATCATTTCATGGCCCATATTAGACCATTTAGGGTCTTTTACAGTATCAAAAAAAGTATCCCCATAAAATACATACGCATAATTATGGCGATCGTCATCATCTTTAACCGTCGCTAGACGTTTAGCGCCCACAACGATGCGGTCACTTTGGCGATCCACCCAAAATACGCGTTCTTCATTGGGGAAATTCATCCAAAATGATACCGGACTATTCAGTTTTAACAGTTCTTTGTTATATTTCATAGTTGTATGCCGCTATACGAAAAATAGACTATAGTAAAAACACCTAATATGTAGAAGATGTACTTCTACACATTAGGCGCCATCAATAGATTTCAAAATTTTCGAGATGAGCCTAACGCCATCACACGTCGGTGGGCCCTCTTTATATCTAATTTATTATATCATAGGTAACCGTTAAAAGGTAGAAAATAAAACCTCTACACCACATGCGTTGTGCATGAATGTAGAGGTTTTAGTGTATTTTAAAATGCTTTTTCTTTATTTGAAAGCTTTCGCCCCAATGTCTGTACGGTATTGCATTCCTTCAAAGTCAATATGTTCAATGCGTTCATAAGCTCTATCGAGCGCCGTTCTAAGGTCTTTACCAAGACCTACTACGCCAAGAACTCGGCCGCCATTTGTGACATATTCATCTCCAATAAGTTTTGTACCAGAGTGGAATACGATGGTTGTATCATGTTGTTTAATATCACCATGAATCACATCACCCTTGGAGGATGTTTCAGGATACCCTTTAGAAGCAAGAATGACACAAGCTGCCGAGGAGTCTTTCCATTTCACCATATCAGCTGTTAATGTGCCTGTGGCACAAGCCATCATAATTTGACCTAAGTCACTATCGAGTAATGGCAATACTACTTGTGTTTCTGGATCGCCAAAGCGGGCATTAAATTCTACAACCTTAGGGCCTTGAGATGTAATCATAAGACCTGCATAGAGACAGCCCACATAAGGCATCCCCTCTTTCTCCATGGCAGCTACCATAGGTTCTAAAATTGTCTTCATCGCCTCATCTCGTAATGCATTAGTAAGTACTGGCGCTGGTGCATAGGTACCCATGCCACCAGTATTAGGACCTTTATCTCCATCAAAGATGCGTTTATGATCTTGGGAAGCAATCATAGGAACTACAGTCTTGCCATCTACAAAGGCAAGCAAGCTCGCTTCTTCACCTTCCATGAATTCTTCGATAACAACGGTACTACCAGCTTCTCCAAAACGATTACCACTAAGCATGTCTTCTACAGCTACATTTGCTTCTTCGATGGTCATAGCCACTACAACGCCCTTACCTGCGGCCAAGCCATCAGCTTTCACTACGATAGGAGCACCTGTTTGACCGATAAATTCCTTTGCTTCATCCACCTTGTGGAATACACCATAGTCAGCAGTCGGTATGTTATATTTTGTCATAAGGTCTTTGGCAAATACCTTTGAGCCCTCTAGTTGAGCAGCTGCTTTAGATGGGCCAAATACAGGAACTCCAGCTGCATTGAGTGCATCTGCTAGTCCTACTACAAGAGGAGCCTCTGGACCAACAACGACTAAATCAACATGATTATCTTTCAAGAAGCGAATTAAATGATCGCTTTGTTGCCAATCAATGCCAACTAGCTCTGCACAATCTGACATGGCCGCACTGCCAGGAATGGCATATACCTTTGTTACGCTAGGGCTGATGGACAATCGCCATGCTAATGCATGTTCGCGGCCGCCGTTACCGATTACACATACTTTCATAAGTCCTCCATCGACGCCTAAACGCCATCAATACATCATTTATGTAAGCACCTATATCCCCTATAATCATCATTACACATCAATGATTACGAGCTAGTGCTCGACTATAACCCTCAATTATACTAAACAAGTTAATGTTTAAAGTGACGAATGCTTGTAAATACCATAGCAATACCCGCTTCGTCAGCTGCCTTAATGGATTCTTCATCGCGAATGGATCCACCCGGTTGGATAATGGCTGCAATACCATGTTTTGCCGCCGTTTCTACAGTGTCGCCGAATGGGAAGAATGCATCAGATGCTAATACAGCACCTTTAGCAGCTTCACCAGCTTGTTCAAGAGCAATTTTTGCAGAACCAACGCGGTTCATTTGACCAGCCCCCACACCGAGTGTACGTTTTTCATTAGAAATCAAAATGGCATTGGATTTTACATGTTTTACGAGCTTCCAAGCAAATTCGAGGGCTTTCCATTGTTCATCTGTTGGTTGTACCTTTGTAACCACTTTATAGTTAGCTCGTTCTTCTTGAATATCATCCTCTGTTTGAACTAATAGCCCACCAGAAACCTTTTTCACTGTTACTTGGCCAGATTCAGGTTTAGATAACTCAATGAGGCGAATATTTTTCTTTGCTTCAAGGATGTCTAATGCTTCTTTTGTGAAAGCAGGAGCCATGATGACTTCTAAGAAAATTTTACTCATTTCTCCTGCAGTAGCAGCATCGACTTCACGGTTTAAAGCAACGATACCACCAAAGGCGGATACAGAGTCTGCTTCGTAGGCATTTACATAAGCATCATGCAATGTAGTTGCTGTAGCTGCGCCACAAGGATTTGTATGCTTAATGATACATGCCGCAGGATCGGTAAATTCCCACACCATATTCCAGGCCGCTTCCATATCTACGATGTTATTATAGGAAAGCTCTTTACCATGGAGTTGTTTCAAGGCCCCCATGCCATGAGCTTTGCCAATTTCTTTATAGAATGCAGCTTTTTGATGTGGATTTTCACCATACCGAAGGTCAGTTACCTTTTCATAAGCACTTAAATATTCCGGTGGTGTAGGACCTTCAGCTAAGACACCACTCATATAGTTAGCAATGGCTACATCATAAGCTGCAGTGTGAGCAAAGGCCTCTTTCGCAAGACCAAAGCGATATTCTTTAGACAATTCACCCTCTTCTTTAAGCATAGCTAAAATTTCATCATAATGATTTGGGTTTACAACGATACCTACATACGCATGGTTTTTCGCAGCAGAGCGCACCATGGTAGGACCACCGATATCGATATTTTCAATGGCTTCCTCTAAGGATACATTTGGTTTGGCAATAGTTTCACGGAATGGATAGAGATTGACAACAACAAGGTCAATTGGTTCAATACCATGATCAGCCATAGCTTTTTGATGGTCAGCATTATCGCGAATTGCTAAAATACCACCATGAACCTTGGGATGCAATGTCTTTACACGGCCGTCCATCATTTCAGGAAAACCAGTCAAAGTCTCAACCGCTTGTGCTGCAATGCCCGCATCAGTAATCGCTTTAAGCGTACCACCTGTGGAATAAATGGTTACACCTAATTCAACTAAACCTTTCGCAAAGTCTACAATACCTGTTTTATCAGAAACACTAAGTAATGCATTTTTAATCATCTAACGTCTTCCTTTGCTTACACATCAATCTTCAATATATACAACACGACCTTTTATGGTGAGCTTATCTTCACAAAATAGTTGCAATGCCTCTTTATACGTTTTATGTTCGATAGGTAATAATCTATCGCTCAAGGTGTCCTCTGTATCATCAGGTAATACAGGCACCGTATTCTGCATAATGATAGGCCCCGTATCCATTCCCGCATCAACGAAGTGTACCGTACAACCTGTAATTTTTACGCCTCCGTCAATGGCTTGTTGATGACCATGAAGGCCTGGAAATGATGGTAACAGAGCAGGATGAATATTTAATATACGATGTTCATATCGCTCTATCAAAGGAGCCCCTACAATACGCATATAGCCTGCCAAAACGATGCCATCAACCTTATAAGGCTCTAAAGCATCTAGTTGAGCTTGTTCAAAGCTAGCTTTTGAGTCATAATCGCTACGTTCGATAACAATAAGTGGAATATTCCAAGATTTAGAGCGTTCCACAATTCCTGCATCGCCGTGATCTGTAATGATTACAACAAATTCACCATTAATATAGCCTTCTTGCATAGCCTTATGCAGTGCTTCACCATTAGAACCACGACCACTGGCAAAGAGGGCTAATCTCTTTTTAGAATTACGCATCGAACTCAGCCCCTTTAAGGACAACAGGACCATCACCACTTACAATGCGTCCAATTTCATATACGACTTCACCACGACTAGCGAGGTTTTCTTTAACCATTTCTACATCCTTTGGGTCAACGATGAGAATCATACCAATGCCCATGTTGAACGTACGGTACATTTCAGGCCAGGCAACATTGCCCCATTCTTGTAGTTTTGTAAATACAGGAAGTCGTGGCCAAGTTGTGACATCTACCTCTGCAGTAACGCCTTTTGGCAATACACGAGGAATGTTTTCGTAGAAACCACCGCCGGTAATATGAACCATACCTTTTACAAGCTGTTGTTCAATCAACGGCAATACAGCTTTAGGATATAAACGAGTAGGCGTCAATAATTCTTCGCCTAAGGTTTTACCAAACTCTGGAATTTTTGTATCCATAGATAATTGTTTATGGTCAAATACAATTTTACGAACCAAGGAGAAGCCATTAGAATGTACACCAGACGATGGCAGACCTAAAATTACGTCGCCAGCTTTGATACTTTCACCAGTAATCAATTTAGGACGATCAACAATCCCCACTGCAAAGCCCGCTACATCATAGTCATCATTATCATAAAAGCCTGCCATTTCAGCAGTTTCACCGCCTAGTAAAGCACATCCGGACTCTTCACAAGCCTCTGCCACACCGCGCACAATATCTGCTACTTTCACAGGATCAAGTTTACCAACTGCAATGTAATCGAGGAAGAATAAAGGCGTTGCACCTTGCACAAGAATATCATTAACACTCATGGCTACGCAATCTTGGCCAATTGTATCATGCTTATCCATCATGATAGCTAAACGTAATTTGGTACCTACCCCATCTGTACCGGATACGAGCATAGGGTCAGACATAGAGTGACCAGCTAAGGAATAGAGGCCCCCAAAACCACCTAAATCACCTACAACGCCAGGTGTATAGGTGCGTTTTACGGATTCTTTCATCAATTCTACTGCGCGATTACCTGCATCGATATCAACGCCTGCATCACGATAGGTTAAACTAGTTTTATTCGAGCACATATTTGACCCCTTCCTCTTGTTCCGCAGGAACCTCTACACTGTAATCACCATTAAAGCAAGCAAAACATAAATCATTAGGCGCTATATCAGATACGGCACGACATAAGCCTTCACGAGATAAATAATGTAATTTGTCAGCATGAATATAATCTTTTATTTCATCTACTGTATGTGTGGCAGCAATTAGCTCTTTACGCACCGACGTATCAATACCATAGTGACAAGAATACTCAATTGTTGGTGAGCTTACACACATGTACACCTCTTTAGCGCCTGCTTCCTTTAGCATTTTAACGATAATACCACTCGTAGTACCGCGTACGATAGAATCATCGATAAGGACAATCCGTTTGCCTCCTACAATGTGGGGCAATGCATTAAGCTTCATACGAACAGCTAATTCCCGTTCCTCTTGATTTGGCTTGATAAAGGTACGACCACTATAGCGGTTTTTAACAAGACCTTCTGCAAAAGGAATACCTGATGCACGGGCATAGCCTAGTGCTGCTGTAGTGCCAGAGTCAGGAATAGACATAACAATATCTGCATCGTATTTAGTTTCGTTATATAATTCACGCCCCATATTAAGACGAGATTGATATACCGATTGACCATCGATATGGCTATCGCCACGGGCAAAATAGATATATTCAAAAACACAAAGCTTTTTGTCAATTTTCTCTGGTTCTGCATAGATAACACTACGTACACCAGAGTCATCAATAATTACCATTTCGCCTGGATCGATGTGACGAATAAACTCGGCTTTTATAGCATCTAAGGCACAGCTTTCACTAGAGAGAACATAGCCATTTGCTGTTTTACCTAAACAAAGAGGTCTAAAGCCTTGGGGATCACGCACACCTACCAAGGAGTCGTTCGTAGTAATAACGAGAGAGAAGGCTCCTTCAATTTGACGTGCCGCATCGGCAATGCGTTCCTCTTGTGTCTCAGCTTTAGAGCGAGCAATGAGGTTTACGATAACCTCAGAATCCATTGTCGTTTGAAAAATAGATCCATCCGCTTCAAGACGTTTACGAATGGCTAGGGCATTCGTTAAATTACCATTGTGAGCTACCGCAATTTGACCACCTTGGTAATAAATTACTAAGGGTTGGATATTGCGTGGATTATTGGAACCTGTTGTAGAGTACCGCACATGACCAGTCCCCATATGGCTTGGTAAGGATGGTAGTTCTTTAATGGCCTCAGTCAACAAGCCCATACCTTTTTTTAGTTCTACATCATGACCATCGGTAACGGCAATGCCCGCGCTTTCTTGTCCACGGTGTTGGAGCGCAAAGAGTCCCCAATATACATAGCGTGCTACATCAATGGTTCTATCATAGACACCGAATACACCACACTCTTCATGCCATTTATCAAAAACTGGATCGTAGTTCATTGTGCCCCCTTAGGCGCGTTCGCCAGTAAGACGGAATAACATTTCCTTGTACGCTTCTTCAATATTGCCAAGATCTCGACGGAAACGATCTTTGTCGAGTTTTTCACCTGTTGTAGCATCCCAGAAACGGCATGTATCAGGAGAGATTTCATCGCCTAATAATACTTCACCATTATGTGTACCAAATTCTAATTTAAAATCTACAAGGGTTACATTTTTAGTAGCCAAGAATTTTTTCAAAATATCGTTTACTTTTAAAGTGATAGTAGAGATTACATCAAGTTGTTCTTGAGTAGCCCAGCCAAGTGCTGTGATTTGGGATTCATTAGCAAATGGGTCACCTAATTCATCATTTTTGTAGCAGAATTCAAGAATTGGATGTTTAAGAGGAGTACCTTCTTCAATACCAAAGCGTTTAGCCATAGAACCAGCTGCAATGTTACGAACGATAACTTCTAGAGGAATGATATCCAACGTAAGTACTGTTTGATTACGATCATCTTCGCGACGAACGAAATGAGTCGGAACGCCTTCTTTTTTCAATAATTCGAAGAAGAAGGAAGAGATTTTATTGTTCAATACGCCTTTGCCAAGGATAGTATCATGTTTCTCGCCGTTAAATGCGGTAGCATCATCTTTGTAATGAACAATGTACTCGTCTTTGTTATCTGTTTGATATACTTGTTTTGCTTTACCTTCATACAATAATGTTAATGTTTCCAAGTTGATGTTAGCCATGATGTGTCTCCTTTTACTCTTATCTATTCAAAGATGTATAAATGATGATGTAAACGCTTCAAACGATTATAGTTTAATGGCACCTTGTAATTCAGCATTGTCCGCTAATACTTTTTCAGCCATATCTTTGCGATACTGTACATATCGGTCTTTCAATTCTTTGTTGAAAGCTGCTCCAATTTGGACTGCAAAAAGTGCTCCGTTTTTAGCACCATCTACAGCCATAGTTGCTACAGGCATACCAGATGGCATTTGAACGATAGCAAGCAGAGAATCAATGCCTTTTAAAGCCGTTGCATTAAGAGGAATGCCGATAACAGGTAATGTAGTGAAGCTCGCCACCACACCAGGTAAATGAGCCGCCGCGCCAGCACCAGCAATAAAAGCGATAGCCCCTTCATCTTCAAGTCGTGTGACAAAGTTCTTCACAGCCTCTGGGGTACGATGAGCTGAGGCAATAACCATTTCATAAGGGATTTTGAATTCATCAAGTACGGCAGATGCCTTTTTCATTGTGTCTAGGTCAGACTTGCTGCCCATGATAATACCGACCTTCATAGATCCTCCTAATAAAAAAGCCCAGCCAAAACAGACTGGGACAAATACGCGCAAATAGCCTCCGTAGACTTGCTTTGAGTTTGTTGATTTGCATAGTTCACGGTGCTACCTCCTTCTTGTACACAAATTGTAACACCTAACATTTACAAAATCAACACTATCTTCGAATATTATTTAATTAATTATTTTTATTATTCGTTATATTCCGAACTTTTCAAAAATATTGAATTCAATTATATCTACTTTATTCAAATTGGTTTATTGCAAATATCCTCTCAATTTATACAAAAGCATTCATGCAAAAATGCACTATTTCACACTATATATATTTTTCTGCGAAAGCAAAAGAGGGTATTCTATCTATAAAGATAGAATACCCTCTTTTATTTAATTTCCGAACATTATGCCAGTTAATCTATATTTGTTATTGATTAGTGTGTACCACTTTCAAAAGCAGCTTTCAACTCACCTACAGCTTCAGGTACATAATCTACAATAGAAGACATCAATGCATACATTAATGCAGGTTCAAACGCATCATCACCACACATATATACGCAGTCCAAATATAGACTAGAGTCTTGTTCATCAATATAAAGTTTATAGTTTTTGTATGTCGCATTATCTCGATTGATCAACGCATTTAAGGCAGCCATGTTTTGTGCAGTTACCTTTTCAGGGCCCAATACCAAACGAATAACACTGTAAATACTGTTATCAAGAATGACAAATAACGGCATATCCCACAACGGGGATTTAATATAAGAACGGTATACAACAGTACCGTCTTCATCATCAAAATCCTTACGTTCAAAGGATGTGATTTCTTCGTCTTTTAAAAACTTATCAAATAATAACGCTTTAGGATTCATAACAACCTCTATTAAGCTAAACCAGCTACTTTAAGAATGCCTTTATGTACAGCATCTAAGTGTGGTTGAACAACTTCAAGCAATAAATTAACTACTACTGTAGGATCAAACTGTTCTGTCAAACCAGGAACAGATACATCCATATAGATGTTATTATCTTCATTGCTTACATAGTATTTAGATACTTTATAATCTTGATTTAATGTGTTAAGTTCTTTTAACACAGCAGGAATCACTTTTTCATCAATAGATGTTGTTGTGATAGCTATGCGAGCATAGGAGAATGCAGAATCATCCACAACGATGAATACAGGCAAGCTATGCTCATGAACATCCAAACGGCCGTGATAAACGACTGTATGAAGATCATCTGTCATTTCTTCCTTTGTAAACCAAGAGTTACCACCTTTGTTTAGGTCAGCGATGAGTAAGTCGAATTTTTCTGCTTTTTGATTCATAATTCCCTCTACAAATAATCAGACTATTAGTCTTCGATAAATACACAACCATTGTCTTTAAATTCTTTAATACGAACTAAAGACTCTACACGATAACCTGCATGTTCAAGGCGTTCGCGACCAGGTTGGAAGGATTTTTCGATAGCAATAGCCATACCTACCACTTCATCACCTGCGTCTTCTACCAATTTAGCAAGGCCCATAGCCGCCTCACCAGATGCCAAGAAGTCATCGATGATTAACACTTTTTCACCAGCTGGCAAGAATTTTTTAGAAATAGTAATATCGTAGTTTTCTTCTTTTGTGTAGGAGTACACCACACTATGATATACATCGTCTACCATAAGAATAGATTTTTTCTTACGTGCAAATACTAATGGCACATCAAGTTCAAGCGCAGCCATCAATGCCAATGCAATGCCAGATGCCTCAATAGTAACAATACGTTGTACCCCTGCATCACGGTAACGATCAGCAATTTCTTTACCGATTGCTTTAAACAATTGTGGATCGATTTGATGATTTAAAAAACCATCGACTTTTAGCACGCGATTATTGAGGACAATCCCCTCTTCACGAATGCGTTGTTTTAATAATTCCATGTGCTCTTACCTCCGCAGTATAACTATCTTTAAATTTTAACGTAAATATCCCCTTAGGGTCAACCTATATCAAGTAAAAGCCTTAACAATATGACTAATACAATAACTATCAAAGAGACTTAAAAACTTTCAACTCTGAATTATAAAATTCAACAGGTTTATAACAATATAATATAGCACAGATAAGACTAGTCAAAAATATAAAAAGACACACTTTCTGAAATTTCTCAAAAAGTGTGTCTTATAATTATAAGACCTTATCACGAGTGCTTTCACGATTAATAAGCAAGGATGTGAAGCGCGCCGCTCCTTCAGATTGAGGTACCAAACGAGAACGGACAAGTACAATATCACGGGTCGGTACAGGAATATCTGTATCGATACGCACGATGGAGCCTTCTTGCATCTTTTGTTGCACTACATGGTTAGGCAACATGGAAATACCCATATTAATTTCTACAAGATCGAGCAATACATCGACGCTACCAAGTTCAAAGCGAGGCTTACGGCATGCGCCATGTGTTACTTCATCAAAGAAGGTACGGCTTGCAGAGCCCTTATGTAATAATAAGATAGGCTCGTTAAGTAAGCGACCTTGATCAAAGAAGCCTGCCCCTTTATAGTCAGGGCCACCAACAAATACATCTTGAATTGTAGCCAATGTAGTGACCTCTAATTGAGGATTATCACGCAAGCCTTCATAATCATTAACCACCGCTAACTGAGCCTCTTTATTGAGTACCAACTCTACGCAATCAGGGGATGGACGATTAATAATATGCAATCCGATTTCACTTTCTTGTAATTGCCATTTATGGAAATATGGTAATAAGAAATGGCGACATAATGTATCTGTAGCAGCAAGGTTTAAACTTTCATAAGCTTGGCTAACACGTTCTTGTAATTGAGTCACCCCATTATCAAGGATGGAGAACGCTTTAGCTACCGTATCAAACAACTCTTTACCTTCAGGCGTGAATCCTACAGATTTTGTAGTACGTACAAAAAGAGGCATATTCAGTTCCCCTTCTAATTGTTTAATGCTTTGGCTGATAGCGGATTGAGAAACGCCTAACTCTTTTGCGGCACGGGAAAAGGACAAATATAAGCCTACCCCTAAAAAGGTTCTATATAAATCTGCAGATACTGCCATTTTATTCACCTCTGTTATATACTAATAGTAACTTCTTACTTTTAAATACACATATCATTACCCTATTATAACTATAGACTCTCAATATATAATGAATATGTAGAAATCTTCATGAAAGTTAGGTCTTATGACCTTCATGAACTTTTCATATTTATTAGTATTTCTAATCTTTTCATTAGTAAGATTATCTTTACTTATAAGTCTAGACCGACTATACTTAATTTGTCAATATCCCATAGGGAATTATATACATTACAGGAGGCTACAATGGCTATACAACGATTATTCGTAACAAAACGAGAATCTTTCAACCAAGAAGCACAACGCATGTTACAAACCTTACAACAGGAATTATCTATGCCTGCTACAGGAGTAACCATCTACGAGCGATATGATATCGAACATGTAGATGCAAAAGATTTAGAGGCTGCAAAAAATCTTATCTTCTCCGAACCTCCTGTGGATACAGTATTAGAAGAAATTCCCGCTGTACAAGGTTTCGTATTCGCTGTTGAATATGTACCAGGTCAATACGATCAACGCGCCGATAGTGCTGAGCAATGTATTTCTATGCTAACCCTTACATCTGGCCATATTGTTCGCTGTGCCCGTGTATTTGCTATCGAAGGTACTTTCACAAAAGAACAAGAAAATGCCATCAAAGCATACTACATTAACCCTGTTGATTCCCGTGAAGCAAGCCTTGAATTACCTAACACTTTGGCTCTCAATTTAGAGGACCCAAAACCAGTGGCAACTATCGATGGCTTTACGACAATGAGCGATGCTGAGTTAGAAGGACTTATCAAAAACTATGGTCTTGCTATGACATTAGCGGACCTTCAAATGATTAGACAACAATATGCAGAGGTAGAACACCGGGATCCTACGATTACAGAAATTCGCCTCTTCGATACATATTGGTCCGACCACTGCCGTCACACCACATTTACGACAGAGTTAACGGATATCTCTATCGAAGCAAATCGCTTCACAGGCCCTATTGAAGAAGCCCTAGAAGAATACATGGAAGGTCGTGCTGAGCTCTATACAACTAAGAAAAAAGCGCGTTCTCTCATGGACATGGCTACACTAGCCGTAAAAGAATTACGCCATGCTGGTGGTTTAACAAATCTTGATGAATCCGATGAAATCAATGCTTGTACTATCATCGTTCCTGTTGATGTAGACGGAAAAACTGAAGAATGGTTGTTATTATTCAAAAATGAAACCCATAACCACCCTACTGAAATCGAACCATTCGGCGGTGCTGCTACCTGCTTAGGAGGCTGTATCCGCGATCCATTGAGCGGCCGCGCCTATGTATACCAAGCAATGCGCATCACCGGCTCTGGCGATCCACATACGAGTCTTGAAGATACATTAGAAGGTAAATTACCACAAAAGAAAATCACTCAAGAAGCAGCTCGTGGCTATTCCTCTTATGGCAATCAAATCGGTCTTGCTACAGGTGAAGTAAAAGAATATTACCATCCTGGCTACGTAGCAAAACGCATGGAAATTGGCGCTGTTATCGGTGCAGCTCCACGTAATCAAGTACGCCGCGAAGTACCAGTTCCAGGCGATGTTGTAGTATTACTTGGTGGTAAAACTGGTCGCGATGGTTGTGGTGGTGCTACCGGCTCCTCTAAAGAGCACACGGTAGAATCCCTTTCTACATGTGGTGCAGAGGTTCAAAAAGGCAACGCCCTTACGGAACGCAAAATTCAACGTCTCTTCCGTCGTGGTGAAGTAACTACCCTTATCAAACGTTGTAATGACTTTGGTGCTGGCGGTGTATCCGTTGCTATCGGTGAATTAACAGATGGCGTAACTATTAACCTTGATTTAGTGCCTAAAAAATACGCTGGCCTTGATGGCACAGAATTGGCGATTTCTGAATCTCAAGAACGTATGGCTTGCGTTATCTCCGCTACCGATGTAGATGCATTTAAAGCATATTGCGACGAAGAAAACTTAGAATGTACAGTTGTAGCAGATGTAACTGATACAAATCGTCTAATCATGAACTGGAATGGCGAAACAATTGTAGATATTAGCCGCGACTTCTTAAATACAAATGGTGCAAGCCAACAGCAAGAAGCTATAATAACAGCTCCAGCGGATCGCTCTTACTTCTTACGTGGTTCTTCTAGTGCAGATAACTTTAAAGAAAAATGGCTCGCAGCCGTATCCGATTTAAATACAGCTTCCCAACAAGGCTTAGCAGAACGCTTTGATAGTACAGTTGGTGCTAATACAGTACTCATGCCATTCGGTGGTAAGTTCCAAAAGACACCTACTCAAGGTATGGTCGCAAAATTACCTGTATTAAATGGTGAAACTACTACAGCTAGTATCATGACACATGGCTTTGTACCAGAATTATCCGACTGGAGCCCATACCATGGCGCACAATATGCTGTACTTTTATCTGTCGCTAAATTAGTAGCTCTCGGTGGTCGCCGTGAAGATGCATACCTAACATTACAAGAGTACTTTGAACGCCTCAACTCTAAAGAATCCTGGGGTAAACCTGTAGCAGCTTTACTGGGCGCTTATAAAGCGCAAAAAGAACTTGAAATTGGCGCTATTGGTGGCAAAGACTCTATGAGCGGTACATTTATGGACCTTACAGTTCCTCCTACGCTCGTATCCTTTGCAGTTGGTACAGCTCATATAGACAATATCGTAAGTCAGGACCTTAAAGGCGTAGATCATCGCCTCGTATTCTTCGATGTGCCTCGCATGTACGACGACACTCCAGATTGGGATCGTTTCAAAGAAAATTGCGATACCTTGCAAGAACAAATTGAAAAAGGTCGTGTTTACTCTGCTTATGTAGTTGACCAAGGTGGCATCCCTGAAGCTGTCACAAAAATGGCCCTCGGCAATAATATTGGTGTTAAATTCGATAAATATGCTGAACGAGGTATTTTCCAACCTGCTCTTGGTGCATTTATCGTAGAGGTAGATATTAAAGCTGTTAACTATCTCTTAGAGTTACCAGGTTTAAAAGTAATCGGTGTAACACAAGCAAATCCAGTTATTGAATGGGCGGATCAATCCGTATCACTCAAGGAGATCCAAGCAACTTATGAAGCTCCACTCAACGATATATTCCCTATGCATGCTCCAAATGGCTCTGGAGAAGCAGTAGCGTACATCCATGATCAACACGCTAAACCTCGCAGTACATCCTTAGGTGCCAAACCAAAGGTTCTCATCCCCGTATTTCCTGGTACAAACTGCGAATTTGATGCGACTCGTGCCTTCGAACGAGCTGGGGCCGAAACAGATATTGTAGTAATTCGAAACCAAACACCAGAACAATTAAAAGAATCTATCGACGTAATCAAAGCTAAATTAGCAGAATCTCAAATTCTTATGTTCCCTGGTGGTTTCAGTGCTGGCGATGAACCAGATGGTTCTGGTAAGTTTATGGCTACCCTCTTCCGTAATCCATACCTGGCTGAAGGCCTAGAAAATCTCTTGTACAAACAAGATGGCCTTGTACTTGGTATTTGTAACGGCTTCCAAGCACTTATCAAATTAGGCTTGTTGCCAGGTGGTCATATTGAAACCTTAACTGCTGACCATCCTACTTTGACGTACAACACAATTGGTCGTCACTTGTCTCGTATGGTTAACACTAAAGTTATTTCTACAAAATCTCCTTGGATGAGCGATGCTAAAGCAGGCGAAATCTACACTGTACCTATCTCTCACGGTGAAGGTCGCTTCATTGCATCCCCTCAACAAGTATTGGAATTCAATAAAACTGGTCAAATTGCTACACAATATGTAGACTTTGATGGTATTGCATCCATGGATAGCCGCTTCAACCCTAACCAATCTGTAGCTGCTATCGAAGGTATTTATAGTCCTGATGGTCGCGTATTTGGTAAAATGGCACACTCCGAACGCTGTGGCACAGGAATTAGCAAAAATATTCCTGGTCAATTAGAGATGCCAATCTTTACATCTGGTGTAAAATACTTCAAATAATTTATGACTATTCTTTCAGGTGAAAGCCTACTCCTTGGGGTAGGCTTTTCAATATTGATTTTTTTCGAAAATATTAGTATTATAAGTTGATGATATATTTACGAACATGAGAATTCGTGTAAACCTATACATAACAAATGTGAGTTAAGAAAGGATTTTATTATGCATTGTGCTCAGAAAATGACCCATAATATCTACTGGATTGGTAGTAATGACTGGACTACAGAACGTTTTGAAAACTTATTCCCTATTCCAAATGGTGTTAGCTATAACAGCTATTTCATCGATGATGAAAAAACTTGTGTTGTAGACTCTGTTGATGCAGAAATTCGCGAAGAATACTTTGACAACTTGACTCATCTTTTGAATGGTCGCGACCTTGATTACATCATTGTAAACCATATGGAACCAGATCATTGCCAAACATTGTTAGACACATTGGAACGCTATCCAAACTGTAAAATGGTTGGTAACGCTACAACATTCCGCATGTTTGAACAATTCTACAATACTCCAAAACCTGACCAATATTACACAGTTAAAGAGGGCGATGAAATTTGCCTAGGTAAACATACTCTTGTTTCCTACACTATGCCTATGGTTCACTGGCCAGAAGTAACTTGTACTTATGAAAAATCTACAGGCACATTGTTCTCTGCAGATGCTTTCGGTACATTTGGTACCGTTAATGGTAACATCTTTGCGGACCAAACAGATTTCATTGCTACATATGAAGAAGAAGCTCGTCGTTACTATACAAATATCGTTGGTAAATACGGTCCTCAAGTACAAAATGCAATTCGCAAAGTTTCTGGTCTTGAAATCAAACGCATTGCTCCACTTCATGGTCCAATCTGGCGTACACCTGAAACAATTCAATACATCTTGCACAAATACTTGCACTGGTCCAACTATACAGCTGAGAAAAAAGGCGTTGTTATCGCCTTCGGTTCTATGTATGGTAACACTCGTGACATTGCACAACAATTGGCTAAACAATTATCCAAACGCGGTGTAACAGATATCAAAATCTATGATGTTTCCAAAACTAACGCTTCCTACATCATCTCTGATGCTTGGAAATACACGAACTTGGTAACAATCGCTCCTACATATAACTTGAACCTATACCTTACAATGGAAAACCTCATCCACGAGTTAAAAGCTCTTAACTTCCAAAACCATAAGGTATCTATCATCGGTAACCACTCTTGGGCATCTGCTGCAATGAAAACAATGGTTGCTCACTTCGAAAACGACTTCAAAGACATTGAAATCGTATCCGAACCACTTGATATCAAATCCTCTTTAAAAGCAGAAGATCTTCCAAAAATCGAAAAAATGGCAGACGATATCAAAGCATCCATCGATGCAGCTGAAATCAAAGAAGTATTATAATACTAACACCCAAAGCCGCCTGAAAAGGCGGCTTTTTCTTATACTTTAAAAGTCTTATGAAAGTTCAATAATTTCACTATTTTTCGCTTGACATAAATCTATCTTTTTCATATACTATACAAGTACCTGTTACACAACAGAATACATGGAGAGGTGTCCGAGCGGCTGAAGGAGCATGATTGGAAATCATGTGTGCGGTTATCCCGTACCCAGGGTTCAAATCCCTGTCTCTCCGCCATAGCAAAAGCAGTGCCTATGCACTGCTTTTTTTATTATCTAACATTAAGAGGTGATACCTAATGTATCACCTCTTTTTATATCTCTTATATCAAACTTTAAAGTATTACATTTTACTACTGCCAAACGGCTAAAATGAAGAAGGCTATCGACTTAACATCGATAGCCTTCTTTATTTATATCATTAGTTTATATTACTATTTATGAATTTTTCTAGCTATATCTCTAATGATTTCAGGTGTTGTTCTACAACAACCACCTATGATATCTGCCCCAGCATGACGCCATACATCAACATAATCTACAAATGATGCAGGGTCGCCATACCAGGTCTTAGTTTCACTATCATAGCTTTCACCAAGATTAGGGTATACAGCAATTGGTTTATCCGTAACAGTACGAATATCCTTAATCAAGGACTCTACATACTCTGGTTTCGTACAATTGATGCCAATACCAGTTATAGGTCTAACCTTATCGATCATTTCTGCACATTTAATGATAGTTTCCCCACTAGAAACATGATGTTCATCCTTACAAGAGAAAGCAATCCAACCAGGAATCCCTCGCGATGTATATGGATCAGACATAGCTCGAGCAATGGCAATGGCTTCATCATAAGACGGTATTGTTTCAAAAGATAGTATATCAGGATTTTCTTCACAGAATAAGGCTAAGCGAGGTATATGGAACACCTCAAGATACTCAGTTTGTACACCAGGATATCCACGGTACTCAGAGCCATCCGCCAAAAAAGCTCCATATGGGCCTACAGAGGCCGCTACCAGTGGTTTAGGCAATGCACCTTCAGAAAAATATCTAATGCCATTTGGGGTCTCTTCTCCCAGTGTAATACCACGCAATGTAAGTGCCCCACTCGCCTTAGCCTCTACAAACTCATTGCGAGCTTGTACTGCCAAGCGAACAGATAATTTTACAAGTTCAATAGCCTCTTCCGTACCAAATCCTAGGCCTTTAAAGCCAGCTACCGTTGCTTGATACCCAGAACTTTGAATGATATCCGCCCCAGCCGCTAAGTACGAAATATGTATTTTTTTGATGATATCCGGTTGGTCCATAAGAATCTTAGCAGACCATAATTTATGCTGAAGGTTACAGCCATAACGCTCTAACTCTGATCCTAACCCACCATCTAAAACGAGGGCGCCCTTCTCTTTAATTATATCTAAAAATGCACATCGCTTAACCATCATATCACCTATTCTATACTACCTCATACCATTTGAGGTTTACTAAACGTATTATAACAAATAATACGTTTTGGTACTATCTACAAACTATTTTAAATCCTCTGTTGGTGGCTCTTTACCAAACCATTTTTTATAAATCTCCGCATATTTGCCATTGGCTTTAATCTTAGCTAAACCATCGTTAACTTTATTAAGAAGCTCTGTATTGCCTTTCTTTACAGCAATACCAAGCGGCGCCGCATCATAGTCCTCTCCAGTAACCTTTGCGATACCTTTGCCCTTGTTGTTAACATAATATTCGTTTACTGGTGTATCGTTAATAACTACATCTACACCTCTATTTTGCAATTCTAAGAACGCATCGACGATGAGGTTGAATTGACGCACATCGGCATTAGGAATCTTGCTAGCAATTTCTGCACCTATAGATCCGATGGATACACCGATACGCTTTCCTTCTAAATCCTTAAAGCTATTGATATCAGTATTATCAATATTAACTACAAGACCATTACCAGCTATATAGTAAGGCTTACTAAAATCAACAGATTTTGCTCGATCTTCAGAGATAGTCATATCAGAGATAGCAATATCGATAGTATTACTTTGTAATGCAGGTAAAAGTGCATCAAAGTTCAAGTTTTGAACATCTGCTTCAATGCCCTCTTCTTGAGCAATAGCATTAATAATATCGATATCAAAGCCAGCTAATTTTCCGCTGTCTTTATCTTTAAATCCAAATGGTGCATAGGTTGCATCTGTACCAACGCGCCATACCTTTTGACTACTATTTGTATTTCCACAGCCCGCAATAAATAGACTGCTAACAATTGTAAAAGCTCCTAACAGAGCTGCTATCTTCTTAAACTTCATGCTTCACCTAATTGTAAGACTCTACTCAATACAGAACAAATCTTATATCCTATTCCTTCGAGTATATCTCTATATACATAAAATATGAACTCAGTATAATACCTATAAAAGTATTACAATATTGCTATCATATCACCATATATATTCTAGGTCAATAATTCCAACCATATAAATAGGTTTTACACAAATATAGTTTTTAGTTATATCAAAAAAAGACCGCCTTCACCAAGCACAGATAAAACTCGGTAAAGGCGGTCATCCCTAGAGTGGAGAATTCTTAATAATTTTAATCAAACAAAACACTCACATTCTTAAGGATATATCTTATTCTTTATTTAGCTTTTTTAGCTTTTACGTACATAGCTACTTTGTACAAGAATACACAAAGTAATAAGTACATTACAATACTGAGGTATGTTGCTTCCGGTGTTTCAACCCAATCTTGAGCGAATACATCAACACCTGCAATACGAAGTACAGCACTGAATAAAGAACCAATGGCACCACCAGCTACGAGACCAGATGCAATTGTGCTACCTTTAGAGAAGCGAAGATCTGCCAATTCTTTATCTTTTGTACTATTTTGTACGAAGTATGCAATTAGACCACCGATAAGTAATGGTGTGTTGATTTCCATTGGCAAGTACGTACCAAGTGCAAATGCCAATGGTGGAACTTTTACCATCCACAAGATAATAGCGAATAATGCACCAGCCATGTATAGAGGCCATTGA
>USQK01000016.1 GCA_900556785.1 uncultured Veillonella sp.
ACTGAATGCTATTAGAATTAAATGACGTAAGTAAAAGCTTTGGTGGCGTTGCAGCTCTCACAGGTATATCCTTTGGTGTAAAACAAGGTGAAGTATTTGGTGTTATTGGGCCAAATGGTGCTGGTAAAACTACATTATTTAACTTGATTACTGGTGTATTCCCTGTAAGTTCTGGCGAAATCGTATTTGATGGTATGTCTGTTGTAGGCATCAAGCCTCATAGAACGGTAGAAATGGGGATTGCCCGTACATTCCAAAACATTCGTCTCTTCGGCAATATGACAGCTTTGGAAACAGTATTAACTGGTATGCATTGTCGTACTGGGTCTGGTTTCTTGTCTAGCTTCTTGAAAACAAAACGTCAACGCATCGAAGAAGAGCGTTGTCGTGGCATTGCGTATGAATTTTTAAAACTCGTAGGTCTTGAAGAAGATGCTGAAGAGGTTGCTACATCTTTGCCTTATGGTAAACAACGCCGCCTTGAAATTGCTCGTGCCTTGGCTACACATCCTCAATTAATTTTGTTAGATGAACCAGCAGCAGGTATGAATGATAGTGAAACAGAAGCGTTACGCCAATTGATTGGTAAAATTCGCGACCTTGGTATTACTGTTGTAGTTATTGAACATGCCATGGAATTAATGATGAATATTTGTGATCGTTTGGTAGTGTTCAACTTTGGTAAAAAGATTGCTGAAGGTACACCTCAAGAAATTCAAAACAATGAGGCTGTAATTGAAGCTTACTTAGGGAAAGAGGAGGCGTAATATGTTAAAGCTAGAAAACATCGTGGCTGGTTATGGACATATTACAGCCTTGAAAGATATCAGTTTAGAAGTACCACAAGGTTCTATTGTATCCTTGATTGGTGCTAATGGTGCTGGTAAGTCTACAACTATGAAGACCATAATGGGCCTTGTAAAGCCAACATCTGGTAAAGTATTATTTGAAGGCCAAGATATTACTGGTCATAAAACACATCAAATTGTACATGGTGGTATTTCTTTAGTTCCTGAAGGTCGTCAAATCCTTCAAGATATGAGCGTTTATGAAAACTTAGAAATGGGTGCTTATATCCGTAACGATAATGAGATTGAAGAAGATATCAAAAAAGTATTTAAACGCTTTCCAATCCTTGATGAACGTAGTTATCAATTAGGTGGTACACTATCTGGTGGTCAACAGCAAATGTTGGCTATTGGTCGCGCCCTTATGGCACGTCCAAAATTGTTATTATTGGATGAACCATCTATGGGTCTTGCACCATTAGTAGTAAACGAAATCTTTGAAACTATCAAAGAGATTAGTGCTGAAGGAACTACTGTTCTTTTGGTAGAACAAAATGTACGACAAGCATTAAAAATAGCTGATTATGCGTATGTATTGGAAACAGGTAAGATGGTATTATCTGGTCCTGCTGATGAAGTACGTCATGATCCTCGCGTTATGGAAGCATATTTAGGCGGTCGTGTTGAATAATTAATACTTTAAGTCGATAGACTTATCTAAAATTTTTAATAAGGTGTATATACTAGAAATCTAGTATATACACCTTATTTTTTTTATTTAATCAATAAAATTGATGAGTGTTTGATGATTTTATGAATCGACTATGAATTGAGTTTATATATTTTTTATTTATATATCTAAAATTAATGAAAAAAACGAGTGAAATACGAGTGAAATGCGTAAAAAAATACACATAATTAAATGGTGAAAACCTTATATTTACGCGATTTATTCTTGAAGGTTTAATGAAGTTAGCTCAGAACGGTCTGTGTTTATGGAAGAAAGTTTAAAATAATGATAAAATAACTTAACCGATTTTTTAGGATTAATAATTCTAAAAAAATAAAGTGTTGTATTGAGTGAGTTGAATGTAAATCAAAGAGGTAAAATATGAATAAAAAACAGTATATGATGATGGCCGCATTCTTATGTGCCACAACAACATCCATGGCTGCACCTGTTAATGTAACAGCTGAACAGTCTTACGATTCTAAAATATTACAAACTGAAGGACATGCACCACTAGAAACTAGTGCATCTGTAGTGAGCTCTGATAAGGTGTATCGTCTACGACAAGGTGATGAACTAACTATTCAAGTTGTCCAACAAGCAGATCTTGGTACACGTAATGGTAACGATATTATGTACACTGTTCGTCCTGACGGATATGTATCATTCCCTATGGTGGGACCAGTGAAAGCAGATGGTTTAACCGTCGATGAGTTTACCGCCCAATTACAGCAAGGTTTATCTCGGTACATTATTAATCCGGATATTACTGTAAATGTTACAAAACTCGGAGGAGTTCGGGTGTACGTATTCGGTGAGATTAATAAGCCTGGTGCTTATACATTGACTAAGTCTAGTACTGTTCTTGATGCGATTGGTGCGGCTGGTAGCTTTAACTGGGATACAGCTAAAAAGAAAATTTACTTAATTCATCAAGACACTCCTGAAAAACCAATTCCTATTAATTTAAATCGCATGTTACAAACTGGAGATATGTCCGAAAACTATATTATGCGAGAAGGGGATGTTCTTTACTTGACTAAAAATAGTCGTATTAACTTTGCTCGTGATATTGCTCCAATTTTGACTGGTGCATACATGGTATCACGTATCGGTAAGGATTAAGGATAGGGTTTATCTCACATATAAGGGGGCGTTCTTTTGCGTTCATATTTATTACCAGCCATACTGTTTATTGCCGATATTGCGACGATTGTTATTGTTGCTTTCATTAGTTTATTTATTAGATTTGATGGCTATATAGAACCTCGATATATTGATCAAATGGTAGACGCATTGCCAATATTGCTGATTTCGTATATGTTGATGTTCTTGGTTATGCATCTATATACGCGCATATGGCGCTATGCAGGGATGAGAGAGGTTTTAGCTGTTTTTGTAGCTACTACTATCGGTACAGGAATTTTCTATTCTTCTATGTTTGTTTTTGGTAAATCTTTACCACGTTCCATTTATTTTATTACATGGTTCCTCACTACGGGGTCAGTTGGTATGGGGCGCATGTTACTTCATTATGTGGCACTTCACTATAGTAATGGGGATGATGGTGAAAGTGGCCAAGTAAATACACTCATTATAGGTGCTGGTGATGCTGGTGCAATTATAGCTCGTGAAATTGAACGGTATCATAAGCGTTCAAGACGTATTATTGGCTTTGTTGATGATGATATGTATAAACATAACCGGTTGATGAATGGTTTTAGAATTTTAGGGAATCGTGAAGATATTCCAATGCTTGTAGCAAGATATAAGGTTGAAGAAATTATCATTGCTATGCCATCGGTAAAGCGTGATGTTATTCGAGAAATTATGGAAATATGCTCACCTCTAAAATGTAAAATCAACACATTACCTGGGATGTACCAATTATTAGATGATGAGGTTTTAGTATCTCATTTACATCCTATTTCCATTGAAGATTTATTGGAACGTGATGAGATTCATCTAGACACATCAAAAGTAGAACCATATTTGAAAGATAAAGTCGTTCTTGTTACGGGCGCAGGTGGTTCTATTGGCTCTGAAATTTGTCGTCAAGTATTACGGGTAAGACCTAAAAAACTATTGTTACTAGGTCATGGTGAAAATAGTATTTATCTTATTCATCAAGAGTTGCGTTCAATTGTGCCTGAAGGTACATTGGTTCCCATTATTGCTGATATTCGAGATAAAAATCAGTTAGACCAAATCTTTACCGATTATGAACCAGATGTAGTATTCCATGCAGCAGCTCATAAACATGTACCGCTTATGGAAATCCAACCGATTGCAGCGGTGTTAAATAATATTTATGGCACTCGTAATGTGGCAGATGTAGCGGGCGCACATGGTGTTGAGCGCTTCGTTATGATTTCCACAGATAAAGCGGTAAATCCAACAAGTGTTATGGGGGCTACGAAACGGGTGGCAGAAAAGGTCGTACTTGGTATGAATCACAAGTACGATACAAAGTTTATTACCGTTCGCTTTGGTAATGTTCTTGGTAGTCGCGGTTCTGTTATTCCATTATTCCGCAAACAAATTGAAGCTGGTGGACCTGTAACAGTTACAGATCCTGAAATGACTCGTTACTTTATGACTATTCCAGAAGCGAGCCAACTTGTATTACAAGCTGGTGCAATGGGAAATGGTGGTGAAGTGTTCTTATTAGATATGGGTGAACCAGTAAAAATTGTTGATTTAGCGAAAAATATGATTCGTCTTTCTGGATTTGAGCCTGATAAAGATATTCACATTGAGTTTACTGGTTTGCGTCCAGGTGAAAAGCTATATGAAGAATTATTAACTGCTGAAGAAGGTACTAATACAACTACACATAAGAAAATCTTTGAAGCTGCCTTAGAAGATGTAAATCAAGAATGGTTAAGCCGTGAAATTGATCGCTTTGAATCATGTAAATCTGACTTGGATGTAATCAATGTATTACAAGACATCGTTCCTACATATCATCCAAATCATAATGTATAACAATTTAGTTACAATCATTTATTTAGAGCTGTAGTCTACGTGAGAGGGAGATATACAGTAACTATTCCTAAGAGGGAGAGACCCTGTTGTTTGTATACTTTCACAGAAAGGGGTATATGGGTGGAACAAATTATTGATTTAAAAGAGGTCGGTAGAGTCCTCGTTAAACGACGTCGTAAGATTATCAATATTACGGTAGCATGTATAGTATTGGGTGGTGCATATGCTTTCCTAGCACCATCTACATATCAATCTACATCTATGTTGCGCATTAAACAATCTCAAGGATTAAGTAATTCTGTTTTATCAAGTACTAATGGTTACTCTGACTCTATGGCGCGTCAATTGATGAATACAGATGCTGAAATTTTAAAGAGTCGTAATGTTGTAGAACCTGTTATTTCTGCCATTGAAGATCCAGAAGGAACAGGTAAAGCACCTACATACGAAGAGTTTGTTAAAACACGTATTGAAACAAAACCATATAAAGAAACTGAATTATTACAAGTTAGTGTAACTGGTAAAAGTCCAGAACAAGCACAAGAGGCTAATCAATTATTAATTGATACATTCTTAAAGCGCTTGGCAGATATTTCCCATGTTGAGCAACGGACGACACGTGAGTTCTTGCAAAAACGCGTAGTAACTGCAAAAGAAGAATTGGAGCAAGCAGAAAAGAAATTGCAACAATTCCAAGTGGATAATAAGGTTTACTCCACCGCAGATCAAATGAAGGGATTAACGGATAAGATTACCCTTATCGATCGTGAGAAAGCTCAAAATCAACTTGATTTAGAAACAGCGCAAGCAGCGTTGGGCAGTATTAATGAGCAATTAGGTTCTGCTGGTAAAAGTATTGCTGACAGTGCTACCGTTCAGGCTTATAAAGGGCAACTAGCCGATTTAGAATCTCGTAGGGCTTCCTATGTTGGCAAATATACTGATGAGCATCCTGCGATGAAAGAACTTAACCAACAAATTGAAGAAGCAAAAAGCGGCTTAAATGCTGAGATTAATGCTATTGCAACCCAACAAGCTCCATCTAGCAATTCTGCTCAACAAGGTTTGTTGGCCGATAAATTCAGAAATGAAGCGGCTTTAGCCGTAGCACAAGGCAAAGAGTCTACATTGGCTGAACTTGATAAAGAAAACGAAGAGGCTATGAAAAACTTACCAGAAAAAGAACGTGGTTATATTCAAGCCAAACGTGATGTAGATGTAGCACAAGATATTTACGAAATGCTATCTAAACGCTTAGAAGAAGCCAAGGTAGCAGAAGTAATGGTGCCAAATGAAGTGCAAATCGTAGATGCTCCTACATTGCCAGAAAAAGCTATTGCTCCTCGTAAAGTACTTATTTTATTAGGCTCTGCAATTTTAGGAATTATTCTTGGTTGCCTTTACACATTGGGTCAGTTCTTCTGTAATCGCAAGGTTCAATCCGTACAAGAAATCAATGAGATTCTTGGTATTGAAAACTTAGGTGTCATTCCAAATCATGAAGAAAAGGAATATGAAGAACCTAGTAATCGTATCGTAGCATTGTGGCGCAAAGTGAGAGGTTAATATGATAAGACTAATTTCTAATGAACGTGGTGATACACTGCTAGTAGAGGCATATCGTACATTGCGCAGCAATTTACAATACGTATGCAATCAACACAAAAGTAAGATAATTTGTATTACAGCTGCTACTAGTGGAGAAGGTACCTCTGAGGTGGCGGCCAATACGGCAATAGCTTTATCGAAGAATAATAACAAAGTTCTTTTGGTAGATGGTAATTTACGTAATCCAGTTCAGCATGTAGCATTCAACGTGCAAAATAAAGGTCTTACTAATGCAGTTATTATGGATGAAGATTTGACGATTCATCGCAATATTGTTCCTCATTTAGATGTGCTTACTGCTGGTGAAGTAGTTAGCCATCCTTCAGAGGTAGTTGATTCTAGTAAATTATCTACAATATGGGATTATATCCGCGACGAATATGATGTAGTTATCATTGATACACCACCAGTATTAGATGTTACGGATGCCATTGTATTAGCTGAAAAATCTGATGGTGTCATGCTTGTTGTTAAAAATGAAGTAGCAAGTCCTAAAGATTTAATAGAAGCTAAGAAACGACTTACTCAAGTTGGTATTCCTTTATTAGGTTCTATCGTCATTGATGTGTAGTCAATAATTTAATATATATTCCATTAGATAAATCAAGCGTATCGACAAGGTACAGAAAGTAATGAGGTGATGTATATGAAAATTAATTTTTCCCCTCCCGATATTACAGAGTTAGAAATTAATGAAGTTGTTGAAGCCTTAAAGAGTGGTTGGATTACAACTGGACCGCGCACTAAAGAATTAGAAAAAAAGATTGCGGCACAATTAGGTACACCTAAAGCTGTTTGTTTAAACTCTGCTACCGCGGCGCTTGAGATGTCTCTTCGTGTATTAGGTATTGGCCCCGGCGATGAAGTAATTACTAGTGCTTATTCCTATACAGCTAGTGCAAGTCCTGTTGTTCATGTGGGAGCTACACTAGTTCTTGTTGATACCCAAAAAGATTCATTTGAAATGGATTACGATGCAGTGGCTCGTGCTATTACGCCAAAAACAAAAGCTATTATCCCCGTAGATATTGCTGGTGTCCCTTGTGACTACGATCGTTTGCGTTCCATTGTAGAAGAAAAGAAATCTCTCTTTACACCATCTAATGATATTCAAAAAGCATTGGCACATATTCCTATTGTAGCGGACTGTGCACATTCCTTTGGGGCCTCATATAAAGGTACACCAACAGGTAATGTAGCTGATTTCAGCAGTTTTTCCTTCCATGCAGTAAAGAATTTTACAACTGCTGAAGGGGGCTGTGCTACATGGCGACACATAGATGGTATCGATGATGAAGCTATTTATAAGCAATTCCAATTATTATCTTTGCATGGTCAAGATAAGGATGCTCTTGCTAAAACAAAAGCAGGCGCTTGGGAATATGATATTAAGGGTACATATTATAAATGTAATATGACCGATATTATGGCGGCTATTGGATTAGCTCAATTTGAGCGGTACCCAAAATTGTTAGCACGTCGTAAAGAAATCATCGCAGCTTATGATGCAGGTTTTAAAGATTTACCTGTTACATTGTTACATCATTATACTGATGAGCATCAAAGTAGTGGCCACTTATATTTAGTACGATTAGATGGTCAAGATGCTGAATACCGTAATAAGGTAATTGAGGCTATGGCTGAAGCTGGTATTGCAACCAATGTTCACTATAAGCCGATTCCTATGCATACGGCTTATAAGAACTTAGGATTTACCATTGATGATTATCCAAATGCTTATAATCAATTTAAAAATGAAATCACATTGCCTCTTCATACATTGCTAACGAATGAAGAAGTGCAATATATCATTGAAACATTTAAAAGGATTATTACCGAATGTTAGTAAAAAACTTTCACGATCTACCACAAGAGTTGCAGTGTGAAGAGGTGCGTCCTTACTTTGAAATATTAAACCAAAGACGAACAAGCCTTCTTTGTAAAAGCATATTTGACCGTGTTATAGCCGCTGGTATGCTCATTGTTTTAAGTCCTATATTTTTGGTGCTAGCTATCATGATTAAACGAGATAGCGAAGGGGAGGTCTTCTTCCGCCAAACTCGGGTGACGCAATATGGTCGTACCTTTGGTATCTATAAATTTCGTACCATGGTAAAAAATGCGGAATCATTAGGTGCTCAGGTGACATCACAAAATGATATGCGCGTTACAAAGGTAGGCAACATGCTTCGTAGCTGTCGTCTTGATGAATTGCCTCAGCTAATTAATATCCTATTAGGAGATATGAGCTTTGTTGGTACAAGACCAGAGGTGCCTCGTTATGTGGCGGCCTACACAAATGAAATGAAGGCGACTTTATTATTGCCAGCTGGTGTAACTAGTGTGGCAAGTATTGCTTATAAAGATGAAGATCAACTTTTACAAAATGCTAAAAATGTAGATGAAGTTTACATCAATGAGGTATTACCAGGCAAGATGGCTTGGAACTTAAAGAGTATTAAAGAGTTTTCATTTTTACAAGATATTAAAACGATGGTTGACACAGTACTAGCGGTTTTACGTTGAAAGAGGTCCCTATGAGTACATCTATGACAAAGGAAATACAAGAAAAAGAGCTGAATATGTTGCTGTACTTTAAAGAGTTCTGCAATAAACATAATTTGCGCTTTTATCTTTGCGGCGGTGGTCTCATTGGGGCTATACGGCATAATGGATTTATCCCTTGGGATGATGATTTAGATCTATTTATGCCTCGTCCAGATTATGAAAAGTTAGCTAAATTATGGCCCAAATATGCTGACACTGAACGATTTACGTATTGTCGTACTGATCGAGATCACATCTATCATGATGCAGGTGCATCTATAAGAGATAATAATACGACCTTTATTAATCGTCATAGTATGCATGAAGATGTTTGTCATGGTTTAGCACTTGAAATTATGCCTATTGATGGCTGTGCACCCGGCAAAATTAGTCGTGTATTGCAATTGATGTGGGCCATGACGTTTGCACTCTTTAATGCGCAGCGTTTACCAGATAATAAAGGGCCTACATATCGCGCTTTAGCTGGTTATATTTATAAAATCTTTTCCAGTCAGTCTATACGCTATCATATTTGGCGATTTGCAGAAAAGAGAATGACTCAATACGACTTTGATACCAGTGATGAATGTACGGAGTTAATTGGCAGTTTAAAAGGTATGAAGCTACGTCATCCTAGAGAGGACTTTGCTTCTGTTGTATATAAAGACTTTGAAGGTCATCAAATACCTGTTATGAAAGGGTATGAGAGATATTTGCGTCTTATTTGGGGCGACTATATGCAATTACCACCTATAGAACAACGTGTGGCAAAACATGATGCAGTATTTGCTGATCTACATACACCTTACAAGGAGTATAAAGGCATATATTATGCCAAAAAAGAAGCTCAACCATAAGGAGGGCCTATGAAACGAATAGCAGTAATCTTTGCGGGTGGCGTAGGTGCTCGTATGAAAAATAGCAAGACGCCAAAACAATTTTTAGAATGGAACGGTAGACCTATTTTGATTCAAACTTTAGATGTGTTTGAACAAACCGACTCTATTGACGGTATTGTTTTAGCTTGCAAAGCAGAGTGGATTGATCATACTAAAAACCTCATCAAAGAGGCTGGTTTACAAAAAATTGTATCCATTGTTCCAGGTGGAGACAGTGCTTTAGACTCTCAATATAATGGATTGACAGAGGCAAAACGATTATTTCCTAATGAAGAGGTTACCGTATTGATTCACGATGGTGTTAGGCCACTTGTGGATAAGGCAACAATAGAGAGAAATATTGAATCTGTAGAAACAAAGGGTTCTGCTATTACGGTTACACCTGCTATTGAAACCGTTATGGTTACAGATAATGGTTCTATAAACCGAATTTTAAATCGTAGTGAATGCCTTATGGCAAAAGCACCTCAAAGCTTTAAACTAGATGATATTTTATCGGTTCATGATCGAGCTAAAACAGAAGGCATCCATAATTTTATAGATTCTGCATCTATGATGATGCATTATGGATACACCTTGTATCCAGTATTAGGGGAGACAGAAAATATAAAGATTACTACACCATCTGATTATTATATGTTCACAGGTATTATTAAGAACCGTGAATTAGGAGGATTACAAGATGAGTAATTCCGTTATTAAACGCGAGTTAACAGCTTTACTACAAGATAAAGAGTACTTTGAATTCCTCCGCCATCAGCGCATTCTTGTGACAGGTGCGACGGGACTTATTGGCTCTATGTTTATAAAATTGCTTATACTTGCCAATGAGACTTTTAACTTGGACATAAAGGTAATAGGTCATGTACGAAGTCATGATAAAGCACAGGCTATATTAGGTAACTACTTAGATAATGATTCCATTACACTTATTGATGGTGCTTTAGAATCTATTGACGTACCTTGTGACTATATCTTACATGGTGCTGCACCAACACAATCTAAATTCTTTATGGAGCATCCTGTAGAAACTATTCGTACATCAATTCATGGTACTGAAGCTATGTTAGAGCTAGGGCATCATAAAACGGTAAAAAAACTTGTGTACTTATCGAGTATGGAACAGTATGGTGTACCCTATGAATCTGGACAAGTGATGACAGAAGAACGATTAGGGTATTTAGATCATTTAAATATTCGCAGTTCTTATTCTGAAAGTAAGAGATTATGTGAGTGTTATTGTAAGTCCTATGCTGTAGAATTTGGAGTTCCTGCTGTTATAGCTAGACTTGCTCAAACTTTTGGACCAGGTGTTCCTGTATCTGATAATCGTGTATTCATGCAGTTTACTAAGAGTGCTCTACGAAATGAAAACATTATTCTTCATACAAAAGGTGACTCCATGTCGAACTATTGTTACATTACTGATGCATTAACGGGCATTTTAACCCTCATGAAAGATGGCGAAGCTGGTGAAGCATATAATATTTGTCATGATGAGGAAACTCGCTCTATAGCAAGTATTGCACATTTGGTAGCAACTCATGTAAGTCATGATAAGAGCGAAGTGATTTTTGACATTCCAGAAGATATACAGGGTTTGGGATACGCACCGACAGTTCACATGTTCTTAAGCTCTAAGAAGTTGAAATCTTTAGGTTGGCAGCCTAAAGTGTCAATGGCACAAGCCTATGTAAGACTTGCAGAATATATCCAAGAGGAAGGCTTATGAAAAAGGAAATAATTATTGTTACCATCTCCCTCGGTAATGATGGGGCTGAACGTATTTTAACAGAGTTAGCTCGTCAGTGGGTGCATGATGGTCACCATATTACGGTTATCCAAACAAGCCCTAATCGTTATGGTAATGAATATGCTTTAGAGGATGGTATTGAACAAATTAAGATTCATACTACAAGCTCTAATAAAGTAATTCGCTTTATTCAGGAAATTAAAGAGCTGATCAAGATTTTGAAGACAAGACCTAACGCAACATGCTTATCGTTTTTGTCGGCATCGAGCTTTATTCTCGCCATTAGCTCTTGGTTTGTTAAGAATCGCATCGTCTTTTCGGAGCGAAATAATCCGCGTAAGGTGCCTATTGGTTGGCATCAACAAGCGTTGCGTAATTTTGCCTTTAGATTTGCTGATGCGTTAGTATTCCAAACTGAGGATGCTCGTTCATATTTCCCTGAATCTGTACAAAAGCGTGGTGTTATCATTCCAAATCCTATTAATGGTAAACTGCCACCACCAATAGAAGGGGAACGTGAGAAGACAATTGTTACGGCCTGTCGATTACATCCTCAAAAGAATTTGCCTATGATGATTAATGCTTTTAGTATGCTGGCAGATGAGTTTCCAGAGTATAAACTTGTCATTTATGGCCAAGGTGTTTTAGAGGATGAACTACGTGCTCAAATTAAAGTGCTCAATTTAGAGAATCGTATTTTATTACCTGGCTTTGCTAGTAATATTTTAGAGAAGGTTGCACCTTGTTCTATGTATGTTTCATCATCTGATTTTGAAGGTATTTCAAACTCTATGTTAGAAGCACTTGGCATGGGCTTGCCTGCTGTAGTTACAGACTGTCCAGTAGGTGGTGCTCGTATGGTAATAAATAGTGGAGAAAATGGAATCTTGGTACCTGTAGGAGATACAAAGGCCATGTATGAAGCTATGCGTAGTATTCTGAAAGACCCTGCATTAGCAGCAAAACTTTCACAGGAAGCTATCAAGGTGCGTGATAAATTCCCACTATGTAAAATTGCTAAACGTTGGTTAGATGTTTTATGAGTTGTAAGGAGGAGAACCATTGAAGTTAAATATAACGGCTATTGCTGACCGCATGATATGGTTCATAACTCTAATTTTTTTAGTGTTGTCGTTGACCATTTCCTTTGCCCTTGGCGATGCGAATTATGGTGCCTATGTATTATTTGTATGCCTATTTGGACTTATTATTTTTTATCTCATACGAGAGCAGGGAGTTATAAAATTTAGGTTTACTTGGATGCATGGTTATATGCTGCTCTTTATTGGAGCCTGTTATCTGAGTACTATTAATGCTATTGAGCCATCTGTAGCACTCAGTCGAAGCTTTGATATCGTCAAGATATTCTTTATGCTTATCATTTTATACATGTGTTATCAAGATAAAACATCGGTGGACACATTATTAAAAATTGGTATGTGGACCGGTTATATAGTTTGTTTTTACACGGTATATTTCTATGGCTTAGATTACTTTATTACGGTTTTGTCATCTTCTGCACGAATTGCAAATGATGCATTAAATGCGAATACTGTAGGTTTATTAGGTGCTAATGCTATCGTTATGACATTGTATTACATGTTATACGATCGACCTCGTTGGTGGAATATTATAGCCTTACCTACATTGGGGATTCTAGCAGCTACTGGTAGTCGTAAAGCTTTAGTATTTGTTGTTGTTGGTACAGTATTACTATTTGTATTTAAAAGTTTACGTAGTGCTAATGTAGTAAATTCTATTGCTAAGATTATTGGCTCATTGTTAGCTCTTACTATCATTGGTATTGCAGTTTTACAATTACCTATGTTTTCAGAGGTTCTGGATCGTATGTCGAGTATGGTGGATGCTTTCTCCGGTACTGGTGGTGATTCATCTACCATTATTCGTTTAGCCTTGGTTGATATAGGATGGGATTTATTTTATCAATCGCCCATCACTGGAGTGGGGGTAAATAATCCATCTGTACTTACCTATTTTTTATATGGTAAAGAGAATTATTATTTACATAATAATTATATTGAACTATTAGCGGGTACAGGGGTAATCGGCTTATTGGCGTATTACTCAATGTATGTGTATATAGCTTATAACTTAATTCGTTATCGAAATTTTCATAGCAATGAATACGTAATGGTGCTCATTTTATTCCTTTCTCAAATCGTCATGGATATGGGGATGGTGTCTTATGAAAGTAAGAGTACATATTTTTATATGATGATGTTTTATTTAGAGGTGCAATTGCTCCGGAAAGGACGTAAAAATGAAGCTCAGCAAGTTATGTAAAGTTGTCATGTCCTTTTTAACAAAACCTTACTATCGCACAAGAGTATTAATCAAATTAGGTTATTATGATTCTTTATCTGATGAAGAGTTTTTAAAGAAAGTATTCCCAAAATACATGGGCTATCCTCTAGATCTTGAGAATCCTAAAACTTTTAGCGAAAAGTTACAATGGCTAAAGGTTAATTACAGAGAACCTATACAAACTGTAATGGTTGATAAACATGAAGCTAAGAACTTTATTGCTCAACGTGTGGGTGAACAATATATAATTCGCACACTTGCTGTTTGGGATTCTGTAGAGGATATTGACTTTGATGCATTACCTAATCAATTTGTTTTGAAATGTACACATGATAGTGGAGGCATTGTTATCTGTAAAGATAAGTCATCCTTTGATCGAGAAGCTGCTAAAGCTAAATTAAGTGCATCCTTACAACGGGATTATTCGCGTATAGCTAGAGAGTGGCCTTATAAAGATGTTCCTCATCGGATTATAGCAGAGGAATATTTATCCGAGCTAGGGAACAATGAAATCTTAGATTATAAGATGTATTGTTTCCATGGTGAACCAAAGATAACTGTAGTTTGCTCTGACCGTTTTTCTAAAACGGGAACGCGTATGAACTTCTATGATATCGATTGGAAACCTATGGGGATTCATTTTGGGCATTATCCGCCGTTATCAACAGAGTTCCCAAGACCTGAAACATATGACGAGATGTTAAGACTTGCTATGGAACTAAGTAAAGACTGCCCGTTTTTACGTGTTGATTTCTATGAAATAAAGGGACGACTTTATATTGGAGAGTTAACGTTCTTCCCCGGTGCAGGATTAGAAAAGTTTCGTCCTATGACAAAAGATTATGAATTGGGAGAGTGGTTACACCTTGAAACTGTACATCGGGGCTGATTTTGTCCCAACGGATATAAATAGAAAATTATTTGAATCTGGTAATGGAGAGGCTTTGGTTGGTAAGGAGTTACTGGGACTTCTAAAGGAATCTGATTTAAATGTATTTAATTTAGAGGTGCCTTTAACAGATGCATCTACTCCGATTAATAAATTTGGTAATAATTTAAAGTCTCCTACAAAAACAATCTATGGTTATAAGGCTTTAGAACCTATATTTTTAACATTGGCTAATAATCACTCCTTAGATCATGGTGTAGAAGGATTAACTACTACACTGGAGTTATTAAAAAAGCATGATATTAAAAATGCAGGTGCTGGTGCTAATGTAAAAGCAGCTAAAAAGCCATTTATCTTTGAAAAAGAAGGTATACGTATAGGATTTTACCTATGTGCAGAACATGAATTTACCGTTGCTTCTTGTCATACAATGGGGGCTAATCCATTTGATGTATTAGAGAGCTTTGATGATGTAGAAGCTTTAAAGAAAACTTGTGATTATGTTATCGTCCTATATCACGGTGGGAAGGAGTTTTATCGCTATCCATCACCAATGTTACAAAGATATTGCAGAAAATTTGTTGATAAAGGGGCAGACCTTGTAATTTGCCAACATAGTCATTGTATAGGTTCTCGTGAGGACTATGGTAAGGGGACTATTATTTATGGCCAAGGTAACTTTATCTTTAACTCCGAATCCTATATACATCATAAGGAGTTTGTAAAAGATTCCTTATTAATCAGTGTAGAGGCTACAAAGGATACCTTTGTTGTATCTGAAGTGCCAATTCGTGGTACCGAAAGGGGCACACGTTTGGCTACTGAATCAGAAGCCCTTGAAACATTGACGGAATATAAAAAGCGAAGTGAAAACATTAGAGATGCTCATTTTGTAGCTCAAGCATATAAGGATTTTGCTGATACTCATGTAAAGCGATATTTGCGTGAATTTTTAGGTAGATCTTTTATTATCCGTGCAATAAATGGATTATTTGGACGAAAATTAATGCAACTCATTTTAGGAAAAACAAGTTATTTGGCAATTCAAAATTACTTGGAATGTGAAGCTCACCATGAATTATTCTTGAGGGGCATTAAGAATATCAATAAAAAATAATGGATACTAAAATAGTAGCTGCTGCTAAATGGTCTGTCATAACAGAGGTTTTAGCAAAGCTTATTACACCACTAACAAATATAATATTGGCCCATATGCTAGCGCCTACGGCGTTTGGTATATTGGCAACGATTATGATGGTTATATCCTTTGCAGAAATGCTGGCTGATGCGGGATTTCAAAAGTTTCTTGTACAGCATGAGTTTGAAAGTGATAAAGAGAAACAGGAGGCTACAGATGTAGCTTTTATTGCTAACTTAGTGCTTTCTTTACTTTTGTGGGGGGCTATTATAGTCGGTCGTGATGAGTTGGCTGTATTAGTCGGTAATGATGGTTTAGGTATACCGTTGGCTATAATGGGGGCTATGATTCCGCTCTCTGCCTTTAGTAGTGTACAAATGGCATTATATCGACGGGATTTTAATTTCAAGTTTCTTCTCAATATACGGCTTATTACAATTCTAACGCCCATATTGATATCTATACCCATGGCACTCATGGGATATGATTATTGGTCATTGATCGCCGGTATGTTAGGGGCTCAGTTATTTACGGCTTTGGCCTTATTGAAGAGTAGGAAAAATCAAATCCATCTCTTCTTTAGTTCTCGAGTCTTTATGAACATGTTTAGTTATAGTGCATGGTCATTGGCTGAAGCATTTTCTATTTGGCTTACTGCATGGGTGGATACCTTCATTATTAGTCGCTTTTTAGATGCCTATTATTTGGGGATATACAAAATGCCTATGGCTATTGTTACAACTGTCATGGCTATGGCTACTTCATCTTTAGCGCCTGTATTATTTGCCGCTTTAAGTCGAGTTCAACAGGATGAACAGGCATTTTCCAATACATTCTTTACCTTCCAACGCTATATGGCTCTTTTTTTAGTACCTATAGGGATAGGCTTGTTTGTATTCCAAGACTTTGTTGTTGAGCTCTTATTGGGACCACAATGGAAGTTAGCAGGTATTGTATTGGGATCTTGGGCCTTGAGTTCCGCTATTATGACAGTAACAGCGAATTTGATTTCTGAAGTATTCCGTGCAAAAGGAGTTCCTAATTTATCATTCTGGACTCAAATATTACATTTAGTTGTATTAATACCGGTAATTTATATTTGTATTCAGTATGACTTTAGTACATTTGTCTATGCTCGTTCAATAGTACGCATGGAAATGTTAATGGTTGCCATGATTTTCTTAGCATTATTTATACATATGAGTGCCCTTCAAGTGATTACTAATATAGGTGTATATCTAATTACTGCATCTATTGTTGGTGCTCTTGCATATAGTATTTTACATTTATATGATGCGGTATGGTGGACTATAGCTTGTATGATTTTATGCGTTGTATTGTATGTGGTTATCTTATATCTCATACCATCTGAGCGCACTATTATCACTTCTGGCATTGATAAATTATTAAGTAAAGTAAGACGCTCATAATTAACAGAACTATGAAAGGAGTACATATGCTTTCAAAAAATGTAGACTTAAACAACACGGTGATCCTAGTAACGGGAGCCGCTGGATTTGTAGGGGCTAATCTTGTTATGTCCCTGTTATCTGAAGCAGAAGGAACTCAAATTATCGGCATAGATTCTGTTAATGATTACTATGACGTGGCCTTAAAAGATTATCGATTGCAACAAATTGATGAGATGAGCAAAGATAATAAAAATACGTGGATATTTAAAAAAGGGAATATTGCAGATAAGGCCTTTATTGAAGAAATTTTCTCTACTTATAAACCACGTGTTGTTGTTAATTTAGCAGCACAGGCAGGTGTGCGTTATTCTATTACGAATCCTGATGCTTATATTGAGTCTAATATTATTGGTTTTTACAATATATTAGAGGCTTGTCGTCATTCTTATGATAATGGTGGAAGTGGAGTAGAGCATTTAGTTTATGCATCATCGTCTTCTGTATATGGAGCGAATAAACAAATTCCATACTCTACAGATCATAAAGTAGATAATCCTGTATCTCTTTATGCGGCTACAAAAAAATCAAATGAATTATTGGCTTATTCTTATTCCAAGTTATATAACATTCCTAGTACAGGACTTCGTTTCTTCACTGTATATGGTCCTGCAGGGCGTCCTGATATGGCATACTTTGGTTTTACTAATACATTGCGTAGTGGTGGTACCATAAAAATCTTTAACTATGGTAACTGTAAACGTGACTTTACCTATATCGATGATATTGTAGAAGGCGTATCCAAGGTTATGTGTGCAGCACCAGAGCGTCGTAACGGAGCTGATGGATTGCCAGTACCACCATATGCTATTTATAACATTGGTAATAGTCATCCTGAAAATCTCCTCGATTTTGTACGTATTCTTTCAGAGGAATTGGTTTCTGCTGGTGTATTACCAGAAGATTACAATTTTGAAAACCATAAAGAATTAGTAGCTATGCAACCCGGTGATGTACCTGTCACTTATGCAGATACAAGTGCTCTAGAAGAAGATTTTGGATTCAAACCGAATACATCTTTACGTGAAGGGCTACGGAAATTTGCTATATGGTATAAAGAGTTTTATATGACGGAGGGCAAATAAATGAAGATTTCAATTGCTGGGACCGGCTATGTAGGCCTTTCAAATGGTGTTTTATTAGCACAACATAATGAAGTAGTAGCCCTCGATATTATTCCTGAAAAGGTAGAAATGTTAAATCGCAAAGAGTCACCTATTGTAGATGCAGAATTGCAAGAATATTTGGCTACAAAAAAATTAAACTTTAAAGCTACCTTGGATCCTGTAGAGGCTTTTACAGGTGCTGATTATGTTATTATTTCGACTCCTACTAATTATGATCCTCAAAAGAATTTCTTTGACACATCTTCTGTAGAGCAAGTTATCAAAACAGTATTAGATATCAATCCAGATGCTGTTATGGTTATCAAGTCAACAGTACCAGTTGGGTATACCGCTCAAATGCGTAAAGAATTCGACACGGAGAACTTGATTTTCTCTCCAGAGTTCTTACGTGAAGGTAAAGCTTTATATGATAATTTACATCCTTCCCGTATTGTGGTAGGAGAAGACTCTAAAAGAGCTCGTTGTTTTGGTCAACTATTAGCTGACGGTGCCATCAAAGAAAATGTGCCTCAATTATATACGGATTCTACGGAAGCAGAAGCTATTAAATTATTTGCTAATACTTATTTAGCATTGCGCGTTGCTTACTTTAATGAGTTAGATTCTTATGCCGAAGTTCGTGGCCTTAGTACAAGCCAGATTATTAATGGTGTTTGTTTAGATCCTCGTATAGGCGACTTCTATAATAATCCATCCTTTGGTTATGGCGGTTATTGCTTACCAAAAGATACTAAGCAATTATTAGCTAACTATAATGATGTTCCACAAAATCTAATTTCTGCTATTGTAGATGCTAACAGAACTCGTAAAGACCATGTAGCAGATGTTATTATAGGAAAGAACCCCAAAATTGTTGGCATCTATCGCTTGACTATGAAAATGAACTCTGATAACTTTAGAGCATCTGCAATTCAAGGTGTAATGAAACGAATTAAAGCTAAGGGGATTGCAGTAGTTGTTTATGAACCGACTCTTGATGCAGAAGACTTCTTTAATTCCCCTGTGATTCGTAACTTTGAAGACTTTAAACGTGTTAGTGATGTCATAGTAGCTAACCGTTGGGATAAGAGTTTAGAAGATGTGAAGGATAAAGTTTACACAAGAGACATTTTTGACCGCGATTAATATAAGTATATGTATTGTGGCGTTTAGGAGAGTAGTATGAAACGTTGGATACTATATATCCTGTTAGGGCTAATAGTATTTTTTATATGGGATAATTCGATGCAGAATGGTGGATCATCAGATGGATTTAGTTTACTTTTTGCAGAGACTTTGACTCCTATAGCAAATAAATTAGGCTTTCATGGAAATATATGGACCTTGAATAGGATTGTTCGAAAATTAGCACATCTCACAGAGTTTACAATCCTTGGTAGTGTTTTATATACGATTCTACGTCGATATATTACATATGGTACCGTAATTAAGACTATAGGTTTAGGAATGTTGATAGCTAGTCTTGATGAATTTATACAAAGATTTTCACCAGGCCGTAGCTCTCAGTTCTCTGATATTTTGATAGATACAGTAGGTATTTTTATTGGTATTTTAGTGGTAAAATTAGTCTATTATATCAGGTATAAGAGAAGTACATTTAAAAATTAAATTGTTAATAATATACAGATGAGTGAAAAATACCTCATAATCTTAGCGATTATGAGGTATTTTTAATGAAGGCAACATGAAAATATAAACAATGTATTAAATGAACAAATTATAATTTATCTATTTTTATATAAAAATCACTATACAAGCGACTTTTCCCTTGATATAATCATGAATAGAAAATGAAAAACAAATGAGAACAACATGAAATTTATAAAGAGAACGATATCTGTAAGGGGTTATCGTAAGTAGAAGGGAAAGAATATGAATCGCGTGGTTGACTTACATGGTTGCATTTTGCCAGCTGTGTTAGGGCCTCAAGGGCCACAAACAATGGCAGAATCAGTAAAAATGATAAAATCTTTGGCTGAACAAGGAATTACAGATATTTTCAGTACTCCTGATGTGACAGTATCTATGGATATGAATACTTGGGATGAAATGGAAACAACATTGAATGATGTAAAACTTGCGGTAGGTGAGCAACAAGTAGATGTTACTATTCACAGTGGTGCTCGCGTTTTACTTTGTGATGAAATGGTTGAATATATCGTTGCTCATCGCAATCAGTATTTGTTGGGTAATAGCCATTTTATGTTAGTAGCATTACCTGAAAATAGTAAGGTTCACCATATTAATGCATGGTTGCTAAGCTTACTAGATATGGGCATTGTTCCTATCATTAGTGAAGTAGAAACGCATCGCCAATTATTTACAAAACCAGAACAGTTATTGGAATGGGTAGATAAAGGAATTTTAATTCAATGTAACATGGCATCCTTTAATCATAGTAATGCTAATTATCATAGAGCAATCGAACTATATCGTAATGGATTAATTCACTTCTTTGGCACTGGTTATTGTAGTGAACGTGATGTACAAGCGCATCAAGGGTATGTAGAAGCTATTTCTAAATTAGACAGTACATACAAAAAAGATTTGTTGCCAAATATTCATCTCAATGAGCGCGATCTTTTAGCTGATCGCACATTCTATCCTACTGTTCCTTCTAGTTGGGTAGGTCAAAAATCTAACTTCTTGACTCGTCTATTTGGGTTTACATTATAATTTAAATAGGTTCTTTTATTCATGCTATATTAGCATGGCTGAAAGAACCTATTTTTACTTTATATAGTATTTGTTCTTGAAAACAACCACCATATATAGTATACTGAGTTAGCGGTAAAAATAGAGAGTTTACTAATAATTCTTTACATTTTTACATATAAATTTATAAAAGTATGGTATACCATACTTTTTTCTTTGTCATAACATATATTTCAGCGGTAACAAAATGGGGAGGTTGCCAATATGTTGCAGGTCATTAAACGGGATGGTACAAAGGTACCTTTCGACAAAAACAAAATTGCTTTGGCTATAGAAAAAGCCGAGCATAGTAGTACAGGGTTGTACGAAGAGGGGTTGGCACAGCGTATCGCTGATGAAATTGAAGAATATGCTACAAAGCTCCAAAAGGACATGACAATTTATGCTATTGAAGATCAAGTGTATTATAAGTTGATTGAGTATCATAATCCTGCAACGGCACGTGCCTATGAAGGTTACAAAGCTGTTCAAGCTTTTAAACGTCGTCAAAATACTACAGATGATGATGTAATTGGTTTATTAGACCGTAGTAATGTTAGCGTTCTCGACGAAAACTCTAATAAGGATGCTGCGATTGTATCTACACAACGTGATTTAATTGCCGGTGAAGTATCTAAGGATATCGCGCGTCGTAAGTTAATTCCTACAGATATTTTAGAGGCCCATGATAGTGGTGCTATTCACTTCCATGATATGGATTACATTATCCAGCCTATGTTTAATTGTTGCTTAATCAATTTGGAAGATATGCTTACAAATGGTACAGTTATCAATGGTAAGAAGATTGATACACCTAAATCTTTCCAGGTTGCATGTACGGTGACAACACAAATTATTGCTCAAGTTGCATCTGGGCAATATGGCGGTCAAAGTATTAATGGCATTGATCGCATTTTGGCACCATTTGTACGTAAGTCTTACGAAAAGATTCTTAACAATGTTATTGAAGAACAAGTTGAGATTTACGGTATGGAGCCAAATATGGAAAAGGCTCGTGAAATCGCATGGAAACGTACGCGTAAAGAGGTTAAGGATGGTATTCAAACTATCCAGTATCAAATCAATACATTGATGACTACAAATGGTCAGTCTCCATTTGTTACGTTGTTCATGTATTTTAAACCTGATTATGAATATGCTAAGGAAGCTGCTCTTATTACAGAAGAGATTTTGCGTCAACGCATTAAAGGTGTAAAAAATGAAGCTGATGTATATATTACACCAGCATTCCCTAAATTGATTTATGTTCTTGATGAACATAATGTAACGCCTGATAGTCCATATTATTACTTGACTGAGCTCGCTGCACAATGCACTGCTAAACGCATGTACCCAGATTACATCTCCGCTAAGAAGATGAAGGAAAACTATGAAGGGAATGTATTTAGTCCAATGGGTTGCCGTTCTTTCTTATCTCCTTGGAAGGATGAAAAAGGAAACTATAAATTTGATGGTCGCTTTAACATGGGCGTTGTAAGCTTAAACTTGCCACAAATTGGCATTTTGGCTCGTGGTAGTGAAGAAAAATATTTTGAAATTTTAGATAAACGTCTTGAATTAGCAGAAAAAGCATTGTTATTACGCTACAATCTTTTGAAAGATGTAGTGAGCGATGTGTCTCCAATTCACTGGCAACATGGCGCCATTGCACGCCTTAAAAAAGGAGAAAAAATCGGTCGTTTCCTTACTGGTGGTTATGCAACGATTTCTCTTGGCTATATCGGTATTTATGAAGCAACTCGATTGATTACAGGCGAATCCAATACAGGTGAAAAAGGCCGTGTATTTGCAATGAAAATTATGGATCGTTTAAACGATGCTATTAACCTATGGCATGACAAACATAATCTTGGCTTTGGTTTATACGGTACTCCTGCTGAAAGCTTAACAAATCGGTTCTCTTCTTTAGACCGTGCCCGTTTTGGTGTTATTGAAGATATTACAGATAAAGGGTATTACACTAATAGCTATCACGTAAATGTTCGTGAAGAGATTAATGTATTTGATAAATTTGCCTTTGAATCTGAGTTCCAAAAGAAATCTACAGGCGGCTGTATCTCCTATGCAGAAATTCCAAATATGACTAATAATATTCCAGCCGTTTTAACTATGATTCAATATATTTATGACCATATTTCTTATGCTGAATTTAATACTAAGTCTGACTACTGTCACGAATGTGGTTTTGATGGTGAAATTAAGGTCAATGAAAATAATGAGTGGGAATGTCCTCGTTGCCATAACACAAACCGTGATAAATTAACTGTTATTCGTCGTACTTGTGGTTATTTGGGTGAGAACTTCTGGAATGAAGGCCGTACGAAAGAAATTAAAGATCGTGTAATGCATATCTAATAATAGATAGCATCACTGCTATTATTATAATTCTATACATGGTAAAAGCTGTGCCTAGGGCACAGCTTTTACTATACATGTGAAAAATTGAAATATATCTATATAGTGTTGATCATTTGATAGGCACTACTATGGAGGTAATTATGAGATATGGGCAAATAAGACAATATGATATTGCCAATGGAGAAGGAATTCGTACATCTATCTTTGTGACTGGATGTACGCATTGTTGTTATAACTGCTTTAACGAAGAATACCAAGATTTTAATGCTGGTAAAGTATGGACACAAGCTGAAACAGATCTAGTTGTCTCTTATGTTAAGAATCCTAACTGCTCAGGTTTAACTTTATTGGGTGGAGAGCCTTTCCAAAATGTACAAGGTTTATTACCTGTAGTAAGAGCTGTACGAGGGGCTGCACCGGAAAAGAAAATTTGGGCCTATTCCGGATATGAAATAGATGATATTTTAGAGGATGAGTTGCGAAGTGCTTTATTACAGGAAATTGATATCCTCGTAGATGGTCGATTTGTAGATGAACTTAAAGATCCAGCATTACGATTTAGAGGTTCATCTAATCAACGTATTATAGATGTTAAGAAAACATTAGAAACTGGTGAAGTTGTGTTAGCAATGGAGTAGGTATGGCATTTGATAAACGTTTAATAGGTCTCATAATTGTTGTTGGATTTATAGCGGGATTAGTAGGGGCTTCTTATACACATTTAATGCATAGTATTCAGCATTTTGTATATCATTATTCTTCTGCAGATCATATGAGCTTTGGTGCTGCTGTAGCGCGAGTATCCCCAGTAGAACGATTGATACCACTTATTATTTGTGGTCTCATAGGTGGTGTGGGCTGGTTTCTTATTCACCGATATGGTAAAGGTGTTGTAGATATTAAAACTGCGGTTTCCGGTAAGATGGATATGAATCCTATCACTACTGTTTTACATGCAACCTTACAAATTATTACGGTAGCTATAGGTTCACCTTTAGGGCGAGAAGTAGCCCCTCGTGAAGCAAGTGCGGGGATTACAACTTTTTTAGTTAAGCACTTTGACATAAAACAAGAAGCTCGCCAACTATTGATTGCTTGTGCAGCAGGTGCTGGCTTGGCAGCGGTTTATAATTCACCGTTATCGGCAGCGATTTTTACGTTAGAAACATTGCTTCTTACATGGAATATACGGGCTATGAGTGCTGCTCTTGTATGCTGTGGATTAGCAACCTTTGTAACGAGACAGGCGGGTGTAGGGGATGTTATTCAATATACAATGGCTCAACCTAGCTTGGGCAGTCACTATGTAGAATTCTCTATTGCCTTAGGCGCTATTGTTGCTTTAGGTGTGGTTCTATTTAATATTACTCAAGGTAAGTTACCTTCTATTCATCGTAGCAGTCCTATTATGATCCCAATATCTATCGTTGCGTTTACAATTATTGGTGCGTTAGCTATGTATTTCCCTGAAATTTTAGGGAATGGTAAGGCTGGGAACGAATTAACCTTTACTAATGATATTACATGGACTTATGCTCTAGGATTATTTGGTTCTAAGTGGGTAGCGGTACTACTCGCATTAGCAGCAGGTGCGTATGGTGGCCGTATTACTCCATCTATGATGTTGGGAAGTACGCTAGCTATAGTATTTGGTACCATTTGGTCTATTGCTGTTGCCCCTATATCATTAGGTATGGCAGCATTTATCGGTGCCGTAGCATTCCTTGGCCTTGCTCAAAAGATGCCGATGACATCTTGTGTATTTATGCTTGAGTTATCTAGGTTTTCTGTAGAGATGTTGTTCCCTATAGCATTGACCATGGGAACAGCACTTATGGTAGAACAAATTGTTCAGGCTAAATTAAAGACCAGTAAATAGTTATTAAGTAGAGTATTTATAAATGTGTATGGCTATATATTTTTATTTCGTTGAAATGCTATAAAGTTATAATGTGATATTTAGTTGTATAAAGGCAAATTAAGCTTGTGAATAAAAAATAAAAGCGGATAGTTGTGATCAACTATCCGCTTTTATTATATGTAATTATACGATTTTAGCGTTTTTATCGTATTCTTCGCCACCTGCATCTGGAAGCATACCGTATTCAATAGTCCATAAGTGTTTATATTTTAAAGCTTGATTGTGAATACGTTCGATTTGAGTTTCATCTGTGCGAACAATACGAGCAGGAATGCCTACTACTAAAGAGTTAGGTGGGATGACAGTGTTTTCTTTTACTACCGCACCGGCTGCAATAATAGATCCAGAGCCGATATGACAACCACTTAATACAATGGCGCCCATGCCAACTAAAACATTATCTTCAATTGTGCTAGCGTGAACGATGGCACCATGGCCGATTGTTACGTAATCGCCAAGAATACATGCTTTATCGTCGTCTACATGTAGTACAGAGTTGTCTTGTACATTAGAGTAACGACCTACTACAATCTTGTTTACGTCACCACGAAGTGCACAGTTTTGCCAAATAGAAGCATATTCTTTAAGTTCTACATCACCAGCAAGTTCTGCACCGGGCATGACGCAACTTTTAGGATCTAATTTTGGATATTTTCCATGAAATGGTAACATATGGTACTCCTAATTCATTAAACAATTTCAAGAAGGCGTTGAGCCTTACGAATAGACATGATAGCTTCGTTCATTACAGATTGAACGATTGTATGAGCTGGCTCAATAGCTACAAGACGATTCAATGCTTGACCGACTTGTACAGCACCATTTACAACATCGCCATCAATAGCAGCGCGTTTATTAGTGCCTTGAGACATTTTTGTCCGTTCTTCAGGGGTAGTAACGCCATCAGTTTCTGCGGCCAAATAGCGAGTAGTAAATTCATTTTTTAAACTACGAACACCACCGTGGCCAGAGAGAAGACCAGTTACAACAGAATCAGTATCTGTAGCTTTGATAATGGCTTCTTTCATATTTTTGTGTGCTTGGCATTCCTCAGCAAGTAAGAAGCGAGAGCCCATTTGTACACCTTGTGCACCCATGAGTAATGCAGCGGCAAGACCGCGACCATCAACGATAGAGCCAGCTACTACTACAGGAATAGAGATTTCAGGTAAAATGTTTTCCATTAAAGACATTGTTGTTTGGCTACCGATGTGGCCACCAGCTTCCATACCTTCTACGATCATCGTCGTGATGCAAGCTTCTTCGATACGTTTAGCTAATTTAAGGGAAGGAACTACAGGGATAACCTTGATACCAGCCTCTTGAAGAGGTTTGATATATGGTACAGGATTACCAGCACCAAGTGTTACAAAAGCAGGTTTTTCTTGGATGATAACATCTACTAACTCATCTTTATTAGGAGCCATCAACATAAGGTTAACACCGAATGGTTTATCTGTTAATTCTTTGCATGCACGAATTTCATTGCGAGTCCATTCTGCATCACGACCGCCGAGGGCGATAACGCCTGTTGCGCCAGCATTAGCAACGGCAGATACTAATTTGTGTTCAGATACCCAAGCCATAGCGCCTTGGATAATAGGGTATTCGATTTGTAAAAGTTCTGTTAAAGCTGTTCTCATAAATCCTCCTATGATAACAATATAAATGACGATTTCTCTGATCAATATTTCATATTAAGATCGTGAAGTTCTTATTATGATTATATTGCATAGAGAAGTAAGAGTTCATAAGTACATACTTATATAATAAGTTATTAATTAAGTTCTTTTAGAATAAATAATATAACAATATTCTCTTCTATATATAATAGTATAATATATAAATTATGTACACCTTAGGTCTTATTTTAGTTAATACCTTAAAAACTATCGGTATAATAATGGCCATTACTTATATTAATAGATATATTGACAGATGAGTAGCAATAGGGAAAGGAATTGAGGTAAATTTAGGTCATAATTAGTCTAAATGATAATACATTTCAAATTATAATGTAGCACAAATCCGCATATCATATATGCTTTTTAAATATTAGAAAAAATGAGAAATTAAGAAAATGAGTATTGAAAAGTTTCGATATCTTTGATATACTACATTACAGATAGAGTATCTGAATTATAAAAGATAAACATTAAACAATAATTTTCAAGTGAAGGAGGAAATACTCATGGAAAAATACGTATGCGTAGTATGTGGTTGGGTTTATGACGAAGCTGTTGAAGGCGTAAAATTCG
>USQK01000017.1 GCA_900556785.1 uncultured Veillonella sp.
AATAGTTCTGAAAATGGCTCTTGGTTTTGAAACTGCCGCCAATACATCATCAAAGGTAATAAGTGGTTCTTGGTCTGACTCGATAAAGTTTACAAACGCCTCAGCAATGAGTTTACCTACGTTACCGCGGATAACATTCATAAATACATCGCGACTATAGGCTGAATCTTCTTGGTTTTTATAAATCGTATACAGGCCAGATACGCGTTCAAAGGAGCGTGGTGTCGCATCAATATCATCTTCATGTCGTTGATTTAAATACTCTGGATAGGAAGAAATGAATTCGATAACTTTTTCCTCAATACCAGCACTTATAGCCCAGTCAATCCATTGCATATAATCAGCATTCATATAAAGCCATACAAAACGGTTTTGTTGTGCCGGGTCCATATCAATTGTTTGGTAGTCAAAAGAATCCTCAGGGTTCATAGCGGCGATGATACGCACTTGATCACTTAAAGAGAAGCCATTGATTTCACGATTCAAGATAAGATTCATTAACTCCTGTTGTACTGCATGTTCAGCACGGTTAATTTCATCGATAAATAGTAATACTTGACGACCTTTATCCACAGCTTGCGCCACATGTTCCAACGTATGATGTACAGCATACACTGTAGTCTTTACAGAATGTGTGTTACCACGACCATCTGTATGTGTTACAGATTCTACAGTTGGTAAACCACCAATTTCACCTTCTTTTAAAAGATTTCCATCAATGGTTACCAATTCCCAGTCATGCACAGTAGCTACGCGTGCCGCAAGAGATGTTTTACCAATGCCCGTTTCACCAACGAGCAAAGGAACTTGATTAGCAGCAAGCACTAATTCTACACTTGCCATTGTATCTATAAAGTTCATTGTGTCTCCATTTCTAATACTTCAAATATTCACTGACTGCAATTTTCTTAACAGCCCTAGTTCCATAAGCGTCTATAAGTGACAATAGGTCGATATGCCATTTAGATTGGCGACCACCGATAGCTTGGTTGTTAATCAATTCACGAATATAGTCTTCATCAGCTGTATCACTAGAGATGGCGCTAATGATGATCGATTTAATTTCGTCCACAGTGACACCTAAATTATTTGGTATATACCCTAGTGTGGCAGCACTTACACCAAATAGGTGCAATGCCAAGTCCTTTGTAAGCTTTGTAATTTGTCGCATCGCTTGAGAGTCTTGTTTAACTGCTGCTTCTAATACGGCTACGCTAGGCTCATCAATATAACGTAATGCCAAGTAATTCTCTTTAACCGCTTGCAATTGTACGGCTTCACTAGGCTCCTTAATATATTGCAAAGCATCATAGTTGGACTTTACAGCTTCTAACTGCAGTGCTTCAGATGGATTTGCAATATAGCGAATAGCCCACCCAGATTGATTGAGTGCAGATTGAACAACTGCATCAGATGGGTTGTCGATATATTCTAAAATAGCCCAATCTTTTTCCACCAAGGACTGTAATAGTTCTTCTGTAGGATGTTCCACGAATTGTATGGCTCGTGGTGATTGTGAAAGCGCCATTTCAATAACCTTTTCGGTAGGTTCTTTAATGTATTGCAACAACATGCCATTTTGAGTTACGCAGGTAAGTTGCATTGCTTCTGTAGGGTTTGGAATATTCCGAATTCCATGGGGGTTATTGGTCAGCGCTGTTATGTATTGTTCTTCTGTCATACTAACCTTCATTTCTATCTAAAAAGGCCATACGAATACGTATGGCCTATACTGAATTCTATTTTTATTGTATCACATTTTTTCGATATAATTATATCTCTTTCGTATACTTACTACACCGTTAATGCATCTAAATCAGAATTATTCCCAATTACTAATAATTTATCATCTTCACCGAGAATGGTAATTGGGTTTGGTGGAACTTCTAAATCTTCACCGCGTCTTATGCCTACTGCATTAAGATTATATTTCTCACGCAAATTAGAATCCTTTAAGTTAGACCCCACCAAGAATGTTGGCACCTTAATTTCTATGAGACTAATATTTTTAGATAGTTGTAAATAATCCATCACATGGTCTCTAGTTAAAAACTGTACGAGGCGTAATGCCATATCGTATTCAGGGTAAATCACTTGATCTACACCTATTTTATGAAGCATTTTGCCTTGTATATTATTTTCAGCCTTGGCCACAATTTTAGGTGCATTTAATTCTTTAAGAAGCATAGCTGTCATTAAATTAGCTTGAAGATTTCCACCTATAGCCACAATAACCATATCAAACTGGCTTAGGGCCAATTCTTTGATTGCCTCTTCATCAGTTGTATCTGCAACTATAGCATGTGTTATAAATGGTGAAATTTTCTGTACAACTTCTGGATCAATATCTACACCTAATACCTCATGATCCATGGAAGCTAACATCTTGGCAACAGTGCCACCAAATTGACCAAGACCTATTACTGCTATCGTTTTATGTTTCATATATGCCCCCTTTTATATTCAATCTAATCTGTTTTTATAACAATACACTCTCTTCTGCATAGCTAATTGGTTTAGTCGGTGCCGTTCTTAACGCCCAAGTACCAATAACAGTCATAACCCCTACACGACCCGTAAACATGACAAGCATCAACACCCATTTACTACTTTCAGATAAATCAGGTGTAATACCCGTTGTAAGACCTACGGTCCCAAAGGCAGAAGTTACCTCAAAAAGTAGTCGAATAAAGTTATACGGCTCATCCCAAGCCAAATAGCAAGTAGCAAGTAAAACAAGAAGGATCGATAAAAAGATTATCCCATTTGCCTTAAGTACAGTAACCAACGATATGCGACGTTCAAAAACCTCTGTATCAGGACGGTTATTAAATAATGTACGCGATGCTAGAAAAGCGACAGCAATGGTACTAATCTTAACTCCGCCCCCTGTGGAGTTTGGACCTGCCCCAATAAACATAAAAATGATGGTAATAAACAAGGTAATTGGATGTAAATCATTATAATCTACAGTAGCAATACCTGCTGTACGAGGTGTAATCGATTGAAATAGAGAGGCCATGACCTTGTTCCATATAGGTAAAGGACCAAAAGTGTTGGGATTCGTCCACTCAACCGCCAAGAAAATAATAGTCCCTAAAAGGATGAGAGCCGTTGTGCCAACTAACATTATTTTTGTATGTAGTTTTAAATCTACAAAACGTCGTAGCTTGCGATGCGACCAAATATCAAAAGTTGCGAGATAACCAAAACCACCTATTACAATAAGAGCCATTGTATTTATATTAAATAATACATCTCCCACCATGGCATAAGGTAGATCATTATCAAAGAATATAAATCCTGCGTTACAAAAGCTGGAAATAGATTGCATAATCCCCGTATATAAAGCAGCATCACCAATATAGGGATATAGCTGAATGGTATAGATAATACCACCAATAATTTCAACACAGAAGGTATAAATAGTTAGTTTCTTCGTAATATGTAGAAGCCCTTTCATGCCATCTTGCCCTACATCCTCTGACAAAAGCACGCGATTTTTTAGACCTACCCGTCGCCCTAATACTAGAGCAATAATAGTGGTAAACGAAACAATCCCCAATCCACCTAATTGGATAAGGATTACCATGACGATTTTGCCAAACAAGGACCAATGATGATAGGTATCTACTGTTGACAATCCAGTTACAGAAACACAAGATACTGCGGTAAAAGCTGCATCTACAAGCGTTGTACTATGGCCTTGAGCATTTGATATGGGCAACATGAGTAATATCGTCCCTATAGTCATGGTAGCCAAAAAGCTAAGGGCTAATAGGCGATAAGGATTTTGTTGCATATATTGCTGAACTTGATTTTTTGAAGTATTTTTCCACATAACTATAGTCCTATCCTATTAGTTCCTGCACTGACTTTAACGTTGGTAGTGGACTGCGCCCGCCTATGCCTTGTGTATTTAAAGAAGCTACTGCAGATGCAAAAATAGCAGCCTTCTCTAAATCGGAATGCGCACAAGCTTTTAGCAACTCTACAGCATGTATAGATGCACGGTCATGCTTAGTCGTCGAAGTTGTGTCTTGCCCCTTCATATGATTAATTGTATGCACTAAATTAGCTAAAAAAGCCCCATGGAAGCTATCCCCAGCCCCCGTTGTATCTACTACGGTAGCTTGAGTAAATGGTTCACATCGATAAAATGTTCCATCAGGCCATACAAAATAACTGCCATTAGCACCATCTGTAACACCTGCAATACATGCACCTCGTTCATGAATGATACGACAAGCATCTTCTAGATTAGTTGTGCCCGTATATTTTTCTGCATAATCACGAGCTACGATAACGATATGACTGGCTTCTGTAATAGGCTTCATGTCTTCATCGTAACGCTGAGCACCACCATCTAAAGAAATAATAGTGCCTACCTCTTTTGCAACGGCAATAGCAGAGCGCATGAGTTGGCGATGTCGACCATTGATATGCAGAATATAGGCAGATCCTATGAGCTGCTTATGGGTATCTAAAAACTCAGGCTCAGTTGCAGTAGACCGTTCAAAAAATACAGCACGCTCACCAGTACTCTGTTTTACGAGGATTGTTGCCACACCGCTCTTAGCACCGCGTTCAACTTGAATTGCCTCTGTATTAACATTGTATTTTTCAAAGTCATCTAATATATGACGGCCTACCATGTCATCACCAATGCTATCAATCATAGCGGTACGGGCACCATATTTTCCTGCCACCGCTAGTGCTGTAGCCACTGGTCCACCACCATCTGTAGTAGACGATACGACTTGTTGTACCTCACGGCCTGTAGGATAATGATCGACGACGATAAATCGATCTAATGTACTGGCACCTATGCCAACAATATCTATATGTTTTTGAGGAAATGTACTCATACTAATCTCCTGACTCCGAAAACATAACTATTCATACAACAATATTACTTCTTATAGTTACAGAATACCTTTCACCTTATAAAAAGTAAACCCCAGACCATGGTCTGGGGCTACTTTGTAGTACAAAGTGTACTGTATGTCACGTAGTTTGTCTTATTTAGTATATGTTGTATGTGAGAAAGGTTGTTAGATATAAGGTGTAATATAACAGGTTAAGACATCATACGTTCCATCATATATTCAATTTCATCAGCACTCAAATTGTACATAGCCTGAACCATTCGCTCTGCTGACTCACCAGATGCACCGCTTTTTGCGATTTCTGCTTTTGCCTTAGCTATAAGGGCTTCCTTGCGTTGTGCTTCGGAATCTTCATCTGTTGGTACGGAAATATTAGCTTTACCTTGACCAATACCACGTACCTCTTGGTTTGGATTATCTTTAGACATTGTTTTCGTATCTTGGGCGGCCACCGCTTCCATAGCAAAGGAGTTTTTACCAGTCATGATATACTCCACAGCCTCCAAGGTACTTTGTGTAAGATTTACCGTCCAGAATTCACCAGCTGCAGTCAATTTATAAAGTAACCCATTGTAAGCTACAAGACCACGTTCTTCCCATAATTTATAGAGCCAGTTTAATTCATCTAATTTTGAATCTAATTCAGCTAAGCTCTTAATATTGAGGAAACCTTGTTCAAGTTGGCTTACCACTTGATTTACGACGGGTTGTAACTCACTTTGTTTCATAAGAGCCATAAATGGTTTTTCACCGCGATTAACCATATCTTCGTATGGCTTTAATGCACGATGTAACATCATACCATAGCCATCGACGTTACCACCGGCACCGCTACCAAATGGGAACATAGGCACGCCCGCTTTAGCCAAGATATTATACAAGCTACGTTCACGATTATTAGCACTCCAGTGAGCTGCACTCAATCGGCGATAGGAACGCTCATCAAGGTACTTACGACCGAATTTAAACATATCCTCTTGCATTGCTGTTGTCGCAGCAGCTGGCACCTTACCGTTTGCAATATCTTTATTAAGATCACTGCCATCAAATACGTTCAATTGATATAGGTCAGCACCATCTACACCAGAGCTTACTAAATCAGCTAAATCTTGTTCCCAAACCTCCATAGTTTGACCAGGCAAACCATAGATTAAGTCGATAACAACAGAGCATTGACCATAGGCCTTTAATGCTGCTAGACGTTCTAATACGGTTTCTTTCGTATCTAGTCGGCCTACCATTTGACGCACTTCTGTGTTGAAAGATTGTACACCAATAGACATGCGGTTCACGCCGTTTGCCATCCACACATCGAGATTTTCAGGAATCAAGTCGTGAATACGGCCTTCTAGGGTAAGCTCGTAATCGTTAGCTAGTGGCAAATATTCTTTAATTGCTTTTAGCAATCGTTCAGAGTTTGATGGAGATAGCGATGTTGGTGTGCCTCCGCCGATAAATACGGCGTGGATTAACCCATCTTTTAATCTTTGACGCTCACTAGCTAGTTTTAACTCGCTAACAAGACCATCAATATATTGGTCCTCTACGTTTTGACTCGTACCGTTTTGGAAGAAGCCACAATATGTGCATTTAGTCTTACAAAACGGAATGTGAATATAGGCACATTGCATTTCGCCCTTTTTAGGAGTGCCATTCATTAAGGTATCCCAAACGGCTTGTGTTTCCTTTGGCGAAACTAAGGTACCATTTAGCCCTGCATGAACAACCCGTTTATGAGGGAATGCACCACTCATCGGATTATCGCATTCTAAACCTAATTGTAGATTGCGTTGTTTCTCCGGAATGGATTCAAAGAAACTTGCTAAACTCATACTCCAATCCCCTTTCAGTTTAGGCTTGCAACTTTGCAAGTACAGATTTCGTAAATTCTTTTGCATTTGCAAAGTCTTGTTCGTCTGGATGCGTTTCAGCCGCTTTATGTAAGGCATCGCGTTCAGGGCTTTGACCATGAGCAGATCCAGGTGGGAACATTTTATACATCATTTCGATGACTTTTGGATCAATTTTACCTTGGCATACGAATCCATCTACAAGGGACTCTTTATTTTGTAGTAATTCAGATGCTTTATCAATACTTTCACGAGCATGATCAGAATCTGCATACATACCTAATGTGGCAAAGAATACGATGTTAGGATTTGTTAAGGTTTCAATCAATTTTGCAGCCTCTTTATTTGCTGTACCACGGTCTACCCAGAAACCTACGAAAACAGTGTCATAATCAGCTAAATTCTGAGGCGCTTCTTTTACAGGAACGCAAAGTGTACCTTCAGGCATTACAGAAGCCATTGCTTCCGCCACCCTTTTTGTATTTCCCGTGAGGGAAGAATATAAAATAATGGATTTCATAATTAGCTCCTTTAATTCTTGGATGAGTATATTACTAAAATAGATCTATTACATAGATACTTTTATTCTTCCTCATCATCAGAGGATTCGTGACCTCTAAACTCAACTGGTACCTTGATATCGATATCTTCGCCTGTTGGATTTTTATATGGTGTTGCGGCCACTACGGCAGACATTGCTGCATCATTGAATATTTCATTTGTAGAATATATGATACTTTGTCCAATAAGACTACCATTTGTATCAAGTGTTACTTGTACAGTCACATCGCCTTGTAATTTTCTTTTTAAAGCCATGGAAGGCATTTGTGCATTGTCTTGCACTCTTGCACGGAATCCCTCCGTATCAAAGGCCGCTTTCACTGTACCATGACCGTCACCTTTACCAGTGCCGTCACCCTTACCATTCCCCTGACCTTGGCCATCACCATTGCCAGTGCCATCACCTGTACCGTTTCCACCGCCAGAGCCGCCACCATGTCCGGGGCCGGAACCACCTGTGGAATTATCACCAGAGGTATTACCTTTATGTTCGCCGCCTTTCGGGGGTACATCTACTGCATCAGGAATATCTCTTGCAGTAGATGGATCAACATTTGCTACAACAGCCTTTGTTCTTGCCGCCACTTCATCAGCCGATAATGGTTTAGGGAATAGGTCTGACCTATTACCGCCACCACCGGCATGACCACTGCCGCCATCATCGAGAACACTTTGTGTGAGGTCGATTTCATAGGTTTCCATTTCTTGAATCGCTGGAACCACTACGAAAAAGATAACTGCAATAAATAGAGCAACTAGATGAACTACGGCGGATATAATGGCTGCTTTTTTCCATGATATGCCTAGTCCCATAGTTATCCTTTCTGTTCAGCTGCAATAGCCAAGCGTTTAACACCAGATTGTTTTAGCATATCCATAATCGCTACTACTTGACCATGAGCTGCACGTTTGTCGGCTTGTAAGATAACACTAGCGTTAGGATTTTCTTGAATCCGTTGTTTAATCATAGCTTCTGCTTGATCAATACTCATTGGATTGTTATCAATTGTAATATGTCCTTCCGCATCAAGTGTAAATACAACAGGCAATTGAGCTGGTGCAGATGCACTCGTAGCTTGTGGTAATTGTACAGATAATGCTTTTTGAGCTACTGTTTGTAAGCTGTTCATCATGAAGAATACCAACAAGAAGAAGATGATATCAATCATTGGAATAATCATGAATTCCGGCTTAGTTTTCATACGAAAGCTTTGCAAGTTCATAATTATTTCCACCCTTCTCGTTTAGCGCTAACAATGCTAACACACATATTTTCAATTTGGTTAATGATAGAATCTAAACGATGACTAAATATTGTGTACACAATGAATGCCATGATGGCTACGCACAAACCAGATGCTGTAGCGATGAGGGCTTCACCAACACCACCAGTGATAGCAGATGCGCCCGCACCGGAGTCGAGGATACTGAAAGAACCAATCATACCTGTTACTGTACCTAATAGGCCCAATAATGGAGAGATTGTAACGGTAGCACTGAGGTAGTCCATATATTTACGGAAGCCTACTGCGTCTACGCCCATTTGGTCAGCAAAGGCTGTTTTCATAGCTTCCTCGCTAGAAGCATTATTTAAACCTGCTTCTGCAATACGGCTCGCAATAGATGGGTTTTCTTTGATTACTTTATCAATTTCTGTCCAGTTTTGTAATTTTGCTAGTTCATTGACTGCATGGGTAACAACAAAAGTTTTACCGGCATATTTGTGATAGTAGAAAGCTCTTTCTGCAGCGATAGCGATAACCATGAAAGACAAGAGTAATAATGGATACATTACATATCCGCCGCTATGAAACAAGTGAATGACATAATTTAAGTTTTCCATATTAGTAACCTTTCTGCCTGTTTACAGACTGAACATTAGAACCTGTAGGTCCCTTGAATTCTTGTATAATCGCCCAACTTAAAGCTTTCACTACCATATAACGTATCTCGTTTATTAGTGCCCTTCGCATCGAATGTGTAGAATGCTTCAAGGAGTAAATCCTTGCGAGGCACATAGCCAGCACCGAATGTAAAGCTGCGAATACCGTCGAGATAACGATCCGGTACTGCGCCAGTACCATTGCCACCAAAGAAGGAGCCATGTTCAAAGTATTTGTAATCGATGAACGCATTCCAAGATTTTGGAATATCTAGGTCAGCACGACCAATATCTAGACGAGCCATCCAGAAGTGTGGTGTACCACCCATTTCGTGACCTTTAAGAGCAAAGTCGGCTGTGCCACGTTCGTGTTGGTATACAGTGTTACCATTTAAATAACGACCCAAGTTGGAACGGTTTTGACCGTAATCAACGGTAACAGATGCATTAGCACCTAACTGATATTTAGCACCGATACCGAATACATGAGCTACATTGGAGAAGCTATGTTCATCATTACCGTTGCCATTTGCATTTAGGTATGTATGCGTTTTACCGCCAAAGGAGCGTAAATACCACGCTTGTAACCCAAGACGAGAGCCTATTTGTTTCTTGTATTGAACAAAGGCAGCTTTATCAATAGCTGGTACAGTATCTTTTTCAAGAACTACCCCTTCTGTACGAATCAAGTTACCAATGATCTTACCAATCGCTTCACGTGGTAATTTGTTTTCAGACTCTGCATCATGTACAACCTTTTCAAGATTATACATATAGTTGAACAATGCATTTGGCATGCCCCAACCATAGTAAGAACTACCTTCACCCCAGTCATTAGAGGACATTGTAAAGTTCTTTTTGTAAATCGCATCTTTAGCATCATAATCACTAAATACATAACTACCACTATCGTATTTATATGTTTTAGCACCTAAGTAACCAGTGAATTCATAATCACTAGCTGGTTGTCCATAGTAATCATAAGATTGTTTGAACGTGCCATCTGGTTGTTTAACCCAAACCACATCAAGCTCACTATTGTTATAGTTGCTCCAGTTATCTGTAGCATTATATTTAGCAATTTCTGCTACGGATTGATTAATTTCGTCACCATGTTTTTCAACATAGGCTTTAGGATTTACTAAAGCATCTTTATTATCAGTAGATACGATAAGACCTTTGGCCTTTTCTTTTAAGTATTCAGGGTATAAAGAAGAGTTCACATTATACATAATGTCGCCGGTCTTATAGAGTTTTTCCCCTGTATTCTTATTAGTAATTTCATACATTGCATAACCACCAGATGGAATATCGAGGGAGAATTTCTTCTCAGCCATATCTGTAGGGTATGCCTTAGCAAGAATATCTTGTAAGCGGCTCATCACTTGAGCTTGTTTTTGTTGTGTTTCCGCAAGCTTAGCATTTGCCTTTTCAAGCTCTTGATCGCGATTTGGATTACTCCATCTTAAATCCAAGGTTTCTTTATAAGCTTCATATTCAGCTTGCAATTCTTTAAGTTGTTGATAGAAGTAAATGCTATCTGTCTTACCTTTATAAGTAGAATCATAAATACCATTAGGGCTATCTGGTGCAGCTGTATCTTCACTAGATTTTTTCTCACCATCAGAACCAGTTTTAGTAGCACTTTCAATATCGTATGGGAACTCATCGCGATTAATGCCGATTAACTCAGCCGCTGTTGGCGGTCTGTAGATAACTTCATGTACTGCGTGAGTATAGGCAGAATCAGTGATACCGGTACTATGTTTGAAAGTACCAACACCGATACGAACTTGAGAGTCATGACCATTCCAAACGGCACGAACACCGTCATAAGATTGACCGAACCAATAGCCACTCACACCCATAGGCTCTGTTAAGCGGCCCACAGATACGTCCCATTTTTTAACGCGTCTCGTGAGATCCACTGTATCGAGTCGTTGATGATTAAAGCCTTTAGAATCAGATTGAGTCCAGCTTGTATCTACACCACTCATACCAGTCGCACTGCCGATAACTTTGAGGTTTGTAAACTCATTAAGGCGTGCATCGAAGCCAAGGCGCAAGCGTTGTTCAAAGCTATGACGATTAGCATCGTACATATTCGCTTTCGCAGAACCGATAGCGGAGTTAGCTCTAAATGGAGATTGCGGTCTATTAGAACCATCATGTGCCATCCAGCGCGCTCTGTAGTCGCCAACTAATGTAACACCACGTTCTTTTGTGGTATCAAAATCAGAACGAATAAAGTCAGTTAAACGAACTACATCTGCTACATTTTGTACACCAGATTCAGCATTTACTACTTCGCCATTAGCGCCATTAGGTGTATTGGCCCCTACTGCATTAACAGTTGTGCCATCCTTGGATTTGCCGATTGCTGTAGTTTTGCTGCTGTCTCCACCACCAAATTTAAGGTTAACGCCCACACGGTATACCCGTTCTTGTGTAGCACGGTCATCATCGCGATGGTTAAAGATATTGTTGATACCAAAGTACATCATGGCATTTTTATTGAATCGTTTTTGAACCATTACGTTCCAAATGCCAAATGTTTTCTTTTCATAGGTTTGCTTATTATAAACGCCTGCATCACCGGATAAGATATCTGGCCAGTAGTTACCGCCATTGTTAAGGGTATTACTATCAAGCATGTTGATATAATAATCACCCCAAATGGATCCATTCCAACCGGATTTAGGATTGTCATAAGTAATACCGATGTCAACTTTGTGCATTGGTTTATCAAGCAATTGACGAGGCATACTTGGATCGCTCTTGTTGATGGCATGCAAGTATGTATAACCTAACTTACCAGACCAATATTTGCCGAATTTTTGTTGTACTTCCGCTTGAACACCTGTGATTTCTGCTTTACCAATATTTTTAAAGCTGTAAATCATATCTGGGGCCCGTTGGTACTTCGCATCGCCTTTGAGGTATGGTGCAAAGTCCATGAAGTCCCCTGTGAAGTATACAGACATATAGTTCTTGATGCGGTTGTGGAATACGCCTACGCGCGCATAAGTATTTTTATTTTCACCTTCCAAGCTCATATCAAAGTTGACAGATTTTTCAGGTTTCAAATTAGGATTACCAGCCCAGTACCAACCGAGTTTCGCTACACCAATCCCTACAGGGTTAGAAGCGTACATTTCCCAGTTATACCACAATTCACCCATACCAGGCTCTGTATAACCAGTACCTACATTGGCTTTAAATCTACGGTGTGTATTACCATTTACGTTATAGGTCATACCTAAGGAAGCAGATAAGTTAGAACCAAACAAGCTACTATTATCAAAGCGAAGAATCGGAGATAATGTTAAGTTTTTATTTACTTGCCAAGTATCAGAAATATAAGCGTTTAACTTGCGGATTGAACCGCTACCAGTAGTCAATCGTTGGTCTCGATTACGGTACTCTTCTAAGAAAGCTTTACCATTTAACTTAGGCGCTTTTTTACGCATTTCTGGATCGTTAGACTCGCCATATTTAAAGTAGTCACCTACGATGTTGGCACGTGTAGCAGATAATACAGGATTTTCTGCTTTTAAACGATCTTCTAAAGCTTTATAACGAGCTTTAAACTCATCCGTTACAGGTTGATTGTTAGGGGATGTACTAGACCAATCACTTAATCGGCTTTCAGATAAACCATAATTTATATAGTCATCGTATGTAATACCTGGTTTTTGAGCATCTGTTTCGGCACCATAGTATTCGTAATCCATATCCCATTGTGGCATGCCACCACCGGAATTGATGAATTTGTAGTCATGGATGTGAGAATATACCTTAATACTGTTATCGCCTTTACGTCTTACAAGACGGTCAAGTTTATCCACTAGCAAGCTCTTATCGTAATCCCATGGATCGATGTACATTGTGCTTGTATTAGGGGAGCTCTTCAATCGGCTACCAGAGCCTTCTTCACGAGCATAGCTCACGCCGTAGCTAAGCAGATGATTTTTATTGAGCTGTGTGTTTGCATTAGCTCGAATGTCTAATTGACGGTGATCGATATTATCGATATAGCGTAACTCATTGGAGCCTTCATAAGCTGAACGACCAGTATAACTAATGAGGGCTACGTCATTTTCTTTGATGCGGGAGTAGTTAGTTTCAACTGTCCAGTCGCTTTTACCAGCTCGAGAGGACCATTGTAAGTTTGCTGTATTACGGTCCGCAGTACGTTTGAAATGTTGTTGTGGCTCTAAGTCGGAGTCAGAGTGTTTAACATCGCGTACAAGATCTTCTGTATAACGGTTGAGACGCATTTCAAATTTATTTTTATCGTTTGCATTATAAGTTGCTACAAGACCAATATCTGCCGCATCACCATAGTAACGAAGTACATTTGGTTTGAAGTTATGCTTAGCATAATCAAAAGCCATACCGGAGTCACGACGTTTAACGGATGCTAAAACAGGCATAAGATCACGTTTACTACCAGATAAACCGACCTTTAATTTCCCCATTTGACCAGAGTCGGCACGAATAAAAAAGTTTTGGAATGGGAACGCATCGCCATCGCTCTTACGACGCATACCTTCTGCATTTAATTGCAAAGATGGTTTCTTTTGCGCCTTTTTAGTGATGATATTAACTACACCACCTATAGCATCAGAGCCGTATTTAGCACTGGCAGCACCTTGGATAACTTCTATACGTTCAACGTTTTCTGTACCTAGCCGTTGCACTTCGTCTGCTGCACCAGAGTACTTATCAAAATCGCCGAGTACCGGTTGACCATCTACAAGAATTAATGTGTGACGCGCTTCGGCACCACGGATGGATACACCAACACGGCCCATAGCATCAACGGTTCTAGATACACCTGTTTGAGTAAATATTATATCTTCGACGGACTTCGCCTGTTTCTTTTCAATCTCTTTCTTGGTAATGATTTGCACTTGCTGTGAGTTCAATTTTGCTTCTTCTTCTGCCCATGTACCTTTGACATGAACAACATCCGTAGTAACAGTCGCATTCCCCGCCCACACTACAAGCGGTGCACTAAGCCATAAGGCAACTGCACTAGACAGAATAACGCTGCGTTTTACATGTCCCCACCTATTCATTGTGCCCTCCTAAAATTTAATGAAATATATTATGTTGTATCTTTTACACCCATAAAAAAAGATACACTTTAGCAACACATAATGACATTGAATATCATTTATATTTTAATGTTAGCAAAGTGTATCTTGCATATCTACTCCGAAAAGACCAAAAATATACATTTCGGACAATATTAAGTTTTATAACCTACCCGTTCTAAGCCTTAAACACTTATATTTTAAATATTACTAACACTATAATGCATGCCTTGGTTTAGTTTGGCTTAAGGTATTTATACTTTACGATAAGCACTAGGCGTTACACCTGTGGACTCTTTGAATGCACTAGTAAATTTACTACCATTCTCGTAGCCTACAGCATTAGCAATTTCTAAAACAGATTGATCTGACTCTTGAAGCAAGCGCTTAGCGGCATTAATACGACATTCCTTTAAATATTGATGGATTGTCGTACCATATACCCCTTTAAAACAACGCTTTAATGTTGATGTAGGAATATCAAATCGATCAGACAAGGAATCTATGGTTATCCGTTTCATAAACTGTGTAGATATATATTCATTAACAGCTTTTACAATATCTACTTGTTGTTTACGATAGGAGCTTCTCTTTTCATGATTAGTTGTAGAAATAATAGATAATAATAAGAAAATTTCAATAACTTTTAACTTAAAATAGTGCCCTTTAATTTGATCAGGCACTTTATATAAGCTAGAAAAAATTTGACGAACCGCTTCCGTCTCTTCCATCATCATACCAAAGTCAGAATGCTCACAGAATCGATTTGCTAATTGAGTCAAATCGATGCGCGCTTCAGTCACAAGTGCATCTAATACGGGTTGAGCCTTTTCAACATCTACGAGTAATACAATCCCTTTAAAGAGCTTTGTAGGGAAGTAGTTCTCATGTTGATAATCAGCATGAATATGCCATCCTATGGACATATCACCGGGCCCCATATATAAATAATCACCAGATGTAAACTTGCACTCAATGCGCCCCTCTTCACAATGATTTATGGCAAACGTCTTTGTATGTGATTTTGCATAAAATTGAATTGTTTCTTGCTTCACATCAAGGAACATCAAATCGATACCGTCAAACACTGTATGTCTCGACATAGAATTTCCTGCATGTGAAACTGCATGATTATGTGGATTCATACGATCACCATATACACAAATACTATATAAATTACTATATACACAGTTATCATAGTATAATTATTGATATTCATTGTCAAATTCAATTTTGTAATAATTCATTTTTTCTTTAAAAATATAAGTTTCTACTATTTGTAATCCACATAAGACAATTTCAGTAATATATAGCGCTCTATTCATTAAAATCCATTCATTACACAATCTACTCTATGTATGATTGATTTTCCAATAAAATAAGCCTTGCAAGTTAAACCAACGCAGTCTAACTTACAAGGCTATATTTAGAGTTATTAGAGATAATTCTTTATTTTTTTGTTTTTACAATAAAGACTAATGCGATAACATGACCAATCCATACAAAGGCCATAACACCAAGTGCAATGGGCATATTTTGACTAAAATAGGCACCAATTGCCATTATTGTACTAACCGATAAGAGAATGGACAACTTTGTCCGCAACGTCAACGCTTTATCGCGTTCATAAGCACCAACAGTCTTTTGATATAAACTAGACTCCAAAAACATCTTATGGAATCGTTCAGATCCTCGAGCTAAACAAAATAATGTTAGCACATAAAGCGGAACTGTTGGCAACAGTGGTAGTACGATACCTGCTGTACCGAGAGCAAAACTGATTGCACCGATGGCCAGAAATACATATCTAACTACAACATTACTATGTGGCTCAGTTGTTTTCATTACTCCTCTTCTACGTAGTTAATAACTTTACCTTTTGTTTTAATAAAGTTTGGAATAATAAGTACAAGAGCTGCAATGGCTACGATACCATAGATACCGATCCATTCGAATGCATGACCTAATACAAGACCCATTACTGCAAAGTCTGCATCACCAAATGTTGTATTTTGGAAACCTAATTGACCAAGAACTGGCAATGCCAATGCTGGTAAGAAGGTAATCGCCAAACCATTAAGGAATGCACCTACTGCAGCACCACGACGGCCGCCTGTAGCATTACCATAAATGCCTGCTGTTGCACCACAGAAGAAATGAGGTACAAGACCAGGAATAATCAATACACCACCTACAGCACCAAGGATAAGCATGCCGATAATACCGCCGATAAAGGAGCTAATGAAGCCCAATACTACAGCCGTTGGAGCATATGTAAAGAATACTGCACAGTCTACTGCTGGAATTGCATTAGGGATAATTTTTGTAGCAATACCTTGGAAAGCAGGAATCAAGTCACCTAAGATCATACGTACACCAGAGTATACGATTGTTACACCTACAGCAAAGTTCATAGCGCTCATAACAGCATATAAGTAAGGACTCATATCACCAGATAAGGTAGCTACAAACTCAGAACCAGCTGCAAAGGCTGCAATCAAGTAGAATACGATCATAGTCAATGCAGTAGATAATGTGGAGTCACGCAAGAAGCCCCATTTCTCAGGAATTTCAATATCTTCTGTGCTATCTTCAGCTTTACCTACATATTGAGCAACCCAAGCAGATAAATAGTAACCTAAACTACCAAAGTGACCGATAGCAATTTCATCACCGTCTGTAACTTTGGATGTATAACTTTGACCGATTGCTGGAGAGATAGCAGACCAAGCGCCCATTAAGAAACCACCTACAAGGATGAGTTCCATACCAGATAAACCTGCTGTACCAAGTACAGCAGACATAAGACATGCCATAAACAAGCTATGATGACCTGTTAAGAACACATATTTGAACTTGGTGAAACGAGCAATACATAAGTTCATCAATAAGCCTACAACGAGAATAGACATCGTTTCAACACCAAGTACCTTTTGCGCTACAGCTACGATAGCTTCGTTATTTGGTACAACGCCAGTAATGTGGAAGCCATGCTCAATCATCTTACCTAGTGGATCAAGGTTATTAACGATAACACCTGCACCGGCTGCGAGCATCAAGTAGCCAAGAATAGGTTTTAATGTACCGGTCATTACCTTATGAAACGGACGTTTCAAGGCAATTAAACCTATACATGACATAATACCAATCAAAAGTGCTGGTTGAGACAGCACATCGCGTAAGAACTCTAATACCATTTCCATGGCACTACCTCCTATATATAGTTGTTACATTTTATTGAGCTGCTTGTTTCAATGCATCAAGAATATCTTCAGTGATTTTCTTTTTATTGATATAGCTGCGAACAATAGCGACATTCTTATCTTCAAATTGTTCCGCTAACTCTTTTACAGTTACAATAAGGTCTGCTTTACGGCCTTGTGCAGCATTAAAATCAATAGATTCAACTTGTGCATCAATACCATTTTCAGCACAAATCTCTTCAATTTTCATTTTTAGCATCAAGCTAGAACCAATGCCATTACCGCATACAGTTAATACAGAAATCATACTTGCCTCCTCCTAAACGTATTCTTGATCTTCTAAACGCTCTGCCAAGAATTCTTGTACATCTTCAATACTTTCAAAATCAGCTGCTGCATCTAAAAACTCGTCATCTTCAAATAACGTAGCAATATCAGTCAACAATTGAATATGTTCATCCTTGTTAGGAGCACATAAGAATAATGCAACAGAAACCGGATCGTTATCAGGGCTACCAAAGTTTAATGGTTTTTCTAAGGTTACTAAAGCAGTACCTACACGTTTTGCCCCATTTTCCGGGCGAGCATGTGGCATAGCAAGACCTGGTGCCAATACAATATATGGCCCCATTTCACGTACAACCTCGACCATAGCCTCTGTATAAGATGGATCAGTAAAACCTGCATCAACCATAAGTTGACCACCGTGACGAATTACCTCTTCCCACGTTTCTGCGGGATAATGAAAAGATACATTATCCTCAGATAGTAAATCTTGTAACAAGCTAACACCTCCTAAATTTACTCACGTATATACTTGTATTATATCTATTCTTACATTTTTTTCATATAACAAAATAGGAATAGGGTAATAAAAACAAATAAAATTAACTTTTTTCTATTATTTTATTAAGTCCCCTAAATTAATGTAGGTTTTCAAAAATTACATATGTAATATACGAAGAAGGTCCCAATTCTATAAATTGGGACCTTCTTCGTACTGCTTGTATTGCACACAGCATATTGTAGAGAGTAGAGATGTGTTGTAGTTGAAAGATTTTAAAATGGATTATTGTAAAATAGATGTAAAGTTTATTAAGTTGTATATGCTGTGACAATGCCTTTTTTATCTATTTCGATTATATTGTTGCCTATATTTTTTATCATTATTTGCCTTAATGGCCATAATTAATGGTTTGAGTGAAAGAAACTCTTCATCACTGAGTCGAATGGTTCTACCAATACGTTTAATCGGATTACGTGGGCGCCCGGCACCGCGTCTAGTTCCACCCCATGCCATATACATACCTCACTTTTCACTTGAAAAACTCCTTCTACCGATAGTATAACCTCGTATACATAAGTATGCAATAGCCATTCACTTTAAACAACCTCTTAACAGCCTATAAATTAGTAATAAACTTCATTTATTAGTAAAATGCATAATCAACAAAACACATATTTATAAGTATTTTTCCCTATTCAACTTGAATTGTAACATTAATGTTGCCAAATATAGATAAATCTCTTTTATAGAATATAGTATTTACAAACCAGTTTATTTCTATATTTTTAGACTATTTAGATACTATCACGTACACATATAGTAAATAGAATTTTAAAATAGAAAAGCAAATTATTTATAAATATGACAATATAGCAAGAATATTTTGATAAACAAAAAAGACTGCGTTTGCAGTCTTTTTTACTATAATAAAAAGTATATGAATTAGCCAAATAGTAAGTGACCTACTTCATAAGCAATAGCGGCAACGATGCCAGATAATGGAATCGTTACAAACCAAGCCATAACCATAGATCTTGCTACCCCCCAGTTAACGGCTTTAATACGTTTAGAAGAGCCTACACCTAGTAAAGAACCACTTACTACATGTGTAGTACTTACAGGCAAATGTAAGAATGTAGCTGTAAAAATAGTAATCGCCGAGTTTAAATCAGCAGCGAACCCATTAATAGTTTCTAGTTTGAAAATCTTGGTACCCATTGTAGAGATAATTTTCCAACCGCCTACAGCAGTACCCATAGCCATTGCAGTAGCACAACAAAGTTTTACCCAAATCGGTACATCTAATGTATCGATGAAACCACCGCTAAGTAAGGTTAATGTGATTATCCCCATCGCTTTTTGTGCATCATTAGAGCCATGAGAAAATGCCATCATAATTGCTGATACAATTTGCATGGATCTAAATCGATCATTTAAAGCAATTGGAGAAAATCTACCGAAAATAAGCAACAATACTTTCATCACAATATAGCCACCAATCATGGCTACAATCGGAGATAAAATAAGAGACAAAAAGATTTTTAAAATCCCCGCCTCATTCAATGCGTCAAATCCTACAGACCAACCCACAGCACCGATGATACCACCAATCAAAGCATGGGATGAGGAACTTGGGATCCCCCAATACCAAGTTAAAAGATTCCATGTAATGGCACCGATAAGAGCTGCAGAAATAATACCACTATCGATAAGAGATGGCGACATTACTATATCACCACCGATAGTCTTTGCAACACCGGTACTAACCATTGCACCCAAAAAATTGAGAGCAGCGGTCATCATAATTGCCTTTTTAGGCTCAATAGCTCGTGTAGAAACGGATGTGGCAATGGCATTCGCCGTATCATGAAAGCCATTGATATAGTCAAAGGCTAATGCTAAAAATACAACTAGCCATACTAAATAATGAGCATCAAGCATACTTCAATACTACCCGGCGGAATGTACCAACCAAATCTTCGCAGCCATCGATTACATCTTCCATAGCGCTAAGGATTTCCTTCCATTTGATAATTTCAATTGGATCTGTACACTCTGTAAAGAGCTTAGCCATTTCTTCATGATAAATATTATCCGCTTCAGACTCAAGTTTCAATACTTGGTGAACACGCCCCTCTACCTTCACATGATCCTTTTTAAGACTACCCATATAACCAATGGATTTGTTGATATGCTTAACGCATTTAACAACAATTTCACTCATGCGAATAGCACCATCACTTGGTTTGCCAACGTGATACATAACCATTTTATCCATGATTTCTTTGATATTATCCAATGTAGTATCCAGTTGGTCAATCAAAAGCTGAATATCCTCACGATCCATTGGAGTGATAAATGTTTTGCGCAAACGCTCTACAGTTTCATTTACTAATTCATCGGCAGCTTTTTCCTTTGTATCAATTTCAAGAAATGCCTCTTCCTTAGAGATATCCCCCTTAAACACGCGTTCCATCATTTCCGCACTTTCATAAGTTAGTGCAGCATGCTTTTCCAAAATACTGAAAAATTTTTCTTCTTTTCCTTTTAATTTAAAAGCCATGAAGATCCTCCTGAAACAGTATTGATTGCTTCTATAAATATAATTTAATTATAGCACACTAACAATAATTCCTAAACAATTTACCATGCTCTATATTTTAACCCCTATGCGTATATGGCATATATAGTATCTCATTCTGTGAAAACACCTATAATAGTATTTACGTATCATAGGTGTACTCTCTAAACATTCTAGATCACAATAACTCGTAAGATGAATAGTTCTATGATTCTTCATAACATCCCCTACAAGTCTAAAGACAATAATAAAAAAGCAGATAGCTGATTAATTATCAACTATCTGCTTTTTAACTTAAGCCACATACGGGCTTAGTATGTATCAACTAATTACAATAGTTAACAGTTAACAGTTAATTGTTACAAATACGGTTAATTATTACTGTTACTATTTTTTACCTATTAGTTATTAGCTTCTGCTGCAGCTTTAGCTGCTTCTGCTGCCTTTTTCAAGTTAGGCACAGATGTTGGGCATGTAGCAGGTGTACAAGCACCATTAGGACCCAAGTCTTCAGAGCGATTTACAAATGTTGTATGTAACATGTGATGTGCTTTATGGCTCATAGGTTTGCCATCGAAGAACTCAGCATATAATTTTTGGATATCTGGATTATCACAAGCTGCTTTCACTTGTACCTCTGCATCGCGAGTATACAAGGACGCAATACGAGCTTCACGAGCTTTATCAGCCATCGGTAATTTAACGCGTGGTTGACCACCACCACCGATACAGCCACCACGACAAGCCATTACTTCAATGAAGTCATAATGGATATTTTCTGCACGCATGCGTTCGATGAACTTACGCAAATTACCTGTACCATGAACTGCCGCTACGTGTAATGTTTTATCGCCAATCACTACGTCTGCTTCGCGAGCACCGTCCATGCCGCGAATAGCTTCGAATGGAATCAATGTTTGAGGTGCATCTTCACCTGTCGCCATTTTGTAAGCCGCACGCATAGCCGCTTCCATAACGCCACCAGTGTTACCGAAAATGATACCACCACCAGAAGCTTCACCCATCAATGGATCGAATGCAGAATCTTCAAGATCATCAAAGTTGATTTCTTCTGCGCGCAACCATTTTGCAAGTTCCCGTGTAGTAATACAGTAGTCTGTATCGCGCATTTCTGGTGTATTCCAGTATTCCGCAGAGGAATTCATTTCATCACGACGAATTTCAAATTTCTTAGCTGTACATGGTGTTACTGCAACGGCAACGATTTGTTTTGCATCAAGGCCCATTTTTTCAGCAAAATATGTTTTTTGTGTAGGCGCTTGCATAGCAATCGGGCTCTTAGCCGTAGATAAGTTTGGCAAGAATTCTGGATAGAATGTTTCCGCAAACTTAACCCAAGCAGGACAACAAGATGTGAATTGAGGCAATACTGCATCGCTATTAATAACGCGTTCTAATAACTCAGATGCTTCTTCCATGATAGTCATGTCCGCACCAAAGTTTGTATCAAGAATATAATCGCCACCCAATTTACGAAGAGCAGCCACCATTTTGCCTTCTACAAATGTACCAGCATCAAGACCAAATTCCTCGCCTAAGCCAACACGTACGGCAGGCGCAGTTTGGAAGATGACGATTTTATTAGGGTCAGCAATAGCTGCTTTTACTTCATCAATTTCAGAGCGTTCATTAATAGAATCGAATGGGCAAATAGATGCACATTGACCACAATGAATACAAATTGGATGATCCCCATTTGTTGTTAAATCATAATAATCAAATACACCCATGTCTACAGCACAAGCTTTACGACATAAGGAGCAATTTTTACATTTGGTTAAATCTTGTACTAATGCAATATTTCCGTCTTCAATTGGCACGCGACGGTCTAAAAATTGGTACTTACTCATGAGTTCCTCCTACTTAGGTAACGTTGTTATCGTTAATCGATGAAATTATACTATACATTGTGATTTTTATCAATAAATTCACATGTAATTCCTTTGCATAACAGATATTAAAAAATCGCATGATACAAGGAATTATAGGCGTTCTTCTAATTCCATCCACCGTTCTGTGAGTGCATCTATTTGGGATTGAGTCTCTTCTCGCTCAGCCATCAAGGATTGCATCTTTTCATAATCAGTAGCAACTTGACTAATCATGACATCGAGCCCCTTCACTAAATGCTCTAATTTAGGTAATTCATCCATGATGTTAGCATACTCTGCTTCTTCCGCTTTATTGAGTCCCTTCTTCGGTGTTTCTTTGAAAGTATCTTCCCCAAATGTAGCCATATTACTATTACTATTACTACCATCTACCGAAGTACTTAATGATGAATCATCAGACCCAGAGCTAGTTTCAGATTTGTTAGTTTTATCAGTTTTAGAAGCAATCGATGTATCAGTATTAGCCATGTAGAATGGGCGCTTTCCACCACTACTTTCATCTAAAGAATCCTTGTAATCGGAATAGGAGCCATGAACAATTTCAATTTGACCATCACCACTAAAAACAAAGAGTTTGTCCACAACACGGTCTAAGAAGTAACGATCATGGCATACTGTGATAATGACCCCACTAAAGGAATCAAGGAAGTCCTCTAGCACCTCTAATGTAGGAATATCAAGATCATTGGTCGGTTCATCTAGTAATAAAACATTCGGAGCGCTCATAAGTAATTTCAATAGATATAAGCGACGTCGTTCACCGCCTGAAAGCTTACGAATCGGCACACCATGTAACTCTGGTGTGAAAAGGAATCGTTCAAGAATCTGACCAGCACTCAACGTAGAACCATCGCCCAGAACCATATAGGAATGATCTTCGCGAATATAATCGAGAACACGCATATCTTCATCAAACTCTGGTAGTTCTTGTTTGAAATGGGCAATGCGGACGGTCTCTCCCTTACCAATAGTACCGTTTGTAGGTTCATAGGTTCCATCAAGAATATTCATAAAGGTAGACTTGCCAACACCATTAGGGCCTACAATACCAATACGATCATGACGCACTACATGGTAGGTAAAATCCTTAATCATAGGACGCTCATCAAAGTAGAACTCTAAATGTTCGATATCAAAAATGGTTTTCCCTAAACGCGTTTTTAAAGCAATGGGATCCATTTGATCAGGACGTCTAGTTTTCTCCATATTCTTAAGTTTTTCATAGCGGTCTAAACGAGCCTTTTGTTTCGTCGTTCTCGCCAAAGCACCACGACGTACCCATTCGATTTCTCGTTTCAAGAACTGACGGCGTTTTTCTTCCGTAGCGGCCTCGCGAGCCTCTCGATCAGCCTTCAAGGCAATAAATTCTTCGTAATTACCGTCATATTGATACATACGACGATTAGAAAGCTCTAAAATTCCATTACATACAGAGTCGAGGAAATATCTATCATGAGTACTGATTAATAGGCCTCCTTGGCGAGCACTTAAGTAGGACTCAAGCCAGTCGATGCTATCTTCATCTAAATGGTTTGTCGGTTCGTCTAACAATAATAGGTCACAAGGATATAATAATGCCTGTCCTAATGCGAGACGACGCTTTTGACCGCCAGATAACATAGCCACTTTTTGATCCATCTCAGGAAAACCTAATTTAGTTAAAATAATACGAGCCTCTTGCTCTACTTGCCATCCATCTTGTTGATCCATTTGTTCTAACGCATTCATATAGTTACGCGATATTTTACTATCCTCGCTACCAGACTCTTGCATTTCACGATATTCACGACTAATGCGTTCAAAAGATTGCACCATCCGCAAACGAGGATGGTCTCCATCAAGAACAGCTTCTAGCAACGTTGATTCTGGATCAAACTCTGGGGTTTGAGCCAAATAATGAATACTCGCCTTACCATTCCGCTCAATGCTCCCCTTATCAGGCTCCATTCGGGCTGCTAGAATTTTTAGAAATGTAGACTTACCCGTCCCATTAATCCCTACAAGACCTAACCGTTTGTCTGTGGTGAAAGTAATATTCACATCTTTAAACAGCAGTCGTGTGCCATATGATTTTTCTATATTTTGTAAACTAATAACGTTCATCGTATGCTCCTATTATGTCATTCTGCTATTTATTATACTACACTACACATTACCATTGACAGTAACAAGCGCCGTCAGTAGAATAAACGTAACATATATATTCATGAGGAGGTCCACATGGCAGTAGATATCGTTTTAGACTTTTATGAAACTATCAACTTTGAACTTATCGATATCGATGGGTATGACACATTATTTACAGAACTCTTGGAAGATGGCACCTATGCAACTGTGTCCGATGATGACGGTCATTTGCCAGAGGATTTAGAAACGCCAATCGTATTCAATGTGTACGACGATAACGACTCCTTCCAATGGAGTGTGACCCTAGATGATTCCTACCAACTAAAAGACTTGTTGGACAGTGCTGAAAGCACAGATACATTCTTAGAAACACTTCAAAAAATTCGACAAGAACATATTGAACAATACCAATAAAGCAAAAGCGATGACCTAAGAGTCATCGCTTTTTGTTTCATATAAAGCTACTAATATCTGTATATTACAAATCTAGAAATACGCTCATCACCAACAGCTAATTATATTCGTACTAGCCACTACAAGAGATTAGTTAATAGACTCTTCCGCTTTTACTAGTTCAACAGATTCGCCTGTATTAGTAGCATCTAGAATTTCAATTAAGCTATTTACGATATTTGCTGCACCATCAACATGCCATTCACGAGCGCGCTCAGACATCTGTTGAAGTCGTGGTGAATTGATAAGAAGGGCTGTCACAACATCTTCTAAGTTATGAATATCACGAGCCCAACGAGCACAACCTCGTTGTTCTAATAGCTCTGCATTAGCCTCTTCTTGCCCTGGAATAGCATTAAAGAACACCATAGGTAAACCAATTGTAACAGCCTCCATACAGGTTAATGCACCAGGCTTTGTAACTAGCAAGGAAGATGACTTCATAAGTTCCGAAATATTCGTAGTATATCCATACACAATAGTCTTAGTACGCATAGATTCACTAAGGGTAACTAAGGATTCATAAAGAGATGTATTTTGACCGGCTACAACAGTAATTTCATCAATGCCATTAACTTCATCTAAATGTTTTAATGCCGTTTCTAGAGAACCTAATCCAAGGCCCCCACCCATAACGAGCACTTTTATAGGTTCCTCTAAGCTATATTCTTCAATAGCATCACGGAAGAAGGCACGACGCACTGGAATCCCAGATACATGGATACGTGAGGCATCGATACCAGACGATACCATTTCATCTACCATCGATTCAGTAGCTACATAGTATGTATCAATTTGTGGATATAGCCAAAATTGATGGCTACTAAAATCCGTCATGATAGCAACTAATGGTACATCGATATGACCTTGACGTTTTAAGATAGACGCTGCACCACATGGGAATGGATGAGTAAATACCATCACATCTGGTTCTTCTTGTTGCACCAACTTAAGCATGCGGCTTTTCAATAGGTATGACAATGCAGTTTGCAAAATCGTACCACGTTTTTCCCCTTTTGATACACGGTAAATCATATCATATAGCATAGGAAATACGTCAATCATCTTGATATATGTGCCCTTGATCAAATGCTCTACAGACATGGTTTCTGTATCAAGAAAGTCTACATGCGTTATGGAAGCTTGTGGCTCTTTCTCTTTCCAATATTCTTCTATGGCTCTGGCGGCCTGCATATGTCCGGTCCCAATAGAAGCGGACACGATGAGAACCTTCCGTGATCTTTCGTTATTCATAGTACACCCTTTCTCTGTGCATTATACCATAAATAGACGAAAAAAAGAGACCTCGAAAGGTCTCTTTCCAATCCATTAAAGATTATTTTTTGCGTTTTTTAGCTTTTGCAGCGTTAACTTGTTCTTTCAAACCTT